>NZ_DATIMC010000084.1:0-18576 GCF_035475775.1 Phenylobacterium sp. | reverse complement strand
CCCTCGGAGCGGCCCAGCGCCGCGCGGCGGCGGAGCTCCGCGGCCAGCGCGCCGACGTCGCCTTGATCGAGCCGAAGGTCCAAGCTGTAACGTCCTGTAACGTCCCCGACACCGTTCTTAACCGGACAGAAGCCGGCTTGGCAAAGTATCGGCGTTCCCTGACGTCCGTCCTGGGGGATTCGATTTGCAACGCCTCGCCGTGTTCGCCGCCGCCGCCATGCTGCTCGCCGCCTGCTCGCCGCAGAAGCCGGCCGCGCCGAAGCCATCCGGAATCCAGCTCTCGCCCTTGGCGAAGCTCAACACCGATCTGCCGATGGACGAGTTCATGGGCCACGTCGTCGACCCGCAGTCGTTCATCTACTGGGGGGGCTCCGGCACGGTGGAGACCGCCAAGGGGATGCAGGACTTGTCGCCGACCACCGACGAGGGCTGGGAGAAGCTGGAGAGCGCCGCGGCCACGCTGATCGAGGCGGGCAACATGCTCCAGCTCCCGGGCCGCGCACGGCATTTGCCCGATCGTCCCGACAGCGACTGGTACCAGCATGCCCAGAAGCTGAGCGCGCTCGCCGTCGTCGCCAAGATGGCGGCCGAGAAGCACGACAAGGCCGGCGTCTACAAATCCGGGGCCGACCTCTATGGGGAGTGCACCTCCTGCCATGAGGAATACGTCATCCAGCCGCAGATCAAGGCCAACGGACCCGCCCCGGGCAATCCGCTGCCCGACTGGCCGGCCGACGTGAAGGCCAGGCAGCAGGCCTACGCCGCCAAGGCGAAGTAGGTGGCGGAGAGGGAGGGATTCGAACCCTCGATACCCTTGCGAGTATGCCGCATTTCGAGTGCGGTGCTTTCAACCACTCAGCCACCTCTCCGAGCCGGTGCGAGGCCGCCTGGAGCGAGGGGCCTGCCGAGTGAGCGGCGGAACCTAATCAAGGCCTCCCGCCGCCGCAAGCCCGCCTTGATGCGCGATCAGCGGGGGTAGAGCATCAGCTGGGCGCCGTCGGAGCGGGGGAAGGCAAGAGCGCCGCCCGTGCGACAGGCGGTCGTCTGGCGATGCGGGCGGGCGCTCCCCAGATGCATCGCATGTCGAAAGATGCAGAGGCTGTGAAGGCCCTCTCCGCGCGCCGCGCCCAGCTCGCGCCCGGCACGCCGGCGGGCGTGACCGAGGCGATGATCCACGACCTGGTGCACGCCTTCTACGGCAAGGCGCGCCGCGATCCGGCGCTGGGCCCGATCTTCAACCGGGTGATCGGCGACGGCTGGGACGAACACCTGGCCAAGCTCTGCGACTTCTGGTCGTCGGTGATGCTGATGACCGGCCGCTTCCATGGCTCGCCGATGGCGGCGCACACGCGGATCGAGGGCGTCCGTCCGACCCACTTCGCCCGCTGGCTGCACCTGTGGCGCGAGACCGCGGCCGAGCTCTGCCCGCCCGAGGCCGCCGCGCTGTTCGTCGCCAAGGCCGAGATGATCGGCCAGAGCCTGCAGCTCGGCATCGCCGCCAGCCGCGGCGAGCTGCCGCCCGTGCGCTCCGCCGGCGCCTAGCTAGGACGCGCAGCCCGCGAGCTTGACCTTGGCCAGCAGGGCCGCGCGGTTGGCCCGCAGGTCGCGTCCGCTGCGCTGCGCCGGATAGGGCGCATCGCCCTTCAGACCTTTCCAGAGCGCCAGGTTGTAGGCGCCGGTGTCCAGCCGATCCTCCTGAGTGAAATCCTGGCCGGCCATCGCCTTGGCCCAGTAGGCGCCGTCGTGTGTCGGCCTGGCCGTGCAGGCGGTGGCCGCCGAGGGGGCGGGCGGCAGCGGCAGCTTGGTGGTCCTCAGCACCGGAGCGATGCGCGCCCGGTAGCTCCAGGTCGGCGCGGCGTTCGGATCGAACACGTCGGCCATGGGCAAGGCGAGGCCGTCGGTCAGGCCGCTCGGCTTGACCCCGAGGATGTCCTCCATGGTGCGGACCAAGCTGACGGTGGTGTAGCGGGTCTTCACCACCGCGCCCTTCCTGACGTACGGGCCGACGATGAAGGCCACCGAGCGGTGGGCGTTGACGTGGTCGGGCCCGTCCTGGGCGTCGTCCTCGAGGACGAAGATCAGCGTGTCCTTGGCGAACGGGCTGGCGGCGACCTTCTCGACCAGCAGACCCACGGCGTAGTCGTTGTCCGCCACCTCGGTCTCCACCGAGTTCAGCCCGTCGATGCCGCGCTTGAAGTCGCCGGTGTGGTCGTGCGGCAGGCGCACCAGCATCAGGTTCGGGGCCTTGCCGGCCTTCGCGAAGCCGTCGAATTCCCGCTCCCATTCCTTGAACCGCCAGTAGTCGGGGAACGCCTGGTCGAAGCCGCGGAAATAGGGATCGGTGATCGCCATCAGCGAGGCCTTGGCGGGGAAGAACACCTGCCGGTGCGTCTTCCACGGCTCCCGCTCCAACGGGATCTGCGCCGGGCCGGCGTCCGGCTCGTAGAGCGAGAGATCGCCGAAGAAGCCCCAGTTGCGCACCGACAGCCCGGCCCGGAGCGCGCCGTCCCAGATGTAGCCGGCGTTCGCCGTCTGAGGCGCATCGAGCCCGGCGATATCCGCCGTGCCCGGCAGCACGTCGGGATCGTTGGGGGTCAGCGGGTTGACCTTCAGCCGTTCGGCCGTGGTCGCGTAGCCCACGTTGACGTTCCGGTTCGGGCCTTCCTGGTCGTACTGCAGCCCGCGCTGGGCGTAGTTCACCGGGGCCTCGCGCTCGGTCCAGTCGTTGGTCCGCGCCGCCGTCGTCCAGTCCCAGCCGGTGTTGGAGCTCTCGCCGCTGTCGAAGAAGGTGTCGAGGTCGACGAACTCGCGGGCCAGCGCATGCTGGTTGGGGGTGATCGTGCGGCCGAACACCGCCAGCTTCGGATCGCCGTCGCCGACCTCCAGATCGCCAAGGATCTGATCGTAGGTCCGGTTCTCCTTCACGATGTAGATCACGTGATGGATCTTGCCGCGCAGCTCAGCCATCACCGCCTCGGCCGCCCGGGTGTCGCGCGTGCCCGGGAAGTGGTCGTTGGCCGCCACCTGGCGGGTCAGCTCGGCGAGCTCGGCGGGCCGCGGCATGGGCAGCGTGAGGAAGCCCGCCTTCTCCAGCTGCCACACGTAGTGGTTGGTCGCCTGGCAGGCGTGCCGCGCGTCGGGAGCGATCGACAGGTTGTTGCGGCAGGCGTCGGGGTTCGGCCCGGGGTTGGACTTGCCGTTGACCACGTAGACCTGGCCGCCGTCCGGACGCGCCGCGACGGCCGTGGGGTACCAGCCCGTCGGGATCAGGCCGATCACCTCCGAGCGGGCGGCGGCGCGCGGCGCGCCGTCGTCATCGCCCTTTCGGCGGGGCCCAGACGGTGCGGTCAGGCCGGCCGCGCGATCGGAGAGGCGGATCACGGCCAGCGCGTTCTCGCCGCCGTTGGTGACCAGCAGCGTGCGGCGGTCGGGCGAGAGCGCCAGGCTGTTGGAGCCGGCGCCGCCCAGGGGACCGGTGCGGGCCAGGATCGCCGCAGGCGCGGCGGTCGGGATCTGCTCGATCAGCCGGTCCGCCGCGGGATCGATCACCGCCACGCCGTCGGTGTTGTCCATGGCCGCATAGAGCCGCCGGCCGGCGGCGGCGGGCAGCAGGAAGACGGGCTGGCCGCGCACCTTGATCCGCGCGCCGACGGAAACGCCCCTGGCGGTGAGGCGCAGGGCGATGACCTCCCGGTCGCGCTCGCTCGCCACATAGGCCTTGCCGTTGGAGATCCAGGCGACCGCTCGCGGGAAGGTCCCCCCGGGCGCCCCCTTGCGCCTGGGATCGAGCACGCCGGGCCTGAGGTCCGTCTCGGTCACGCGCCCGGTCGCGAGATCGATCAGGCTGACGGAGTCGTTCTGCAGGTTGGCGACCAGCAGCCGCCGGCCGTCGGGGCTGACCGCCAGGCCCGCCGCCTCGGGCTTGACCAGCAGGCCGAGCCCCGCCTTGTGGCCCAGCGGAAAGCTGCGCGCGGCCTTGAACCCGCCCGGCGCGCCTGTGAACTCGATCACCTCGTCGTCGACGCCGCCGGAGACGTAGAACCGGTCGCCCGCCGGCGCCCAGGCCAACCCCAGGAAGGTGTTCGCGACCCGCAGCACCTGGCGCTTCACCGGCGCGCGGCCGCTCACGTCATAGACGAAGACGTATTCGTCGGACTGGTCCCGGATCGCCTTGCCGTCGGCGCCGAGCATCCGGTTGAAGCCGGTGGTCAGGATGAGCAGCGTCCGGCCGTTGGGCGAGAGCGCCACCGCCGAGGCCTGGCCGGCCGTGAAGCCCGGATTGTCCGGCAGGTCCGGATTGAGCGCCTGGAAGACCGCGCCCGGCGCCGCGGCGGGCGTGATCGCCTGGCCCGTCGGCGTGGGCTCGCCGCGCGACAGGTCCGCGGCCCCGGCCGCGCTTGCGCCCAGCACGGCGCCCGCCAGAGCGGCCGCCGCCGTAGCAGCCCGTCTCACGCCCTCCATCCCCGCACTCCCCGCTTCGCCCGACGCCGGAGCTTAGGCGCCTTGTGCGGCGCCCTGGCAAGCTATAGTCGCGCCGCTTCAAGGGCGCGGCGGAGGTCGCTCGGATGGCGGACGTGGTGATCGTGGGCGGCGGCAACGCGGCCTTCGCCGCAGCGGTTGCGGCGCGCCAGGCCGGCGCCTCGGTGCTGGTGCTGGAACGCGCCCCGGCCGAGGAGGCCGGCGGGAACAGCCGTTTCACCGCCGGCGCCATGCGCTTCGCCTACCGCGGCGTCGACGACCTGAGGCGGCTGATGCCCGACCTCACCGACGACGAGGTCGCCCGGACCGACTTCGGGGCCTACCCCGAAGCCCAGTTCTTCGAGGACATGGGCCGCGTCACCGACTACCGGACCGACCCGGAGCTCTGCGAGCTGCTGGTCACCCGCTCGCGAGCGACCATGCTGTGGATGGCCCAGATCGGCCATCGCTTCGCGCCGATCTGGGGACGCCAGGCCTTCCAGGTCGATGGCCGCTTCACCTTCTGGGGCGGTCTCACGGTCGAGGCCCATGGCGGCGGGCCCGGGCTGGTGGAGACCTGGACGCGCATCGCCGCCGCGCAGGGGATCGAGGTGGCTTACGGCGCGCGGGCCGTCGCGCTGATCGCCGACGATGGCGGCGTGCGCGGCGTGCGCGTCAGGCAGGCCGGCCGCACCCGCGAGATCGCCGCCAAGGCCGTGGTGCTGGCGGCCGGCGGCTTCCAGGCCAACGTCGAGTGGCGCACGCGGTATCTCGGGCCCGGCTGGGACCTGGCGAAGGTCAGGGGCACGCGGTTCAACACCGGGGACGGGCTCCAGATGGCGCTGGAGATCGGGGCCATGCCGGCAGGCCAGTGGTCCGGCTGCCACGCGGTCGCCTGGGAGCGCAACGCCCCGGAGTTCGGCGAGCTCGCGGTCGGCGACGGCTTCCAGAAGCACTCCTATCCATTCGGGATCATGCTCAACGCGCGCGGCGAGCGGTTCGTCGACGAGGGCGCCGACTTCCGCAACTACACCTACGCCCGGTACGGCCGCGAGATCCTGAGGCAGCCGCGCCAGTTCGCCTGGCAGGTGTTCGACGCCAAGGTCCGCCACCTGCTGCGCGACGAGTACCGCATCAAGCAGGCGACCAGGGTCTCGGCGCAGACGCTGGAGGCGCTCTGCGACAAGCTCGAGGATGTCGACCCGGCCGCCGCGCTCGCCACCATCCGCGCCTACAACGCCGCGGTGCGCACCGAGGTCGCCTTCGATCCCAACGTCAAGGACGGCCGCCGCACCGAAGGCCTGGCGATCCCCAAGTCCAACTGGGCCAACCCGATCGATCAGCCGCCGTTCGAGGCCTACGCCGTCACCTGCGGCATAACCTTCACCTTCGGCGGCCTGCGCATCGGCCGCGGCGCCCAGGTGCTGGACGTGGACCTGGCCCCGATCCCCGGCCTGTTCGCGGCCGGCGAGCTGGTGGGCGGCCTGTTCTACGAGAACTACCCGGGCGGGACGGGCCTGATGGCCGGGGCGGTCTTCGGCCGCATCGCGGGCGCGAGCGCGGGGCGGGCGGCGCAGGCCTGACGCTCGCGTCGTACAGCAGAGCTCGGAAGCAAAGCGGCCTACGCGCATAGAATAGGAGAATTCAGGTCGATATCCCGAATGGGTGAATCACTAGCGGCGAGATGACGCATTAGTACAAATTCGGTCCTGCGCCATGTAGCCAGGCATGCGCCCGAGCCTTCCTCCTAGAGCCGAGCTTGTTCATCTGATCCATAACGGGCTTCACGCGCTCGGCGGCCCGGGTGTCCTTGCGTTCGCCCTGGGAGCCATGGTGCTTTCCGCCGGCCTCGCCGACGCCACGGCGCGCGCGCCGCGCCCGGCGCCGCCGGCGGCCATCCTGCCGATTCCCCTCGCCGCGCCGCAACCGGCGGCGCTCCGACGCGCTGACCGCGGGCCCATGTGGGAAGGCGCCGATCTCGACGGCGACGGCGCGCCGGACTTCGCCAATCCCACGGGCGAGGCGCCCCGCGGCCACGACGCCTTCGGCGATGGCTACTTCCATGCCCGGCGCGACGGCGGCGCCCGCGCCCACGAAGGCGTGGACTACGATTCTCGCGCCGGCCAGACGGTGGTCGCGCCGATCTCCGGCTACGTCTCGAAAATCGGCTACGCCTACCCGGGCGATGCGCGCTTCAAGTACGTGGAGATCGACAACCCCGCCCTGCATCTCGAGGCGCGGGTGTTCTACGTGGATCCCGCCGTCGAGGTGGGCGACAGCGTGGCGCTCGGCCGGCCGATCGGGACGGCCCACAGCCTGCAGGCGCGCTATGGCGGCATCACCGATCACATCCACCTGGAGCTCGCCGAATCCGGCAGCAAGATCGACGCCCAGACGGTGATCCTCGCCCGCCGGGACGACGCCGGCGCCGCGGCGGGCATGAACTGAGGTCCGTCCGCAGCCTCAGCGGCCTTCGCCGTCCTCACCACGGTCAGGATCGGGTTCGCCTTCGCCGTCCACCGCCGTGCGTGGGCCGTCGTCGGGCGAGCCGGTCCGATGCCCGTCCGCCGTGACACCGGGCGCATCCCAGGCGTCGCGGTTCGCGCCGGCCTCGCCGCCGTCCGCCCGGTCGCCGCCCGAGCCCAGCCCGCCCGCGCCATAGCCGGAGCCGTAGGCTGCGCCATCGCCGCCGGCGGTTTGCGGCCCCGCGCGGGTCTCGCGTTTGCGGATGTCCTCAGCCATCGGCGCCTCCTTTGCGGTCGACGCAGCGCCAACCGGCGGCCCAGGCTCGGCGTTCCGCCGGCTTCCGTCGCGACGGCGCCCGGTCATGCGCCTGGCGAGCCGATGCTTCGGGCCGCAAAGAAAAGCCCCGCCGTACTCGGGCGGGGCTTGGCGCTTTCTCCTCGGGCTCCGGGTGACCGGAGATCCGCGGGTTACAGGGCCCGGCGGCCGACCAGGGCGTGGTAGATGAACAGCACCACCACGGCGCCGATGATGGCCACGAGGATCGAATAGATGTTGAGGCCGCTTACGCCGGCGGCGCCGAAGCGGGTGAACAGGAACCCGCCCACGAAGGCGCCGATCACGCCCAGCACGAGGTCCCAGACCAGGCTGCCGCCCGTCCGGTTCACGAGCTTGCTGGCGATGAAGCCGGCGATGAGGCCCAGAACGATCCAGGCAAGAACTGACATAGCGTTTCTCCAGTGGCGCCGGCTCGGGGACAGGAGTTCCTTGGCCGGCGATGCCCGAAAAAAGCCCGGGACTCGGGATTCGGTTCCGCAGCTCCCTTGCGGCCCGGCAGGCGGACCGGAGGAGCAACCTTGGGCGTGCGCAGGGGTTCTATGGCCCGAGCGTGTCGCCGCAACGGAAGGAGAAACCACCCTTGCGCAATAAGCTGATCGCCTCTGCGACCCTGGCGCTGGCCGGCCTGAGCCTCTCGGCCGCGCCGCTGGTCGCCCAGGCCCAACCGCCGCACACGCACCGGGTCCTGGTCTGCGGCGCGAGCCGTCATGCCCGCAACACCGGCACCGCGGTCGGGGCCGTCACCGGCGGTCTCCTGGGCAACGCCGTCTCGCATCATGGCGGCAAGCTCGGCGGCACCCTGATCGGCGCCGGCGTCGGCGCCGTGGCGGGCCACCAGATCGCCAAGCACAACGGCAGGGAGCGCTGCCACTACGAGTATCGGCGCTACCGCTGAGACGGACAGCGCCCGCGCCCAGCCGCGCGGGCGCTCACCTGCGGCACAGCCAGCGGGTGCGGTGCCAGTTCTCGGAATTGTCCACCCAGCCGGTGATCCTCGGATCGACCAGCGCGCGGCCCACCGTGTAGAAGAGCGGCGCGATTCCCTCGTCGTCGAGCATGATCTGCTCGGCGCGGGCCAGGATCTGGCCGCGGCGCGACGCGTCGGGCTCGCGGTCGGCTTCGCCCAGCAGGGCGTCGTAGGCGGGGTTCCTGTAGTCGCCGTAGTTCTGCGCGCCCACGTCGGACTTCAGCAGGCCCAGGAAGGTCATCGGATCGTTGAAGTCGCCGTACCAGGCCATGGTGCCGACGTCGAAGTCGCGGTTGGCGAAGGCGGCGAACGCCACCGGCGCGTCGTTCTGCAGGATCGAGACCTCGATGCCGACCGCGCGCCAGTCGGCCTGGATGGCTTCGGCCAGGAGCAGGCTCTCGCTGTTGTTGGTGGTCTTGAGCTGGAATTTCAGCGGGTGGGCGGGTGTGAAGCCCGCCTGGGCGAGCAGCGCCCTGGCCTCGATCTGCCGCTGAGCAAACGAGGCGTTCGCCCACCGGGTCTTTGGCCCGAACGGGTAGTTCGCCGTCCCGGGGGGCACGAAGGCGTAGGCCGGCCGCTGGCCCGCACGCATCAGCTTGGCGGTCATGAAGTCGCGGTCGAGCGATTCCGAGAGCGCCCGGCGGACCCGGACGTCCTTGAACGGCTTCACGTCGCGGGTGTTGAGCGACAGGTAGCTGGTGGCCAGCACCGTGTGGGTGTGCACGTAGCCGGGCATCACCTGGCGCAGGCGGTCGATCCGGTTGGACTGGAAGGTGTTGCTGATGTCGAGCTCGCCGCGCTGCACCCGCCGCTCGGCGGCGATCGCGTCAGGCGTCTGGAAATAGTCCACGCGGTCCAGGCAGACGTGGCCGGCATCGTGGAAATAGGGGTTCTTGGCGAGGGTGATGTGGTCGCCGAGGTTCCAGGAGACCAGTTTGTAGGCTCCGTTCGAGACGTATCGCCCCGGCGCCACCCAGCCGTCGCCGTACTTCGCCACCGCGTGCCGGGGGGCCGGATAGAAGCTCTGGTGCTTCGTGAGCTCGAGCAGGTACGGCGCAGGGTGCTCGAGGGTGAGCTGCACGGTGTAGCGGTCGAGCGCCTTCGCCCCGAGGCTCTCCGGGGGCGCCTTGCCCTCGCTGATCGGCTGCGCGCCTTTGATAACGTAGGCGAGGTAGGCGTAGATCGAGGCGGTCCGCGGATCGAGCAGACGCTGCAGGCCGAACACGTAGTCGTCGGCGGTGACCGGCGTCCCGTCGGACCAGCGGGCGTTGCGCCGCAGGTGAAAGGTCCAGACCAGGCCGTCGGGGCTGGTCTCCCATGAGGTCGCCCCGCCGGGGACCGGGCTGGCGTCGGGGCCGTCGGTGGTGAGGCCTTCCATCATGTCGCCGATCACCCAGGACTCGGTGACGGTGTTGGCTCTCTGGGAATCGAGGGTGGCGGGCTCGGAGGCGAGGCCGAACTCCAGGCACTTCTGGCCGGCCGGACAGGGCGGGCGCTGCGGCTTGCCATGGCAGCCGGCGAGCGTCAGGGCGGCGGCGGCGGCGAGGGCGAGAAGGAGCGGCGGAAGCTTGGGCAAGCGGGCGGACCTCGCGTGTCGGATCCGCCATCACGCATCGGGACCGCGGTCTTGTCGAGCCGGCTAGTGCAGCCTGAACTCGGCCCCCAGCGCCTTCAGCTCGGCGGGCTTGATCAGCTTGCAATGGCCGACCGTCACCTTGAACAGCGGCCCGTCCAGCGTATGGGCCCAGAAGTCCAGGAATTTCCGGAGCACCGGGAAATCGGGGCACAGGTCGTAGTCCTGCCAGATATAGCTTTGCAGCAGGCTCGGATGGTCGGGCATCCGGTAGAGGATTTCGGCGGTGGTCAGGCCGTAACCCTCGAGCTGCTTGCGAAACTCGGGCGACGCCAACATCGAGCAACCTCGGCGCTGTTGATCCGAAGGGCGACCGCGCAGCGGCCGCGCAGCCTAAGGTTATGCATGATTCGGAAAATTGTTCCTTAAAATCAGCGTCTTATCACTCGACCGCGAGGATTGCTGCCAGCCTCGCCGTCAGCCGCGGAAGGCCTTGGGCCGGAGCGTGACCCGGACCGGCTCCGGAAACGCCCGCCAGCCGCGCGCGGCGATCACGTCGTTGCTCTCCTTGGCTTGGCGGTCGGGCGCGAGCGACCAGGTGATGTGATAGGTCGAGCCGTCCGGCCGTTCGGTGGTCCCGCGGATCGCCACCACCATGGCCTGGACTCCCGCCCCGTCGTCGGCCTCGCCGACGATGTCGCCCCAGGTGTCGGTGGGGACGAGGCCCTCGGAGTCGCCGAACTTCAGGGTCACGTGGTCGGCGATCACCTCGGCGTAGCGCGGCGGCAGCCGCTTCAGGAGCGCCTCGCGCTGGTTCCGGTCCAGGGCCCAGCCGACGAAGCCCGGATTGCGGCCTGCGCGATCGCCGTCGTTCGCCATCCCAACCTCTCGTTTGCCTCAACCGGGCCCGCCGGGTGCGGTTCCGGCTGGCGCCGGCGCGCGCTCGCGCTAGTCTCCGCCCCATCCCGGGGAGGGTCCAATGCGCATCGCCCACATCGTCCTGGCCGCCGTCGCGGCGCTCGCGGCGCCGGCCCTGGCGCAGCCGGCCGCCAGGCCCGCCGCGCCCACCGCCGCCCAATCGCGGGGGCCGGAGCGGTTCGCCCCCGAGATCGCCGCCTTCGCCGCGGCCGACGCCCGGCAAAAGCCGCCGCCGTGCGGCTTCCTGTTCACCGGCTCGTCGTCGATCCGCTTCTGGTCGAGCCTGGACAGGGACATGGCGCCGCTGCCGGTGATCAACCGCGGCTTCGGCGGTTCGGAGATCTCCGACGTCGACTATTATTTCGACCGGGTGGTGGCGCCCTACCGTCCGCGCGCCATCGTCTTCTACGCCGGCGAGAACGACATCGCCGCCGGCACGACCCCTGACCAGGTGGCGGCCGACTTCGCGAGGTTCATGGACCTGAAGACCAAGGCGCTCGGCGCGACCCCGGTCTATTTCGTCTCGCTGAAGCCCTCGAAGCTGCGTTTCGCCCAACTCGACCTGCAGGCGCAGGCCAACGCCGAGATCCGAGCCATGACCGCCCGCCGCAAGGACCTGCGCTTCATCGACGTGGTCCCGGCCATGCTGCAGGGCGGCCAGCCGAAGGACATCTACCGCCCCGACCGGCTGCACATGACCGCGGACGGCTACGCCATCTGGACGTCCATCATCCGCCCGGCCCTCCTGGAAGAGGCCAGGCGGCCGCCTCGCTGCAAGGGCTAGCGGCCCCTACTCGGCGGCCTGCAGGATCACCGCCTCGCGGCCGCCGCGGACCAGACGGCCCGGCAGGGCGCCGGTGGGCTCGCCATCCTCGAAGGTCACTTCGCCGGACTTCACCGTGTAGCGATAGCCCTCCGCCCTTTGCACCAGGCGGCGGCCGCCGGCCGGCAGGTCCTCGACGGCGACGGGCCGGTGCAGCCGCAGCGCCTGGAAGTCGATGACGTTGAGGTCGGCCAGAAGCCCCGGCTTCAGCTGGCCGCGGTCGTTGAGGCCATAGGCGCGGGCGGTGTCGCTGGTCAGTTTCTTGACCAGGAACGGCAGCGGGAACCTGTCGCCCTTGACCCGGTCGCGCGCCCAGTGGGTCAGGATGAAGGTCGGCATGCCGGCGTCGGCGATCACCCCGCAGTGGGCGCCGCCGTCGGAAAGCCCGAACAGCACGTTCGGGTGCTGCATGTTCTTGCGGAAGAAATCGAAGTTGTAGGTCTGGTAGGCCCCGAGCGGCTGGTAGAACAGCTCGCGCCCGCCATCGCGCAGCAGCAGCTCGTACATCATCTCCAGCGGCGCGACGCCGGCGGCCTCGGCCAGGCCGCTCACGCTCTGCTCGCGGTCCGGCTCGTAGTTCGGCTCCTCGCCCAGCGGGAACACGCGCCAGAGCAGCTCCTCGGCGCCGCGGGCCATGACCCCGGCGCGCATCGCGCTCTCCTCCGAGAGCAGGGCGGCGCGGATCTCCGGCCGCCGCATCGCCACCAGCCGTTCCGCGAGCGGCAGGTGGGCGATCTCGCGGCGGAAGGTCGGGTGGGCGGCGAAGACGTGGAAGTTGGAGGTCAGCCCGTGGAGGATGCCGGTGGGCCGCCCGGCGATCTGCGGCCGGATGTCCATGCCCTGGGCGCGGGCCTCCTCGGCGATGTTGTACATCTTGTCGCCCTCGTAGGCGCCGGCCGAGGTGGCGACGAGGGTGACCGGCAGCCCGGTTTGATGGGCGAAATCCTTGACCCAGGCCCACTCGTCATCCTCGCCCAGGTGGTCGGAGACCATCTCGAAGACGCCGTGCGTCAGGCCCTTCATCGCCAGGCCCAGCGCCAGCATCTCGTCGGAGCCCGCGAAGGTGCCCGGCACGTGGACGCCTTTCTTGTCCTTGTGCAGCAGGGTCCGCGAGGTGGAGAAGCCGAGCGCGCCGGCCATGACCCCTGCGCGCACCAGCGCGGCCATCTCGGCGATCTCGGCCGCGTTCGGCTCGTAGTCGGTGTTGCACCGCTCGCCCAGCACATAGGCGCGGATCGCCCCGTGCGGGACATGCGTCCCCACGTCGATGGCCCGCGGCTTGGCTTCCAGCGCATCGAGGTATTCGGGGAAGCTCTCCCACTTCCAGTCGATGCCCTCGGCGAGGGCCGAGCCGGGGATGTCCTCCACCCCTTCCATCAGCTCGATCAGGAACTGCTCGGCGCCGGGCCTGACCGGGGCGAAGCCCACGCCGCAGTTGCCCATCACCGCGGTGGTCACGCCGTGCCAGCTGGAGGGCGCGAGCAGGGCATCCCAGGTCGCCTGGCCGTCGTAGTGGGTGTGGATGTCGACCCAGCCCGGGGTCACCACCATGCCGGCGGCGTCGATCTCGCGGCGCGCCGATCCTGAGACCTCGCCCACCTCCACG
This sequence comes from Phenylobacterium sp., assembly GCF_035475775.1. GTDB lineage: Bacteria > Pseudomonadota > Alphaproteobacteria > Caulobacterales > Caulobacteraceae > Phenylobacterium. The sequence goes on along the minus strand of NZ_DATIMC010000084.1, from coordinate 5,429 downwards.
ATCCGGTCGCCCTGGATGGCGATGTCGCCCACGAAGGGCTCGCCGCCCGCGCCGTCGACGATGGTCCCGCCGCGGATGATCAGGTCTCGCATCTCGTCCTCCCCGCCCGTCGCTCCAGGCGTTCGCGCCCACGATACTGCGGCGCCGCGGGGGAAAGGCCAGCGGATTTGCGAACCGGCCTCAGCGGCCCGCACCCATCAGAGACTGCAGGGTGGGCGCGCCGGCGGTCTCCTCGCTGAACCCCGCGCACCAGCGGAACCGCGCCTGGCCGCGCCGCGCGGCCAGGCCCATGGCGTAGAGCGTGTCGCCGAGGTCCAGCCGGTCGAGGGTCACATAGGCCAGGGCGCGGTTGTATTCGTCGCGCTGGCCGGTGCGCTTGACGGTGATCGCGCGCCCCTCGGCGATCAGCGTCCTGAGCTCCCCCGCCGCCTCCCTGGCCGCCAGCGCCTCGGCCCAGCAGCGCGCGTCCGGGATGGGCTGCGGGGCGTAGGCGTCGGCCAGCCTCAGATCCTCGCCGTCCACCGTCAGCACGTCGCCGTTCAGCACCTTGACGCGCTCGGAAAGCGGCGCCGGCGGCGCGGCCGCCGGCCGGGGCTCCGGCGCGCGGCCGCAGCCGGCGAGCGCGAGCGCCAGGGCAAGGGGGAACAGCAAGGCGCGGAAGGGCGTCATACGGCGGCGCTTCTAACCCAGCGGACCTAAGCCTCAAACAGCTCCGGCCGCCTGAGCCTGAGGGCCAGGAGCAGGACGAGCGTCTTCATGTCGAGGATGTCGTCGGCCTCCACCCGGCGCCAAAGCTCGTCCAGCCCCGCCTCCACCACCGTGATGTGCTCGTGCTCGTGGGCGTGGCCGCCGCCCGGCGCGACCCGGTCGGCGGCCGCGTAGGGGGCCAGGAACAGCTGGATGCGCTCGGTCGAGACGCCCGGCGAGGCGAACGGCGAGGCCACCGGCTCGAGGGCGCCCAGCCGCACGCCGGCCTCCTCCAGAGCCTCCCGCCGCGCGGTGGCCTCGGCCGTCTCGTCCTCGACCATGCCGGCAGGCGCCTCGGTGAGCTCGGGCGGACCGTCGGCCCAGGCCGCCGGGGCGCGCGGCAGCCTGACCATGAGCGCGCAGCGCCGCAGGGGGTCGTAGGGCAAGACCGCGACCGCCCGCCCGTGGTCCTCGATCTCGCGCGTGAAGGTCGAGCCGTCCTCCATCGCGAGCGTCGCCACCATCAGCGTGACGTAGCCCCGGTAGACGGTCTCGACCCGTCTGATCTCGACGGGCATGCCGTCTCAGCGCCGCCCGAGGCTCGCGCGCAGCATCCAGGCGTGCTTCTCGTGCGCATCGATGCGGTCGTCGATCAGGCTGGCGGTGACGTCGTCGCCTTCGGCCTCCGCCGCCTGGCGGGCGGCGCGGGCGGTCGCGACGAGCGTCTCGTGGTCGCGGACCAGCTCGGCGAGCATGGCCTCGGCGCCCTGCTCCGGATCGCCGTCCTTGACGCCCGAGAGCCGCCCGAAGGCGCCATAGCCCTGCGGCGCATAGGCGCGCCCAGCGCGCGGATGCGCTCGGCCACCAGGTCGATCGCCGTCCAGATCTCGGTGTATTGCGCCATGAACAGCTGGTGCAGCGCCGCGAAGTTCGGCCCCTCCACGTTCCAGTGATAGCCGTGGGTCTTCAGATAGACCGCGTAGGTGTCCGCCAGCAACCGCGACAGGCCCTCGGCGATCTTCGCGCGCGCGCCCGTCTCGATCCCGATGTTGATGTCGTCGGCCATGGCCCGTCCTCCGTCTGGGGATGAGACCTGCTTGTCGGCCCCGGCGCGCTCCAGGTCCAATCGATGTTTCCACGGAATCGGATAGAGCCAGCCTATGTACGAGTCGGCTTGGCGCCGCCGGACATTGGGTTATCGTCGTTCAGTGGACCGCCCCGCGAGGCGGCCCGGGAGGAGCCCATGAAGTTCACCTGGTTCAACCTGATGCCCTGGCCCTATCTGCCGGACGACTTCCGCGAGAAGAACCGTTCGGTCTGGGTCGACATCGACCAGCGCCTGTTCGACCCCGTGAAGAGCCACGAGGTCTACAACCGCTACATGGACCTCCTGGAATACGCCGGCAGCCTCGGCTTCGACGGCATCGGGGTGAACGAGCATCACCAGAACGGCTACGGCATCATGCCCTCGCCCAACATCATCGCCGCGGGCCTGGCGCGCCGCACCCAGGACACCGCGCTCGTGGTGCTGGGCAACTCCATCGCCCTCTACAACCCGCCCGTCCGGGTGGCCGAGGAGTTCGCGATGCTGGACTGCATCTCGGGCGGGCGGCTGGTGGCCGGCTTCCCGGTCGGCACCTCGATGGACACCAACTACTGCTACGGCCAGATCCCCTCGCTGACGCGGGAGAAGTACGCCGAGGCGCACGAGCTGATCATCAAGGCCTGGACGAGCCGCGAGCCGTTCGCCTTCAACGGCCGCTACAACAAGCTGCGCCACGTCAACATCTGGCCGCGGCCCATCCAGCAGCCGCATCCGCCGGTGCACATCCCGGGCGGCGGCTCGGTCGAGACCTACGATTTCTGCATCGACAACACCTACTCGTATTCCTACCTCAGCTTCACCGGCTACCTGCGCGCCAAGGCGCTGATGGACGGCTACTGGAGGCGGGTGGAGGAGCGCGGCGCGCCGGACAAGAGCCCGTATCGCGCGGGCTTCGCCCAGACGATCTGCGTCGCCGAGACCGACGAGGAGGCCGAGCGCCTCTACGCCCCCCACATCGACTACTTCTACAACCGCTGCCTTCACGTCTATCCGGGCTTCGCCGATGCGCCCGGCTACCGCACGATCAAGACCATCCAGTCGGGCGCGCTGTCGCAATATGGCCGCCCGCAGGGCTTCGCCGAGCTCACCTGGAAGGACCTGACCGAGGGCGGCCACGTGATCGCCGGCTCGCCCGAGACCGTGCGCCAGCGCATCGAGGAGCTGGCCAAGGGGCTGCACGTCGGCAATCTCTTCTGCCTGATGCATGTCGGGAACATGCCGGCCGAGAAGTGCATGTACTCGACCAAGCTGTTCGCCGAGAAGGTGATGCCGAAGCTCAGGAACCTGTTCCCCGACTACGCGGACGACGAGCGCTTCTGGTGCCACCCGATCAAGCAGGTGAAGCCGGGTTCGCTGCCCGCCGAGCCGGTCCGCGCCCCGATCCCGGCCGAGTGAGGAGACGACGATCATGGAGCTCAAGACCGTCCAGACCCCGCACGTCCCGGTCCGCTACGTCGAGGGCGGCTCGGGCCCCGACCTCGTTTTCCTGCACGGCGCCGGCGGCGTGACGCCCGAAGATCCGTTCCTCGAGGCGCTCGCGAAGTCGCACCACGTCTATGCGCCGCTGGTGCCCGGCTACGGCGACAGCGCCGAAGCGCCAGAGATCCGCGACATGCTGGATTTCACCCTGCACACCTGGGACGTGGTGGAGGCCCTCGGCCTGAAAGATCCGATCCTCGTCGGCCACTCGATGGGCGGCATGATCGCGGCCGAGATGGCGGCGATCCAGCCCAACGACGTCTCGCGGCTGGCGCTGATCGCCCCGGCCGGCCTGTGGGACGACGCCCATCCGATCGTCGATCTGTTCACCATCCTGCCCTACGAGATGCCGGCGCTGCTGTTCCACGACGCCGAGGCGGGCGCGGCGATCCTGACGGCCAACCGCAACGTCGAGGACCCGAACTTCCTGCAGACCTACCTGGTCACCAACGCCCGCCAGCTCGGCATGGCCGGTCGCATCCTGTTCCCGATCCCGGAGCGGGGGCTGGCCTCCCGGCTCTACCGGATCAAGGCGCGCACGGTGCTGGTCTGGGGCGATTCCGACAAGCTGATCCCGCCCACCTACGCCCACGCCTTCAAGAAGGGGATCGGCTCCTGCGAGCTGGTCTCGATCCCCGAGGCCGGCCACATGGTCATCGTCGAGAAGGCCCAGGCGGTGGCGGAGGCGGTGGGCAGGCTCGGCTGAACTTCCTTCTCCCTTCCAGGGGGAAATGTCGGCGACGCGCCGCAGGCGCGGCCGACATTGGGGATTGAAGAGAAGGGGTCCCTCTTCCCCCATTGGCCACGCGTGCTTCGCACGACGGGCCGGTTTCCCCCGTTCCGGGGGAAGGTGACTGTGCGTCAGCCCTCTTTCGGCTCGGGTGCCTTCAGGCGGCGCTTGTTGACATGGCTCGCGACCTTGCCGCCCTCCAGCGTCTCGCCGCGAAAGTAGAACTTCTGCCAGGAGCGCTTGAGCGCTTCGGGATCGCCCGCCTTGAGCTGCTGGTTGAACTCGGCGCGCGAGCTGGACCAGGTCTCGTATTCCCGCTTCAGCTCGGGCTCGCTGTCGAGCGCGCGGATCACCGGCTCGACGCGCTCCAGCCTGTTGTGCTCCACGACGTTGATGAAGCAGAACGGCTCGTCCTTCTCGAAGCGGATGCGCCCCGGCGCCGTGAACAGCCAGTTCATGGTGAACGGGAAGGGCAGCCAGTCGGTCTCGACCAGGCCGGTGAGCGGCTGGATGCCGTGCTTGACGTGGTTCGGCGGCCCGCCCGCCAGCACGGCCCAACCGGGCTGGGTGCGGAACAGGTAGCCGGTGTGGAAGGTCAGCGTCCCATAGGCGAAGTGGGACATCACGACGTGGCCCGCGTCCTTGAGCGGCGGGTCCGGGAGGATGCGGATGGCGTCCACGCCCGCCCCGCCGTTCCACTCGGCGGTGAAGCCGAACGGGCAGAGGATCTCCCAGCCGGTGGTGTTGGCCATGGTGAGCGGCAGGCAGCGATAGGGCGCGCGGCCGGCGAAGCCGTCCATCCACTTCCGCTCGGGCCGGCCGGGGATCATCTTCGGCGGCTCGGCCATGGTCGTGAAGCATTCCAGCTGCATGCGTCCTACCCTGCCTCATTCCGCCCGCGTTTCAACGCCGCGATCCTAGCATCGTGACGCCTGGCAGCAGCGTTAGGATCCAGCCATGGCCAAAGCCGCCGCCCAGCAGCCCGGACTGTTCGAGCTCGCGCCGGAGCTGCCCGAAGGCATGGCCTATCGGCCGGAGTTCGTCACGCCTGAGGAGGAGGCCGAGCTTGCGGCCTGGCTCGCCGCGCTGGCCTTCGAGCCGTTCCAGTTCCGCGGCTACGAGGGTCGCCGCCAGGTGGTCTCGTTCGGCTGGAAATACGACTTCAACCGCACCCGCCTCGAGAAGGCCGACGACCTGCCGCCCGAGCTCGCGCCGCTCCGGGCCCGGGCCGCCGCGCTCGCCGGCCACGCGCCGGAGGAGATGCAGCAGGTGCTGATCAACAAGTATGAGCCCGGCGCCCCGATCGGCTGGCATCGCGACCGGCCGGTGTTCGCCGAGGTGGTGGGAATCTCGCTGCTCGCGCCCTGCGCCTTCCGCATGCGGCGGCGCACCCCGCAAGGCTTCGAGCGCCGGACGATCACGCTCGCG
>NZ_DATIMC010000083.1:0-20840 GCF_035475775.1 Phenylobacterium sp. | reverse complement strand
AAACGCGCTCGAGTTCTACGACTTCCTGACCTACGCCTTCTTCGCAATCCAGATCGGTCACGCGTTCTTCCCTTCGGGCAACGCCTACGCCAGCCTGATGCTGTCGCTCGCCACCTTCGGCGCCGGGTTTGTCACCCGCCCTTTGGGAGCCCTTGTGATCGGGGCCTACGCGGACCGCGTGGGGCGCAAGCCCGCGATGTTGCTGTGCTTCACCCTGATCGGGGCCGCCATCGTCGCCATGGCGCTGATTCCCCCCTATTCGGCGATCGGGGTCGCCGCCCCGATTCTGGCGGTGGTGGCCCGCATGGCCCAGGGGTTCTCCCTGGGCGGCGAAATCGGCTCCAACACGGCCTTCCTGCTCGAAGCCTCCGTTCCCGGAAAGCGCGGCCTCACCGTCTCCTGGCAAGGCGCGAGCCAGGGCCTGGCCCTGGTCGCGGCGGGCTCGGTGGGGGTGATCCTAAGCGCCGCGATGCCCGCCAGCCTGCTCGACGCCTACGGTTGGCGCATCGCCTTCCTGCTGGGCGCCGCCACGCTGCCGTTCGGCTTGTGGCTCCGCTCCAGCCTGCCGGAGACGCTGCACAGGCCCGAGGCGTCGCTGCTGACGCCTGCGGCCCGCTCGACGCGCATCGCCCAGGCGCGAAGGTCCTGGCGGGTCATCGTCCTGGGACTTGTGGTGCTCGCCGCCGGAACGATCAGTTCGTACGTGTTCACCTACATGGCCACCTTTGCGCAGGACACGCTGCGTTTGCCGGCCCTCGTCGGGTTCGTGGCCGAGACCGGCGGCAACATCACAGGGATCGCCGCGGTGCTCTGCGGCGGCTGGCTCTCGGACCGCATCGGCCGCTGGCGAGTGAACGTCTGGGGCAATCTGGCTTATCTGGTGGCGATCCTGCCGACCTTCTGGTGGATTACCGAGGCCCGCTCTGCGTTTGCGCTGATCGCGGGCGTCACCGCGCTCGGCGGACTGGCTTCGCTGATGCAGGGATCCTTCTACGCCGGCCTGGCCGAGAGCCTGCCCAAGTCCATCCGCGGCAGCGGTTTCGGCACGGTCTATTCGGTTTCGATCGCCGCCTTCGGCGGAACCACGCAGCTGGTCGTCACCTGGCTGATCCACGTGACCGGCAGCGCGCTGGCGCCGGCCTGGTACGTGCTCGCCGCGGCCTCGGTCGGTCAGGTCGCGCTGATGCTCATGGCCGAGAGCGCGCCGGGGCGCCTGGCGATGGGCCGCTCCCCCATGGCGGAGTCGCTGCCCGGGGTCGCCGGCTGAGGCCCAGATCCGCCGTCCGGCGTGACCACGCCCGCCGCGCCCGCGACCCCTCGCGGCTCACCCTAGCCCGCGCCCATCGGCTTGACCGGGACGTAGATGTGGCGGCCGTCGCGCATCACCAGCAGCAGGACCTCCTTGCGGTGCTCGGCGCGGGCCGCCTGCATGGCGGCGGCCACGTCGGCCATCGAGTTGATCCGCCGGCCGTTCAGCGCCTGGATCACGTCGCCCGGGCGCAGGCCCTTCTGCGCGGCGTCCGAGGCGGGGTCGACCTGCTCGATGCGCACTCCGCCGCCGGGGTTGGGGGCGATCATCAGACCCAGGGTCCCGGGCGCGGCGTGGGAGGAGCCTTGCGGGACGGCGCCGTTCGCCAGGTCCGCCTCCGCCGGCCGCACGCCCGCCGTCACCGACAGGGCCACCGAACGGCCGTCGCGCCGCACATTGAGCCGCAGCACCTGGCCCGGATGGACCAGGGCCACCGCGCGCGTCAGCTCCGCTGCGGAGCGCACCGGACGGCCATCCACGCGCTCGATCAGGTCGCCCATCTTGAGCCCCGCGCGGTCGCTGGGGCCGCCGGGCGTGACCTCCGCCACCAGGGCCCCGTCGTGGGCCCGCACGCCGAGGCTCTGGGCGATCTCCGGCGTCACGTCCTGCACGGTGGCCCCGATGAAGCCGCGGACCACCTTGCCGCCTGAGATCAGCTGCTTGACGACGCGGTCGGCGACGTCGGCCGGGATGTCGAAGCCGATGCCCACCGAACCGCCGGACGGGGTGAAGATCGCCGAGTTCACCCCCACCACCCGGCCGTAGACGTCGAAGGTCGGCCCGCCGGAGTTGCCGCGGTTGATGGGGGCGTCGATCTGCATGTAGTCGACGTAGCTCGAGCCCGAGATGTTCGGCCGCTTCAGGGACGAGACGATGCCGGCCGTCGCGGTGCCGGACAGGCCGAACGGGTTGCCGACCGCCACCACCCAGTCGCCGACCCTCGGGCGGGCGCGGTCCTCGAAATTGACGTACGGGAAGTCGTGGCCGTCCACCTTCAGCACCGCCAGGTCGGTCGCCGGATCGCGCCCGATCACCCGGGCGGGGAAGGTGCGGTCGTCGGCCGTGCGCACGGTGATCTTCTGCGCGTCGCGGACCACGTGGTTGTTGGTGACGAGGTAGCCGTCCGGCGAGACGAAGAAGCCGGAGCCCGCGCCGTGGACCGGTCCGGGCCTGGGCATCTCCGGAAGCCCGGGCAGGTCGGGGAACATCCGCCTGAGCTCGCCCAGAGGATCCTGACCCTGGATCATCGCCGATTGCAGAGGCGCCTTTTCCTCCACTTCGATCGCCACCACCGCGGGCGCGACCCGCTGGATGATGTCGGCGAACGAGCCGGGAGCCACGCCCGCCGGCGGGGCCATCGGCGCCGGGTTCACCGCATGCGCCTCCTGGGCGGCGGCGATTTGCGACCCCGCGGCCACGAGCGCCGCGGCCAGAGCGCCGGCGGCGCCGGCGTAAGCCAATTCCTTCCGCATCATGTCTCTACCATTGAATGAGGTGCGCCCCGCACGCGGCGGCGGCCCCGAAAAGCATCGGATAGCGATATAATAGGGGCGAGTCCCCGGCGCAAACGTGGCCGTAGATGGGCGTTCGCGGGCCGACAGCCCCGGTTCAGGGTTCGCGCGTTAGATAGGAGATCGACCCACCGGAAGCCCAGCCATGCGGACCCGCCTCATCCTCGCCGCCTTGCTCGCCGCCGCGCCGGCGGCCCTCGCCCAGCCCTATGGCGCCCCGCCCGGGCCCTACCGCAGCCAGTGCCGCGACATCCGCATGAACGGGCAGTTCCTGAGCGCCGTCTGCCAGGGCCCGCACGGCTCGGGGCCGTCGTCGATCAACGTGGCGAGCTGTTCGACCCCGATCGGCGTCGACGCCGGCGGCGCGCTCGCCTGCGTCGGGCCCGGCGGCGGCGCCCCGCCGCACATCGAGAACCGGCCGCCCGGCTTCTACACCGGCCCGGGGCCCGGCCCCGGATACGCCGAGAGCCCGCGGCACTACGCGCGCCGCCGCGCCGAGGACCGTGAAATCGCCAGCTGGACGGCGGAGATCTATCCGGGGTCCGGCTTCCGCGGCGCGCCGATCCGCATCCAGGGCGTCACGCCGGACCTCAGTTACACGGGCCTCAACGATCGCGTCCGCTCGATCCGGCTGCCGCCCGGCTCTGGGCCCTGGCTGGTCTGCGCCGACGCCGGCTTCCGCGGCCGCTGCGCCACCATCGGCCATTCGATTCCCGACACCCGCGAGATCGGCATGCGCGGCGCGATCTCCTCCATGCGTCCGGCGAGCTGACGCGTTATCCCGTGCCCGTCGAGCCGAAGCCGCCGGCGCCGCGGGCGGTCGCATCCAGGCTCTCCGTCTCCGTCCAGGCGGCCTGCACGACGGGGGCGATCACCAGCTGCGCGATGCGGTCGCCGCGGCGGATGGTGAAGTCCTCCTCGCCGAGGTTGACCAGGATCACCATGACCTCGCCGCGATAGTCGGCATCGATCGTGCCCGGCGTGTTGAGCTGGGTGATCCCGTGGCGCAGCGCCAGGCCGGAGCGCGGCCTCACCTGCCCCTCGAAGCCTTCCGGCAGGGCGATGGCGAGGCCGGTGGGCACCGCGATGCGCGAGCCGGGCCGCAGCACGATGGGCGCGTCCTCGGGCACCGCGGCCCGCAGGTCCATGCCGGCCGCCTGACCGGTCTCGTAGGCTGGCAGCGGCAGGTCGGGATTGTGCGGCAGCCGGCGGACCCGGATCGTCGGCGTCACGGCAGCGCCTCGGCGATCTTGCGGGCGAGCCGCCTCGCGACCTCGGTCTTGGGCGCCCGGTCCCAGCGCTCGACGCCCCCGGCGCTGATGATCGCCACCGCGTTCTCCTCGCCCCCCATGACGCCGGCCACGCTGACGTCGTTGGCGACGATCCAGTCGCAGCCCTTCCTCTGCAGCTTGCTCCTGGCGTTGGCCTCCACGTCCTCGGTCTCGGCGGCGAAGCCGATCACCAGCCTTGGCCGACGCTCGGCCCTGGAGAGCGTGGCCAGGATGTCGGGATTCTCGACCAGCGCGATCGGCGGCGGGCCGGCCGCGCCCTTCTTGAGCTTGCGGGGCCCGCAGCTTTCCGGCCGCCAGTCGGCCACCGCGGCCACGCAGACCGCGATCTCGGCCGGCAGCGCCGCCTCGCAGGCCGCGAGCATCTCGCGGGCGGTCTCCACCTCGATCCGCTTCACGCCGGCCGGCGCGGAAAGCGCCGTGGGGCCGCTCACCAGCACGACGTCTGCGCCCAGGCCCGCCAGGGCGGCGGCGATCGCATAGCCCTGCTTGCCGGAGGAGCGGTTGGTGATCATGCGCACCGGATCGATCGGCTCGGCGGTCGGCCCGGCGGTCACGATCGCCCGCTTGCCGGCCAACGGCCGGGCGCCCGCTAGCGCCGCGGCCACCGCCTCGAAGATGGCCTGCGGCTCGGCCATCCGCCCGGGCCCGTACTCGCCGCAGGCCATGGGCCCTTCGTCGGGACCCACCAAGGCGACGCCGTCGGCCGCCAGCCGCGCGACATTGCGCCGGGTCGCCGCATGCTCCCACATGCGCACGTTCATCGCCGGCGCCATCAGGACCGGCTTGTCGGTGGCCAGGAGGGTCGTCGAGGCGAGATCGCTGGCCAGGCCGCTCGCGGCCTTGGCCATCAGGTCTGCGGTGGCCGGCGCCACCACTACCAGGTCGGCCTGCCGGGAGAGCTCGATGTGGCCCATCTCCGCCTCGTCGGTGAGCGAGAAGAGCTCGGAATAGACCTTGTCCTCGCAGAGCGCCGAAAGCGACAGCGGCGTCACGAACTCGGCGCCCGCCCGGGTGAGAACCGGCCTGACCGCCACGCCGGCCTTGCGCAGAAGGCGCACGAGCTCGAGGGCCTTGTAGGCCGCGATCCCGCCGCCGACGATCAGGAGGATGCGCTTCTGGTCCAAGGCTTGCCGCCCCCGCGTTGTCGCGCGCCCGCTTTACGCCAGAAGCCCCGGCGCCGCCAATCCGGCCACCGACGCACGGGCTTGCGTCGAAAAGGACTCGACAAGGCCTGCGATATGAGTTCTTAGTTTGTTCCAGCTTCGCTGTTTCAGGAGAATGACACGATGGCTGGGGTGAAGACCGCGCTCGGATGGGCGCTCTCGATTTCTGCGGCGGCTCTGCTGGCCGCCTGCGACAACGGCCCATCGGCGGTGCACGCCGCCGCGGCGGCCGAGGCGGGGGCGCCGGCCGCCTCCGGCGGGGCGGACTACGGCCGCGCCGTCTATGCGAGCCGCGACCGCGCCGATTCCGGCGTGGATCACCGCAAGGACGAGGTGAAGCTCGTCGAGGGCAAGCCCGTCTGGTCGGCTTCGCGCCGCTACTCGGCCGAGGACAACGCCCAGCGCGCCTTCGAGCGCAACGGCCAGGCGTTCGGCGCGCGCAGCGAGGCGCAGTTCATCCGCAAGGCGCACGACTTCGTGGACCATCCGCCGGCCGGGACGCTCACGCTCACCCGCGCCAACGGCGACATCCTCTATTACGACCCCAAGGGGAACGTCTTCGCGGTCGCCAGCAAGGACGGCGCGCCGCGCACCATGTTCAAGCCCGACCAGGGCATGGCCTATTGGCAGCAGCAGAAGGACCGCGAGTCCCGCACGCAGAGCTCGCGCTCGGCCCGTCGCAACAGCCGCAACGGCGACGACGCGGCCTGATCCGTCTCAGCGGTGGGTGGCGAGCAGATAGGCCGCCACCCCGCCGACCACGGCGGCGAGCAGGGCGAGGCCGACGATCAGGGGCCGGGCGAGGCCGGTCATGGGCTGGACGTAGTCCGGCCCGTGCTGCGCCTCCAGCCTCGACAGGCTCCGCCAGACGCTCGACAGCATCACGATCACCAGCAGCGGCAGGACCAGTCCGCCGAGATCGGGCGAGGGGCCGGGCCGCAGGATCACGAGGCTGAGATGGATCGCCGTCAGCAGGGCGAGGAGGGCGCCCAGGATCATCAACAGCCGCTTGGTCTGCCGAACCGTCATGGATCGCCCCTCTGCGCCCCAGCGAGCCTAGCGGAAAAGCAGGCCCAACAGGAAGCGGCGCCGCAGGGCAGGGCGCCAGGGGAGCCATGATCGGGCGGGATGGCGCGATCGGCGGCCCCGATGCATCTCGGACGCAGGCTCGAGGGCTGGCGCCGTGCTATATCCGACCCGACGCCCGGCCGGTGCGGGGGCGTCCGGCGGAGGGTCGACCATGTACATCGCGGGCCTCGTGATCCCGGTGCCCGGGGACAAGCTGGAAGCCTATCGTCGATGGGCCGAGACGGGAGCCAAGATCTTCAAGGACTACGGCTGCCTGGAGATCGTCGAGTCCTGGGAGGACTTCGTTCCCGACGGCCGGCAGACCGATTTCCGCCGCGCCGTCGCCGCCCAGCCGGGCGAGAAGATCGTCTTCACTTGGCAGGTGTGGCCCGACAAGGCGAGCTTCACCGCCGCCGAGGCGAAGATGCACGCGGACGGGCGCCTGGACACGGCGGGCGAGCCGCCGTTCGACGCGCGGCGGCTGATCCTGGGCTGTTTCGAGCCGGTGTTCTCGATGGGACGCGACTGACTTCAGCGCGGCGGCCTCGGCGTATTCCCGCTTCCCGGGAGAACCCCTCGTCTCACTCCGCCAGCGCCGCGAGCGCGGCGCTCACACACTCGGCGATGCTCCTGTGGGCGGTGTCGATGGTGAGGTGACCGCGATCCCAGGGGTGATATTTGCGCGCCAGCACCGCCTCCCAGTCCGGCAGCACCAGGCCCGGGACATCGCTGGTCCGCGTCTCCACCCGGCGGCGGTGCTCCGCCGCATCCGAACAGAGGATCTCCAGCCATACGAGCGGCGCCCCGACGCGGGCCGCCGCCGCCTGCCAGCCGTCCCGCGCCGCCTGGCAGTCGTTGACGCAATCGGCGATGACCTCACGGCCGAGCGCGAGGTTGTCGACCGCGAGCGCCTGGGCGGCGCGATAGGTCCAGTCGCGCAGGTCGGCCGGGGCCGTGCCGGAGGCCCAGATCGCCTGGTCCATCGCATCGATCCGCAGCCAGACCGCCCCGGTCCGCGCCGCGACCTGCCGCGCGATGGTCGACTTGCCGCTCGCCGGCAGCCCCGCGAAGACGATCAGCCTGGCCAACGCGCGCCCTCCACGGATCAGGAGCCTATCGGGGCTATTGCGGATTGGCCAAGGGGGAGACGGGCCGGGCGGCTCAGTGATGCTGCAGCAGCATGCCGATCAGGAAGGCCGCGCCGGAGAGCAGGGCGCCCAGGGCGAACCAGGGCAGCGGCGAGATGTGGTGGATCTCGTGGATCACCCGCTCGGCCTTGAGGAACGGCGCCTCGGCCATCTTGGCGAGGTTGCGCGCCGCCGAGGCGGCGTCCTCGAGGAATCGCCTCGCCTGGGTCGCCGGCGACAGCTCGCGCGTGATCCACCGGCGCACCACCGGCTCCGAGGCGGCCCAGATGTCGTGGTCGGGGTAGATCCGCCGCGCCACCCCCTCGACGGTCATCATGGTCTTCTGCAGCAGCACCAGCTCGGGGCGCAGGCGCATGTCGAAGAGGGCGGTAATCTCGAACAGCTGGGTCAGCACCCGGCTCATGGCGACCTCGCTCGCGGCGCGGCCGAACACCGGCTCGCCCACCGCCCGCAACGCCTGGGCGAAGGCCGAGACGCTGTGGCCGGCCGGCACGTAGCCGGCCTCGAAGTGCACTCGCGCCACCCGCTGGTAGTCGCGCTCCAGGAACCCCCAGAGGATCTCCGCCAGATAGCGCCGCTCGGGCGCGCCCAGGCGGCCGATGATCCCGAAGTCCACCGCCGTCAGCTGGGCGGGCGGGGCCACGAACAGGTTGCCCTCGTGCAGGTCGGCGTGGAACACGCCGTGGTCGAGCGCCTGGGCGAGGAAGGCGCGGATCAGGTTGTCGGCGAGCGCCTTGCGCTCGAGCCCCGGCTGGTCGAGCGCGCCGGCTTCCGACAGCGGCACGCCCTGGGCCCACTCCATGGTGAGCACCCGCTTGCCGACCCCCTCCCAGACCACGGCGGGCGCGCGCATGTAGCCGCCCTTGGCCATCACTTCGCGGAGCTCGTCGGCGCCGGCCGCTTCCAGGCGAAGGTCGAGCTCGAGCTCGGTCGCCCGGATCACCGTGGCGGCGAAGGCCCTGGGCTCGAGCCGCCGGGCCGGCGCCCAGCGCGCGGCGAGGCGGGCGGCGAGCGCCAGCACCTCGGCGTCCTGCGCCACCCGCCGGGCGATGCCGGGCCGCAGCACCTTGACCGCCACGCTGCGGCCGTCCAGCAGGGCCGCCTCGTGGGCCTGGGCCAGCGAGGCCGCCGCCACCGGACCGCCGAAGCGGGCGAACAGGCTCTCGATCGGCCGGCCGAGCGCAAATTCCACCTCGGCGCGGGCGGTCGCCGTGGGGAACGGCTCGAGCCGGTCCTTCAGCCGCGAGAGGTCCTCGGCGAACTGCGGCCCGAAGATGTCGGCGCGGGTTGAGAGCAGTTGGCCGAGCTTGATCGCCACCGGCCCCAGGTGCTCCAGCGAGCGCGCCAGCCGCTCGCCGGGCCGGCCTGTGCGGGCGCCGCGGCCCGCGACCAGCCGCAGGGCTTTCGAGAGCGTGCGCACACCGGAGGAATAGAGCGGATCCAGCTCCCGCGGCAGCAGGGCGTCGCTGCGCGCCAGGGTCCAGGCCGCGCCGATCAGACGGGCGAAGGCCGCAGGCCCGCTCATCGGCTCTAGATCGCCCGCGCCGTGTGCAGGGCGGCGACGCCCCCGGAGAAGTTGGTCACGTCGACCAGCGAGAACCCAGAGTCGCGGATCATGCCGGCGAACCGCTTCTGGTCGGGGAACCGGCGGATGCTCTCGACCAGGTACTGGTAGGCTTCGCGGTCGCCCGCCACCCGCGCGCCGATCTCCGGGATCACCCTGAACGAATAGGCGTCGTAGGCCCGGCGCAGCGCCTCGGTCACCGGCCGGGAGAACTCCAGGCACAGGAACCGGCCGCCGGGCTTCAGCACGCGCCGGGCCTCCCGCAGGGCCTGGCCGATATCGGTGACGTTGCGGATGCCGAAGGCGATCACATAGGCCTCGGCGCAGGCGTCGGGCAGCGGCAGGGCCTGGGCGTCGCCCACCGCCCAGCAGATCTCCGGCGCGGAGCCGCGCGCGCGCCCGGCGGCGACCATCTCGGCGTTGTAGTCGACCACCAGCACCTTGGCGTCCGGACCGCCGCGGCGCAGCTGGGCGCGCCGGGCCATCCGCGCCAGCCGGCGGGCGATGTCGCCGGTGCCGCCGGCGCAGTCGACGATGGTCTCGCCGGGCTGCGGGTTGAGCCGGGCCGCGACGGCGTCCTTCCAGAGCCGGTGCACGCCCGCGCTCATCAGGTCGTTCATCAGGTCGTAGCGGCGCGCCACCCGGTCGAAGACGCCGCGCACCAGCCCGGGCTTGGCCTCGGGGTCCACGTCGCGGAATCCGAAGGTGGCGCGGGCTTCGGTCATGGCGGCCGTCTTAGACCGGCGGCCCTTGGCGCGCCATCCCGGCCGTGCCAAGGCTGGCCGCGATGCCTGAACTGCCCGAGGTCGAGACCGTGCGCGGCGGCCTGGCCCCCGTGCTCGAGGGCCGGCGGCTGGCGCGCGTGGAGGCCCGCCGTCCCGACCTGCGCTTTCCGCTGCCGGAGAACTTCGTCCAGGCGCTCACCGGCGCCCGCGTGGAGCGCCTCGAACGCCGCGCCAAGTACCTGCTGGCCCGGCTGGACCGCGAGGACACCCTGGTCATGCATCTCGGCATGAGCGGCCGCTTCGAGATCGCCGGCCGGCGCGGGGTCGACCGGCCCGGCGAGTTCCGCTTTGCGGCCGAGCCCGATCCGAAGCACGCCCACGTGCTCTTCGAGACGGATGCGGGGACCAAGATCACCTACTTCGATCCGCGCCGGTTCGGCTACATGGCCCTGGTCAACACCGCCACCCTGGGCCTGCACCCCTGGTTCGCGGGCCTCGGACCCGAGCCACTGTCCGAAGCCTTCGACGCCGCCCACCTGGCGCGGGCCTTCGCGGGACGCAAACAGGGCCCCAAGACCCTGCTGCTGGACCAGCGCATCGTCGCCGGCCTCGGCAACATCTACGTCTGCGAGGCCCTGCACCGGGCGCGCATCTCGCCATTCCGCGCCGCCGGCCGCATCTCGCGCCCGCGGCTGGCGCGGCTCGTCGAGGCCATCAAGGCCGTGCTCGCCGAGGCCATTGCGGCCGGCGGCTCGAGCCTGCGCGACTACGCCCAGGCCGACGGCGCGCTGGGCTATTTCCAGCATCGCTTCCGGGTCTACGACCGCGAGGGACGGCCGTGCCCGAATGCGGGCTGCGACGGCGTGATCGCGCGCCGCACGCAGGCGGGCCGCTCCAGCTTCTACTGCCCGGCGTGCCAGAGATGATGCGCCGCGCCCGCACCTGGAGCGCGATGCTCGGCTTCGCCGGCCTGCTGGCCGCCGCCCCCTGCGCCTCCGCCGAGCCGCCGCTATGGATCGTCAAGTCCCGCAACGCCCAGGTGGTGATGTTCGGGGCCGTCCACGTCCTGCCGCCGGGACTCGCCTGGGAGCCCAAGGTCCTCAAGCGCGCCCTCGCCCACGCCGACGAGGTCTGGTTCGAGCTGCCGGTCGATCCGGCGACCCAGGCCCGGACCGCCGAGCTCGCCACCCATCTGGGCGTGCTTCCCCCCGACCAGTCGCTGTTCAGGCTGCTGAAGCCGGAGGATTCTGCGCGCCTGGCGCGCGTCGCCGAGGCCTATGGCGTCTCGGCCATGCTTCTCGACCGGCTGCAGCCCTGGCTCGCGGAGATCGCGCTGGCCGGCGCCGCCTACCGCAAGGCCGGCGCCGACACCGCCGCCGGCGTCGAGCAGACGCTCGCCGCAGACGCCCCGCGCGCTGTCCGGCGGTTCGCCTTCGAGACGCCCGAGGAGCAGCTGAAGATCTTCGCCGATACGCCGATCCCGGCGCAGGTCGCCTCGCTGAACGAGACGCTGAAGGAGATGGAGGCCGACCCCGACGAATTCGCCGTCCTGATCCGCACCTGGATGGCCGGCGACGTGGCCGGCCTCGACCGCGAGGCGCTGCGTCCGCTGCGCGACGCCTCGCCCGACCTGTTCCGGCGCATCGTGGTCGAGCGCAACGAGCGCTGGCTGAAGGTGATCCGCACCCGGCTCCGGGGCCGCGGCAGGACGGTGGTGGTGGTGGGCGTGGGCCACCTGATCGGACCGGAGGGCCTGCCGGCCCGCCTGAGGGCGCTTGGCTATTCCGTGCAGGGGCCTTAAGCGGCCCTTTCGAGACCCAGCCGGAGCCCGCCATGAGCTTTGAGACCCTGATCGTCGAGCGCGACGAGGCCGTGACCCTCGTGCGGCTGAACCGGCCGCAGGCCCTGAACGCGCTGAACAGCCAGCTCCTGCGCGAGCTCGCCCAGGCGCTGGACGAGGCCGAGGCGGACGCGGCCGTCCGCTGCCTGGTGCTCACCGGCTCGGAGCGGGCGTTCGCCGCCGGCGCCGACATCAAGGAGATGTCCGACAAGACCTATGCCGAGATGTTCGCGGCCGACTTCTTCACCGCCGGCGCGCGACGTCTGGAGCAGTTCCGCAAGCCGATCATCGCCGCAGTGGCGGGCTACGCGCTCGGCGGCGGCTGCGAGCTCGCCATGCTGTGCGACTTCATCATCGCCGCCGACACCGCCAGGTTCGGCCAGCCGGAGATCAATCTCGGCGTCATGCCGGGGATCGGCGGAACCCAGCGGCTCACCCGCTTCGTCGGCAAGTCCAAGGCCATGGAGATGGTGCTGACCGCGCGGATGATGGACGCCGCCGAGGCGGAGCGGGCGGGGCTGGTCTCGCGCATCGTGCCGGCCGACAAGCTCCTGGACGAGGCGATGGCGGCCGCCCGCAAGATCGCCGCCCAGTCGCCGCTCGCGGTGATGATGAACAAGGAGCTGGTGAACGCCGCCTATGAAACCACGCTCGCCACCGGCGTGGCCGTGGAACGGCGGCTGTTCCATTCGCTGTTCGCCTTCGAGGACCAGAAGGAGGGGATGGCGGCCTTCGTCGACAAACGCCCGCCGAAGTTCACCGGACGCTAGCCCCCAAAGCCGCCGACGGCGGCGCGCGGCATTGACCCTGCGCCCGCCGTTGCGTATATCCGCGCCTCCGATTTTCACGTCCGGCGCGCCGGGCGCGTCCTGTTTTGCAAAGAGCTCGAGAATGGCCAATACGCCCGGCGCCAAGAAGGCGGTCCGCAAGATCGCCCGCCGCACGGAAGTCAACAAGTCGCGCCGCTCGCGGGTGCGCACCTACCTGCGGATGTTCGATGAAGCGGTCACCGCGGGCGATGCGGCGAAGGCCAAGGCCGCATTCGTGGAGGCCCAGTCGGAGGTCATGCGCGCGGTCTCCAAGGGCGTGATCCACAAGAACACGGGCTCGCGGAAGGTCTCGCGCCTCGCCGCGCAGCTGAAGAAGCTCGCGGCCGCCTGAGCGCCGCCGCCGGGGCGGCCCAACCCCGGCTGATCCCATAGGAATTGGACGATCAATAGGCGCCTTCCGGGGCGCTTTTTGCAGGGCCGACGGCCAAGCCTGCTGCGACTCATGCGGCGAAAGTTCCCACCCTCGCGAACCCAAAAGCAGAGTTTCCCTTTGCGCGAAAAGGGCTGGCGATGAGTCAACGAAAATATCAGCCGGGCACGCTAAGAATCCCCGTTGACCGGCCTTTCCCCCCGACTAGTCTCACAAGCCTTACAGGCGTCTTGAACTGATCCCGGATCAACAAACGGGGCGCCGGCGGAGCTCATGCGTTCGCCGGACAAGAGCTTGTGCGTGCTGAGAAAAAGCCGATCGGGGGCAGGGGTCTCGGGGATCGGCTGGCGGGTTGATGGGGTTGGCAGGGATGATCAGCGGGGGGGCTGCGGGAGCTATGGCGAGCGCGCCGGCTTCGGCCGTGTGGACAAGGACATGCCAGGTTCTCAAGCATGAGTTGGGCGAAGCCACGTTCGGCTCCTGGCTCGGCCAGGCGTCGCTGCGTGAGATGGGAGACGAGGTGTGCCTGGTCGCGGCCACGGGGGTCGCGCGCGACTGGATCCGGCGGCACGCCTGGCGGCGCATCGGCGAGCTGTGGATGCAGCACGATCCCATGGGCCGTCGACTGGATTTGACGTGCCGCATGGAGCTGGAGTCCGTCGGCGCCTACGCCGGGTCCATGGCGCTGGCTGCACCGGCGGCGGCGAACGCGCTGGCGCTCGCGCCGGCGATCTTCGAAGTCGAGGCCGAGACCGCGCCGGTCGCCGCCCGACAGGGGCGGCTGCTCGGCCTGCAGGAACGCTTCACCTTCGAGACCTTCGTGGCCGGGCCGGCCAACGAGTTCGCCTATTCGGTCGCCCAGCGCGTCGCCGCCTGGTCCGATGGCCACTTCAATCCGGTGCTGTTCCACGGGCCTTACGGCTTCGGCAAGACGCACCTCCTGAATGCGCTCGCGTGGGCCGCCATCCGCACCCAGCCCGCCCGCCGGGTCGTCTATCTGACCGCCGAGCGGTTCACGAGCACCTTCGTCAAGGCCCTGCAGGACCGCCAGACCGCGGCCTTCAAGGACGAGCTGCGGAACGCCGACCTGTTGCTGATCGATGACGTCCATTTCGTCGCCGGAAAGCCCACCACCCAGGAGGAGCTCTTCCACACGATGATCGCGCTGGTGGAGGACGGACGCCGCGTGGTGATGACCGCCGACCGCTCGCCGACCGAGATCTCCGAGATGGAGCCCAGGCTGCGCTCGCACCTGCAGGCCGGGCTGGTCTGCGGCATCGAGCCGGCCGACCGCAACCTGAGGCTGGGAATCCTGCAGCGGAAACTGGCCACGCTGGCCGGCCAGGGCGGCTTCCATGGCGAGGCGAGGCCGGAAGTGCTGCAATTCCTGGCCGACCGGTTCACCGACAGCGTCCGCGAACTGGAGGGCGCGCTGAACACCCTGGTCGCCCGCGTGGGCGGCAAGCTGGCGAACCTGAGCCTCGACGAGGCCCAGTCGATCCTGCGACCGCACCTGTCCTGCAACGAGCGCCGCGTGACCGTCGACATGATCCAGAAGCTCGTGGCCGAGCACTACAGCCTCAAGCAGGCCGACCTGATCTCCGAGCGCCGGGCGCGCGCGGTGGCCCGGCCGCGGCAGGTGGCGATGTGGATCGCCAAGCAGGTGACCACGCGGTCTCTGCCCGACATCGGCCGCCGCTTCGGCGGGCGCGACCATACCACCGTGCTGCACGCGGTCCGCCGCATCGAGGCGCTGAAGGCGGAGGACGCCGGCATGGCCCGCGACATCGACGTCCTGCTGCGCAAGCTGCGCGGCTGAGCGTTAGCCGGAGAGAGACGAGGGGCCCGCCGCGAGGCGGGTCCTTTGCTTTGCGGCGGCTTGCGGCGGGGAAATCCTGTAGGCTGAGGCCCTTCCCGCACGTCCGCGGGACCGCAGAAGGCTTCCGATGAGAGATTTGAAGGGCGCGCGCCTCGCCGACCGCCTGGCCGCGGCGGCCGCCGCGAAGGCGGCGCTGCTCGACAAGCTGAAGCCGAAGGTCGCCGTCACCGACCCGCTGCACGCGGAGCGCCCGGCCATGCGGGCCGCCGAGCTCAAGGAGGTGCGCGCCGCGCGCACGGCGGAGAAGCAGGCCCAGGCCCAGGCCAGGACCGACGCCGCCGCCGCGGAGGAGGCCGCCGTTGCGGCGCTCGAGGCCCAGGCGCTGGCCGAGAAGCGCGAGGCCCGCAAGGAGCGCAAGCAGCTGACCAAGGCCGAGGGGCAGGCCAAGCGCGACGCCCGCTACGCCGCCCGCAAAGCGCGGCGCTGAGCGCAAGGAAAAGGCGGCCGCATCGCTGCAGCCGCCTCGATCCGTTCGCCGAAGCGGCGGGAAGCTTACGCCTCCTCGTGCTCCGGCTGTTCCTTCTTCGACAGGTCCTCGCCGGTCTCCTGATCGACGACCTTCATGGAGAGCCGGGTCTTGCCGCGATCGTCGAAGCCGAGGAGCTTGACCTTCACGGCCTGACCCTCACGCAGAACGTCGGAGACCTTGTCGACCCGGTGGTTGGCGATCTGGCTCACGTGCACCAGGCCGTCCTTCGAGCCGAAGAAGTTCACGAAGGCGCCGAAGTCGACGATCTTGACCACCTTGCCGGTGTAGATCTGGCCCACCTCGGGTTCCGAGGCGATGCCCTTGATCCACTCCTTGGCGGCGTCGATCTTCGCCTGCTCGGCGGCCGCCACCTTGATCGTGCCGTCCTCGCCGATGTCGATCTTGGCGCCGGTCTTCTCGACGATCTCGCGGATCACCTTGCCGCCGGAGCCGATCACCTCGCGGATCTTGTCGACCGGGATCTTGATGGTCTCGATCTTCGGCGCGTACTCGCCCAGGTGGGCGCGCGGCGCCTCCATGGCCTTGCCCATCTCGCCCAGGATGTGCTCGCGCCCATCCTTCGCCTGGGCCAGGGCCTGGCGCATGATCTCCTCGGTGATGCCCGGGATCTTGATGTCCATCTGCAGCGAGGTGATGCCCTCGTGCGTGCCGGCCACCTTGAAGTCCATGTCGCCCAGGTGGTCCTCGTCGCCCAGGATGTCGGAGAGCACCGCGAAGCCGTCCTTCTCCAGGATCAGGCCCATGGCGATGCCGGAGACCGGCTTCCTGAGCGGCACGCCGGCGTCCATCAGCGCCAGCGACGAGCCGCAGACCGAGGCCATCGACGAGGAGCCGTTGGACTCGAAGATCTCCGAGACCAGCCGCAGCGTGTAGGGGAACTCCTCGGCCGACGGCAGCATCGGCCGGATCGCCCGCCAGGCGAGCTTGCCGTGGCCGACCTCGCGCCGCCCGGGCGCGCCCATGCGGCCCGTCTCCCCCACCGAGAACGGCGGGAAGTTGTAGTGCAGCATGAAGCTCTCGTAGCGCTTGCCTTCGAGCGCGTCGATCAGCTGCTCGTCCTCGCCGGTGCCCAGCGTCGCCACCACCAGGGCCTGGGTCTCGCCGCGGGTGAACAGCGCCGAGCCGTGGGCCCGGGGCAGCACGCCCACTTCCGAGACGATCGGACGGACCTGGTCCACCCGCCGCCCGTCGATGCGCACGCCGCGCTCCAGGATGTCGCGGCGGACGATGTCGGCCTCGAGCTCCTTGAACACGCCGGCCAGCTTCTGCGGGTCAGCCCCGTCGGGATTGGCCTCCGACTTGGCGAGCGCCGCGGCGCCCTTGTCCTTGGCCGCGCCGATGGCGGCGTGGCGCTCGGCCTTGCCCTTGATCTCGTAGGCGGACCGGAGGTCGTCGCCGACGATCTTCTTCAGCTTCGCCTTCAGCGCCTCGGTGTCCTCCGGCTCGAAGTCGAAGGGCTCCTTGGCCGCATGCTCGGCCAGTTCGATGATCGCATCGATCACCGGCTGCATCCCTTTGTGCGCGAAGGTGACGCCGCCCAGGACCTGCTCTTCCGTGAGCTCCTGGATCTCGGATTCCACCATCATCACCGCCTCGGCGGTGCCGGCCACGACGAGGTCCATCCGGTTGCCCTCCTTCATCTCGTCGAGGGTCGGATTGAGCACGTACTGGCCGTCGATGAAGCCCACGCGGGCCGCGCCGATCGGACCCATGAAGGGCACGCCGGAGAGCACCAGGGCCGCGGAGGAAGCCACCAGGGCGACGATGTCGGGATCGTTCTCGAGGTCGTGGGCGAGCACCGTCGCCACCACCTGGACCTCGTTCTTGAAGCCCTTGACGAACAGCGGCCGGATCGGCCGGTCGATGAGCCGCGAGGTGAGCGTCTCCTTCTGGGAGGGCGCGCCTTCACGGCGGGGGAAGGAGCCGGGGATCTTGCCGGCGGCGTAGAACTTCTCCTGGTAATTCACGGTCAGGGGGAAGAAGTCCTGGCCGGCCTTGGCCTGCTTGGCGAACACCGCGGTGGCCAGCACCATGGTCTCCCCGTAGGTCGCGAGCACGGCGCCGTCGGCTTGGCGGGCCATGCGGCCGGTTTCCAGGGTGAGCTTGCGCCCGCCCCAGTCGATCGTCTTGCGTTTGATGTCGAACATTTTCGCTTCTTTCTCATCCCGCGGGCGGATTCCCGGCGGGGGCGGACAGGGCGTCGGGTTTCCGAAATCCTCTCCAATGAACAGGCCCTGAGGATTTCGCTTGAACCCTCGGCTACGGATCGAGGACCTTGATCGTCCTCGGGGCCGCCGCTTTCATCTCCCGGCCTGTCGCGGAAGAGCGGCGGATGGATGGGCCTACCTGCGCAGGCCCAGCTTCTCGATCAGCGTCTGGTATCGGCTTTCGTCCGATGTCTTCAGGTGATCGAGCAGGGAACGGCGCTGGGACACGAGCTTCAGCAAGCCCCGGCGCGAATGGTTGTCCTTCTTGTGGGTCTTGAAGTGCTCGGTGAGGTTGGCGATCCGTTCGGACAGGATGGCCACCTGGACTTCCGCACTTCCCGTGTCCGCCTCGCCGCGGGCATGGGTCTTGATGAGTTCAGCCTTGCGTTCGGCCGTAATCGACATCGGGTCTGTCTCCGCTCTTTTCAAGATGGAAGACGCGCGAAGGTTCGAGCCGGCCCGCGCGCATCTCGCAGAGCGCGACCACCGATCCGCCCGCCATGGCTGAAACGGTGCGCGAGCCCGGCTTGAGCCTGGCCTTCACCGCTTCGACCTGTCGGGGAACGAGAACGATCGATCGTCCCTGCTTCAGGCGGAAGGCGTCTTCATCGGTCACGGCCAGCGCCGGGATGTCGTCCAGCGCGGTCTCGACCGGAAGCAGGGCCTCCGACTGGCGGGCCTTATGCCCTAAATCCTGAAGATGTTCCAGCGTGACCGCTGATTGTTCCGTGAACGCGCCGACGCGGGTGCGGCGCAGTTCGCTCACATGGCCGCAGGCCCCCAGCGCCGCGGCGATGTCGCGGACCAGGGCGCGGACATAGGTGCCCTTGCCGCATTCGATCTCCAGCACCACGCGGTCGGGGTCTGGCGCATGGACCACGCGGGCCGCGTGGATGACCACGGGGCGAGCCTCGAGCGCCACTGTCTGGCCCGCCCGCGCGAGGTCGTAGGCGCGCTCGCCCGCCACCTTGATCGCCGAATAGGCGGGCGGGACCTGGCTGATCTCGCCGACGAACCGCGGCAGCACCGATGCGACCAGATCCGGGTCCGGCCGCACGTCGGATTCGGCGACGACCGGCCCCTCGCTGTCGAAGGTCGCGGTGGTGCGGCCCCAGGCGAGGGTGAAGCGGTAGACCTTGTCCGCCTCCATCAGGAACGGGACCGTCTTGGTCGCCTCGCCCAGCGCGATCGGCAGGATCCCCGTGGCGAGCGGATCGAGCGTGCCCGCGTGGCCCGCCTTCTGCGCATTGAAGATCCAGCGCACGCGGCCGACGGCGTGAGTGGAGGTCAGGTCGTAGGGCTTGTCGAGGTTGATCCAGCCGGAGACCGGATCGCCCTTGCGGCGCCGGCCCATCAGTCCCCGCCCTTCCGGGTCGTCTGGATGTCACGCCTCACCCGCGGATCCTCGAACAGCCGGTCCATGCGGGCGGCTTCGTCGAAGCTCTCGTCGTGCACGAACTTGAGCTCCGGCGTGAACTTCAGCTCGACGGCGCGCCCCAGTCGCCCGCGCAGGAATCGCGCATGCCGGTTCATCCCCGTGACCACCTCGGGTGCATGGCCGCCCCCCAGCGGCTCGACGAATACCGTGGCGTGGCGCAGGTCCGGACTCATGCGGACCTCGGTGACGGTCACCGAGACGCCCTCGAGCGCCGGGTCGGCGATATCGGCCTCGCGAAGGATTTCCACGAGCGCATGGCGCACCAGCTCGCCGGCGCGGAGCTGGCGTTGCGAGGGCCCTTGCGGCTGGCTGCGCGATGGGCTCCGCGGCGAATGGGGGTGACGCGACATGATCTGGGCCTCGTGCCTGGAGCGCGGATCGGACGCGGCCCTCAGGGAAGCGGCGGGCTCTAGCCCTAACTCGTTCCGCTGTCATCCCGGTTTCGCGCAAGGGAGAACCGAGGCGCGTGGCGCTTTCCGGGATGACCGTCTCATTTCGCCCCGGTGCGCTCGCGGAAGAAGGCGATCACCCGCTGTTCGGCGGCCTTGGTGGGCCCCTCCTCGGCGAGGTTGACGGTCAGCACCGAGTGCGGATGGGCCATCGGCCCGGGCGCGGCGTCCTGCGGATCGAGCTCGATGGCCTCGAAGGCCTCGCCCAACTCGCGTTTCAGGGTCTCGAACCGGGCGTCCTGGACGAACGGGTCGCCACGGAAGCGCAGCCCGAGCACCGTCAGGCCCTCCTCGGCATGGCGCCGCCGCGCGCAGGCGATTTCGGCCGGCGAAGCATCGATCGCGCCCTCGCGTTTCGCCTTGCCGGGCCCCATCGGCAGCGGCAGCGAGGGCTGCGAGAGCACCGGGGCGACCACGGCGGGCTCCGTCACCATGGCCAGCGCGAAGCCGCCGGTGAAGCACATGCCGACCGCGCCCACGCCCTTGCCGCCGCACTCCGCGTGGGCCTTGGCGGCGAGCGCGCGGAGCCAGTCGGCGATCGGCGAGGACTTGCCCGAGCGCCAGGCGTTGAACTCGAACCGGACGCACATGCCGGAGATCATGGTCAGCAGGCTGGCGGGATGGCCCGCCGGCCGGCCCGGGACCCCGAACAGCACCGGCAGGAATACGGTCATGCCGGCCTCGGCCACCCGGTCGGCGAAGGGCAGAATGCCGGGATGCAGGCCGGGCATCTCGTGGATGATGATCACCGCCGGGCCCGAGCCCTTGCGGTAGAGGTCGCGGGTCCAGCGGCCGTCGCTGAAGCTGGTCTTCTCGTAGCTCGAAAGCACCGCGTCATAGGCCATGTCCGCTCCCCCGACGTCCCTGTCGAGCGGCCAGCCTAGCCCAAGCTAGAGCTTGAGGTGGAGATCCTTCACATCGCCCTCGAAGCCGGTGAGCTTCCAGATTCCGGATTCCTTGGTGAAGACGAGGGTGCAGGGACCGTCCTTCTTCTTGGTGGCGCAGACCCGGCCGTCCGGCAGCGGCTTCAGGGCCTGGGCGATCAGCAACGGATTGGGGATCTTGGTGTCGTTCCCATAGCCGTACTGGCGGGCGACCTGGCGGAAGATGGAGGGCTGAACCAGGGTGTCGCCCGCGAAGTCGGCGAGGCCGGGCGCCAGCGCTGCGGCGAGGGCGCCGTAGCGCTTCGAGGCCTTGGTCTCGATCAGGCCCTGGATCTGGCGCTTCAGGGCCGGGCGGTCGACGTGGGCGTCGAAGGCGGCCTGGTCGTCGTCGCGGATCGAGATCAGCAAGGCATGCACGTCGTTGGCCGCGCCCAGCTTCTGGGCCGTGGCGCAGGCGGCCAGGCCGCAGGTCAGGGCGAGGATCAGGGCGATACGGCGCATCGGCCCTCAGATAGCAATGAAACGCGGCGACTTCACGGCCCAGATGGTGCGGCGGATCAGGTGAACACCTGCTCGAGGTCCGCGGGCTCGGCGCCTTCCTTGACCGTCCGCAGCTCCACATAGACGACCGTCATGGCGGTGAGCGCGATCGCCTGCAGCACGCTGCCCAGCA
>NZ_DATIMC010000082.1:0-28246 GCF_035475775.1 Phenylobacterium sp. | reverse complement strand
CAGGGACAGTTGGTGCCGGCGGACGGTCTCGGGGTCGGCGGGGCGCTCTCGCCAGGCGCGGCCCGACAGCGAGCGGCCGACGCCCAGATAGCCGAATTGTCCGCTTCCGTCCGGCAACCGCCGCTCCCCGCGCCCGAAGTGGCACTATCGCGCCGAGTCCCACTCGTCCGCCAGCGCGGCATAGGCGCGCCCTGCGTCGGTTCCGGACGCAGCCTTCGCTCCCCTTCTGGCGAGGGTCGACGCGCCGCAGGCGCGCGGGGCGGGGAAGTCACGATCGGCTCGTGAGATCGGCGCCTGGCCCACACCTCCCCACCCTGACCGCTTCGCGGTCTGTCCCTCCCCATGAAGGGAGGGAGAGGACCTAGACCGGCCGCTTCATGCGGACTTCGCGCACCGTGCGGGTGGCGGAGTTCATCACCAGGGTATGGGTGTGGACGAAGCCGTCCTCCAGGCGCACGCCGTCGAGCAGCGCGCCCTTGGTGACGCCGGTCGCGGCGAAGATGGCGTCGGCGCGAACCATCTCGTGAAGGTCGTACTTCTTGTCGAGGTCGGTGATGCCGACCCGCGCGGCCCGGGCCCGCTCGTCGGCATTGCGGAACACCAGCCGGCCCTGGAACTGGCCGCCGACGCACTTCAGGGCGGCGCAGGCGAGCACGCCTTCGGGCGCCCCGCCCTGGCCCACGTACATGTCGACGCCGGTTGTCGGATCGGCGGTGTTCATGACGCCGGCCACGTCGCCGTCGGTGATCAGATAGACCCGCGCGCCGACCGAGCGCAGGCCCGCAATGATTTCGGCGTGGCGCGGGCGATCGAGCACGCAGACGGTGACCTCGGAGGCCTCGACGCCCTTGGCGCGGGCCAGCGCCTGCACGTTCTCCACCGGGCTGCGGTCCAGGTCGATGACGCCCTTCGGATACCCCGGCCCGCAGGCGATCTTGTCCATGTAGGTGTCCGGCGCATTGAGCAGCGTGCCCTTGGGCGCCCAGGCCATGACCGCCAGGGCGTTGGCCATGGCCTTGGCGGTGAGCGTCGTGCCCTCCAGGGGATCCAGCGCGATGTCGATCTTCATGCGGCCGGTTCGCTTGCCGACCTTCTCGCCGATGTAGAGCATCGGCGCCTCGTCTCGTTCGCCCTCGCCGATGACGATCTCGCCGTCGATGTCGAGATCGTTCAGCGCCGTGCGCATGGCGTCGACGGCGGCCTGGTCGGCGGCCTTCTCGTCGCCCCGGCCGGCCAGCCTCCAGGCGGCGATGGCGGCGATCTCGGTCACGCGGACCGCATCGAGCACCAGGCTCCGGTCGAGAACCTGGGTGCGATCGAGAACTTCACTCATGGCCTAGGGTCTCCTCGGGCGCCGTCCGCGCGGCGGGTGTCCTGCCTGTCTCAGATGCGCGCGATGCGCAACAGTCTCGGCCGGTCGATCACCGCCGGCAGGCCCGCGATCCGCTCGATGGCCGCCTTCAGCACCGACTCCGCCACGGCGTGGGTGGTGAGCACGATCGGCACACCGCCCGCATCCTCCACAGGCTTCTGCAGGAAGCTCTCGATACTAACTCCCGCCTCGGCCAAGGTTTCCGAGACCGCCGCGATGACGCCAGGCTCGTCCCTCACCAGGAAGCGCAGGTAGGCGCGTCCCACGCTCTTCGACGGCTCGACCGGCGTGAACGCCGCGAGCGTGGCGGCGGGCGCCTGGAACACCGGACGCACGGCCCCGGTCATGACGTCGGCGATGTCGGCGGCTACGGCGGCGGCGGTGGGACCGGCCCCGGCGCCTGGCCCCTGCAGGAAGATGCGGCCGATCCGGGCGCCTTCGATGAACAGCGCGTTGAGGGCCCCGCCGGCCTGGGCCAGGGGATGGCTCAGCGGCGCCAGCGACGGATGCACCCGGACCAGCACGCCGTCGGGCGAGCGGTCCGCCGAGGCCACCAGCTTGATGCGGTAGCCGAGGTCCCTGGCGAGCCGGATGTCCAGCAGCTCGACCTGATCGATGCCCTCGATCTCGGCGGCGGCGAAGTTGGGCGCGCAGCCGAAGGCGAGCGCCGCCAGGATGGAGATCTTGTGGGCCGCGTCGAAGCCGCCCACGTCCATCGTCGGATCGGCCTCGGCGTAGCCCAGCCGCTGGGCTTCGGCGAGCACCTCGGCGAAGGGCCGGCCCGTGGCCTCCATCTCGGTGAGGATGTAGTTGCAGGTGCCGTTGAGGATGCCGGCGACGGACTTGATCTCGTCGCCGACCATCGCCTCGCGCAGCATCTTGACGGCCGGGGTTCCGCCCATGACGGCCGCTTCGAACAGCAGCGGCGCCCCGCGTTGCTCGGCGAGGGCGGCGAGCTCGGCGCCGTGCTCGGCGATCAACGCCTTGTTGGCGGTGACCACCGGCTTGCCGGCGGCGAGCGCCGCCTCGACGGCCGCCTTGGCCGGCCCGTCCGAGCCGCCGATCAGCTCCACGAAGAGATCGACCTCGGACGAGGTGGCGAGCGCCACCGGATCGTCGAACCAGGGCAGGTTGGAGATGTCGAACGGCCGGGGCCTCGAGCGCGAGCGGGCCGAGACGCCGCCGATCGCCACGCGCCCGCCAGCCGGGGCGAATTCCGGCCGGTCGGAGAGCAGATTGAGCAGTCCGGCGCCGACGGTCCCCAGCCCCGCGATTCCGACCCGCCAGGTCTTAGCCGCTGGTCCCGTCATCACTGAGCGGCCAGGGCGTTGTGGGCGCGGCCGAGGATCTCCTCGGCGTGGGCGAGGAAGCGCTTCACGTTGCGCGCCGCCTGGCGGATGCGCTGCTCGTTCTCGACCAGGCCGATGCGCACATAGCCCTCGCCGTATTCGCCGAACCCGGAGCCCGGGGCGACGGCCACGCCCGCCTCCTCGACCAACAGCTTCGAGAACAGCATCGAGCCCGCCTCGCGGAACGGCTCGGGCAGCGGCGCCCAGGCGAACATGGAGGCCGGCGGCGCGGGAATGTCCCAGCCGGCGCGGCGCATGGAGTCCACCAGGCAGTCGCGGCGCCGCTTGTAGGTCTGGCGGATCTCCTCGACGCAGTCCTGCGGCCCGTTCAGCGCGGCCGCGGCGGCCACCTGGATGGGCGTGTAGGCGCCGTAGTCGAGGTAGGACTTCACCCGCGCCAGCGCCGCGCACATCCGATCGTTGCCGACCACCATGCCGACCCGCCAGCCGGCCATGGCGTAGGTTTTGGAGAGCGAGTTGACCTCGACGGCGATGTCGCGCGCGCCCTCCACCTGCAGGATCGAGGGCGGCGGGTTGTCCTCGAAGTAGATCTCGGAATAGGCGACGTCGGAGAGCACCAGCATGTCGTGCTTCTTCGCCAGCGCCACGACCTCGCGGTAGAAGTCGAGGTCCACCCATTGGGCGGTCGGGTTCGAGGGATAGCTCACCACCAGCACGCTGGGCGGCGGCGCCGAGTGGCGCACCGCCCGCGAGACGCCCGACAGATACTCCTCCGGCGAGAGCGCCGGCACATGGCGGATCACCCCGCCGGCCATGATGAAGCCGTAGGCGTGGATCGGATAGGCGGGGTTGGGGCAGACGATCACGTCGCCGGGCGCGGTCAGCGCCTGGGCGAGGTTGGCGAAGCCCTCCTTGGAGCCCAGGGTGGCGACCACCTCGGTCTCGGGGTTCAGCGTCACGCCGAAGCGCCGGGCGTAGTAGCCGGCCATCGCCTTCCTGAGGCCCAGAATGCCCTTGGAGGCGGAGTAACGCCCGGCCTTGGGATCGCGGGCGGTCTCGATCAGCTTGTCGACGATGTGCTTCGGCGTCGGCATGTCGGGATTGCCCATGCCGAAGTCGATGATGTCCACGCCGTCGGCCCGCAGGCCGGCCTTGATGCGGTTCACCTCCTCGAAGACGTAGGGCGGGAGGCGTCGGATGCGATGGAAGTCCGGAGTCATCGGAGAACGCTCTAGCGCCGCATGTGTTGAAGGCCCGTTGCGGCTGATGGGAGCTGAGGCGAGGCATGGATAGCCCCCGGACCCGGGGCAGCCAAGCCGAGATGGGAAATCCTGCCTCCGCGGGCCCTAGCGACGGGGCGGCGGAGGCGGGGTAGCTCGCGCGCGCGCCGAGTTGGCGAAGGCGCCCGTGTCGTCCGAGGCGGTGGGCGCAGCCTCGGCCCCCGCCGCGGCGCGCGCCTTGGCGGCGAAGTCGTCCGTCGCGGTGAGCGACCAGGTCTGGGGCGCGGTTTCGGCTTCCAGGTCGGCTGCGGCCTGCTCGATCGTGCGCGCGGCCTGGCCGTACTGCCCGGGCGGGCGCACGTCCTTGGGCTTGGACGGAATCTCGGAAAACGTCGGATAGGCGCGCTCGACGCTCGCCACCTTGGCCACCTCGGCCGCCACCGGCGAATGCGGATCGACCTGGGCGTCGGCGAACGGATTGCCGACGCAGCCGGCGATCAGCGCGCAGGCGCCCGCGCAGCCCGTCAGCCGCAGCGCCTGGCTCGCCCAGGTCCGAATCGCAAAGTGGCGTGCGAGGGCATACATTTGCGCCACGGTCTTATGCGATGATCGCCGCCGTTGAAAGGGCGCGCGCCGTCGCCCCTTCCGAAAGGCGCGTGATGAGCGAGCAGACCTCAGAGCCTCGGACTCCCACCGCGTCGCGGCCGCGCAAGGCGGACGGTCCGGCCGACGCGCCGAACGGAAAAGGCGCGGCCGAGCCCCCCAGTTTCACTCCCGAGCAGCGCGCGCAGATCGAGACGCTCTCGATGAACCTGGCGCGGGCGGCCATGACCGCCCAGGGCGCGATCGCCGAGATGGCGCTGAAGAACGCCGAGCGGCCGGCGGCGCTGTCGCCCGATCCCTTCCATGTGGCCCCGGCGCTCACCGAGGTGATGGGCCGGCTCGCCGCCCAGCCCGACAAGCTGATGCGGGCCCAGGCCGACCTGTTCAGCCGCTATCTCGATCTATGGCAGAGCGCGGCCAGGCGGATGTCCGGCGAGGCGCCGACGGCCGCCGCGAGCGCGCCGCGCGGCGACAAGCGGTTCCAGGCTCCCGAGTGGAGCGACAATCCGGTCTTCGAGGTGATCAAGCAGTCCTACCTGATCACCTCCGGCTGGCTGAACGAGCTGGTCGCGGGCGTCGAAGGCGTCGAGCCGATGACCCGCCGGCGCGTCGAGTTCTTCACCAAGATGCTGACCGACGCGCTGTCGCCCTCCAACTTCCTGATGTCGAACCCCGAGGCCCTCAGGGCCCTGGCCGAGAGCGGCGGGGAGAGCCTGGTCAGGGGCATGCAGAACTTCGCCGCCGACCTGGAGCGCGGCGGCGGTCAGCTGGCCATCGCCCAGACCGACTATCAGATGTTCCGCATCGGCGAGAACGTCGCGACCGCCCCAGGCAAGGTCGTGTTCCGCAACGAGATCATCGAGCTGATCCAGTATTCTCCCACGACGGATCAGGTCTGCGAGATCCCGCTGGTGATCTTCCCGCCGTGGATCAACAAGTTCTACATCCTGGACCTGAGGCCCGAGAACTCGATGATCCGCTGGCTGGCGAGCCAGGGGATCACGGTCTTCGTCGCCTCGTGGGTGAACCCCGACGCCAGCCTCGCGACCAGGACCTTCGAGGACTACATGCGCGAGGGGATCTATGCCGGGGTCGCCGCCGCCATGGACCAGTGCGGCGTCTCGAAGGTCAACACCGTCGGCTACTGCATCGGCGGCACCCTGCTCTCGGCGACGCTGGCGCACATGGCGGCCAGGAAGGTCAATCCGATCGCCTCGGCCACCTTCTTCGCCGCCCAGCAGGATTTCTCCGAGGCCGGCGACCTCTTGCTGTTCACCAGCGAGGACTGGCTGGCCGACCTCGAGAAGCGCATGGACGAAGGCGGCGGGGTGCTCTCCGGCCAGACCATGGCCGACACCTTCAATGCGCTCCGGGCCAACGACCTGATCTGGTCGTTCTTCGTGAACAACTACCTCCTGGGCAAGGAGCCGAAGCCGTTCGACCTCTTGTTCTGGAACTCCGACCAGACGCGGATGCCCAGGACCCTGCACCTCTTCTACCTGCGCAAGTTCTACGGCGAGAACGCGCTGGCGAAGGGCGAGCTCACCCTCGATAGCGTGCGGCTGAACCTCGAGGACGTGAAGACGCCGATCTACGTGCAGTCCTCGAAGGAGGACCACATCGCGCCCGCCCGCTCGGTCTACAAGGGCGCGCGTCTGTTCGGCGGCCCGGTCACCTTCACGCTGGCGGGCTCGGGCCACATCGCCGGCGTGATCAATGCGCCGGCGGCGAACAAGTACCAGCACTGGACCAACGAGGCCCTGCCCCCGACGCTGGAGGAATGGCAGGCCGGCGCGATCGAGCACCCGGGCTCCTGGTGGCCGCACTGGGCCGCGTGGCTGAAACAGCGGTCCGGCGACCTGGTCCCCGCCCGCGATCCGGCGCACGGCAACCTCGCGCCTCTCGCCGAGGCTCCGGGCAGCTACGTGAAGGTCAAGAGCTGAGGCTCAGCGCGGCTGCTTCTGCGTCGAGCCGTTCAGGGCCACGGCGGCGCGGACCAGCGCCTTGAAGGCCGCCGCGTCGATCGGCTCGCCCTCGTGGATGTCGATGGCGCGCCGCGTGTTGCCCTCCAGGCTGGAGTTGAAGAGGCCCTTCGGATCGGCGAGCGAGGCGCCCTTGAAGAAGGTCAGCTTGACGACGGCCTTGTAGCTCTCGCCGGTGCAGATGATGCCATCGCGGGACCACACCGGGACGCCGCGCCACTTCCACTCCTCGGTGACGTCGGGGGCAGCCTCGTGGATCAGCGCACGGACCTGCGCGAGCGTCGTTCCCCGCCAGTCGGCCAGGTCCTTGATCCGCTGATCGATCAGCCGGGGGGCGTCCTGCGCCGCGACCTCCGTCATCTTGCCTGAACCTCCATGCGCCCGTCATTCGGGATGCTAGCCCCAGCGAGGCCGATTTCAAGGCGGCCAGCACGCATCCCCCAGGCGATCTAGACCTGCAGCCGGTCGTCCGGGCGGGCGGCGATGGCGTAGAGGGCCGGCATCAGGAAGATGATGACCAGCAGGCAGACGAGCAGGCCCGAGACGATCACCAGGGCGAACGGGCGCTGGGTGTCGGTGCCGACCCCTGTGGCGATCGCCGCCGGAAGCAGGCCGAGCGCTGCGACCAGGGCCGCGATGACGATCGCCCGGAACCGCAGGATCGCACCCTCGCGGATCGCCTCCTCGAGCGGGGTTCCGTTGAGGCGAAGCTCGTTGACGTAGGAGATGTAGACCACCGCCGTCTGCACGGCGACGCCGATCAGCGCCAGGAATCCGATCTCCGAGGACGCCGAGAGCGGCGTGCCGGTCGCCCAGAGCGCCGCGACCGCACCCGCCGGCGCCGACAGCAGGACGCCGACCAGGGTGATCAGCGGGAACTTGAAGTTCCCATAGAGCGCGAAGAGCAGCATGAAAATGAGCGCCAGCGTCAGCGGCGCAATCAGCTTCAGCTGGTCGCGGGAGGCCGTGTACTCCTGGTAGTCGCCGCCCCAGTCGGCGCGGTAGCCCTGTGGCAGCGGAACCTGGGCTTTCACCTGGGAAATGGCGTCCTGGACGGCGCTGGCCAGGTCGCGGCCTTCCACCGAGAACTGCACGCCGATGTAGCGGGAATTGTTCTCGCGATAGATGAAGCTCGCGCCGTTGGCCACTGCAATATCGGCGAAATCCTTGAGCGGAAGCTGCTGGCCCCCCGGGGTGGCCACGAGGATGTTCGAGATCGCCTCGGGGGTGTCGCGGTAGGGCTTGTCGAGGCGCACGACGAGGTCGAACTGCCTTTCGCCCTGCACGACCTGGGTCGCCACGCCGCCGCCGATGGCCGTCTCGATCAGGCCGTTGATGTCATCGACGTTGAGGCCGTAGCGGGCGATCTTGTCGCGATCGATTCTGATGCTGAGGCTGGGCTGTCCGAGCTCGTGCACCAGGGTGACGTCGTGGACGCCGCGAACGCGCCGCAGCACCGCCTCGATCGCCTTGCCTTTGGTCTCCAGCGTCTGCAGGTCCGGCCCGAACACCTTCACCGCGAGCGCGCTCTTCAAGCCTGTCTCGGCCTCGTCCACGGCGTCTTCGGCAGGCTGGGTGTAGTTGAAGATGATCCCCGGGAAAGCCTGCAGCTTCCTGTCGATCGCGGCGACCAGCTGGGCCTTGGTGCGATAGGGCCCGCGCCACTCGCCATAGGGCTTCAGCCCGACATAGAACTCGACGTTGAAGAAGCCGGTGGCGTCGGTGCCGTCGTCGGGCCGGCCGAGTTCGGAGCCCACCACCGTGACCTCCGGGAACGATCTCAGGATCTGCCGGATCTGCGGGGTGATCTTGGCCGACTCCTCGAAGGAGATGGTCGAGGGCATGGTCGCCCGAACCCAGAGCGCGCCTTCGTCGAGCTTGGGCATGAACTCGCCGCCCACGGCCAGCGCCAGCAGCAGCGCCCCCGCGAACAGGGCGGCGCAGACCCCCACCACGAGGCGTGGGCGCTCGAGGCAGATATCCAGGCCTTTCGCATAGCGGTCGCGCATCCACTCAAAGATCGGACTGCGCCGCTCGCGGACGCCGCGGCGCATGAACCAGGCGCAGAGCACCGGCAGCAAGGTCAGGGTCACGGCCGTGGCCCCGATCAGGGCGAAGATCATGGTGTCGGCCATGGGACGGAAGAGGGTCCCGGAGGGGCCCGCGAGCGCGTAGATCGGCAGGAAACTCACCACGACGACCAGCACGGCGAACACCAGCGGCCGGTCGACCTCGGAGGCGGCGTCGCGGATCACCTCCTTGACGTCGAGCGGCTCGCCGGGCGGACGGAGCGCGAGCTGGCGGAAGATGTTCTCCACCATGACCACCGCCCCATCCACCAGGATGCCGAAGTCGATGGCGCCGATGGAGAGCAGGTTCGCGGACGCCTTCTGCACGTTCAGGCAGGTGAAGGCGAAGAGGAGCGCCAGGGGGATCGCGGCGGCGACGATCAGGCCGGCGCGAATGTCGTAGAGCAAGACGATCAGCACCACGACGACCAGCAGCATGCCGCGCAGCAGGTTGGCCTTCACCGTGTCGGTGGTGAGCTTGATGAGCTCGCTGCGGTCATAGAAGGGGACGATCTTCACGTCCTTCGGCAGGACGTGGGCGTTGAGGTCGCGGGTCTTGGCCTCGACGCGCTTCAGCACCTGCTGGGTCTTCTCGCCGGTTCGCAGGAGGATGACGCCCTCGACCGCGTCGTCCTGGTTCTGATAGCCGAATTCGCCCAGGCGCGGGGCGATGCCGATCACGGCGCGCCCGATGTCCTTGACCTGCACCGGCACCCCGTTGTGCACAGCCAGGACAACATTCTGGATGTCCTCGAGCGAGGTGATCCGACCGATCCCGCGCACGTAGTAGAACTGGCCGCCCTGGGTGTAGAAGCCGCCGCCGGCATTGGAGTTGTTGGCGGCGAGCGCGGTCTTCGCCTGATCGATCGAGAGGCCGACCCCGGCCAGCTTCACCGGATCGAACAGCACCTGGTACTGCATGGTCCCCCCGCCGAAGCCAGAGTCGTCGGCGACGCCCGGGACCGAGCGGTACTGGGGCTCGATCGTCCAGTCCTCGAAGGTCTTGAGCTCCATGGGCGAGCGGTCGGGGCTCTGAAGCACGTAGCGGTAGATCAGTCCCGACGGCGACGACAGCGGTGAGACCGACGGCGCGACCCCGCTCGGCAGGCTGACGTCGGGCAGCCGATTGAACACCTCCTGGCGGGCCAGGACATTGTTCGTGCCGTCCCT
Source organism: Phenylobacterium sp. (assembly GCF_035475775.1). Classification (GTDB taxonomy): domain Bacteria; phylum Pseudomonadota; class Alphaproteobacteria; order Caulobacterales; family Caulobacteraceae; genus Phenylobacterium. The sequence goes on along the minus strand of NZ_DATIMC010000082.1, from coordinate 18,520 downwards.
GAAGGTCAGCCGCACGTCGGAGAGCCCGTAGAGCGAGACCGAGCGCGAGACGGTGGTTCCAGGGATGCCGTTCAGCCCGTTCTCCATGGGAACGGTGATCAGCCGCTCCACCTCCTCGGCGGCGTGGCCCGGCCATTGGGTGATCACCTCGACCATCGGCGGCGAAAGGTCGGGATAGGCGTCCACGGGGAGGCGCTGCAGCGACCAGACGCCAGCGATCGCCAGGAGCGCCGTCAACATCACCACGAGCAGCGGCTGGCGAAGCGCGAACGCCACCACCCGATTGATCGGCGACGGCGTTCGCACCCCGCCGGAGGGCGCCGGCTCGCTCACTGGGTCTGCATGAACTGGAGGAAGAGGCCGCCGTCGACGACCACCCTGTCGCCCGCCTGCAGGCCTTGCGCGATGTCGTAGCGGTCGCCGGCGCGCGCGCCGAGCGTCACGTGACTGCGCGCGAAGCGGCCGCCAGGCGCGGCCACATAGACGAACGGCAGGTTCTCCTGATCGCGCAGCACCGCCGAGGCCGGGACCAGCAGGCCGGTCGAGGGCGTCCGGGAATGGATGTGGACGCGGACGTACATCTGCCGCCGCAGCGCGCCGACCGGATTGGGGACCGCGATGCGAGCGACCACCGCGCGGGTGTCGGGATTCACTTCGGCGGCGATGTTGTCGACGATGCCGGACATCTGCGCGCCGCCCAAGCCGGTGTCGATCCGGGCGGGGTCGCCCACGTGGACGTTGGCCAGATCGGCGCCCGCGATCTGGGCGTTGACCCACATCTTGGAAAGGTTCGCCACGGTGAAGCTGGCGGTGGTTCCGGCCTGCAGCAGCTGGCCCGGGCTGATGAGCTTCTCCACCACGACGCCGCTGATCGGGGCGCGGATCTCGCCTTCCATGCGCGTCGCAGCCCGGCCCGCGGCGATGGCCTGGATGTCGACCGCGCTGAGGTTCAAGGCGTTCAGCGCCTTCAGCGCCGCGGCGCGGTCGGATTCGGCGTTCTCGGCGTCCGTCTCGGCCTGCTGCGCCTCCCGCGCCGAGACGCCCTTGTTCTGCAGCAGGTCCTTGTCGGCGTCGGCGATGCGGCGCGCGTTCCTCGCCGTGAAGTCCGCCTTGCGGAAGGTCGCGACCGCGCTTGCGTAGTCGGGCGAAGACACCAGCGCCAGGGGCTGGCCCGCCCTCACCGCCTGCCCCGGCTCGACCAGCAGGCGGGCGACAGGGCCGGACATGGGCGCCACCACGCTGGTCGCCTGGTCGTTGTCGAAATCGACGACGCCGGTGGCCTCGACGCTCTTCTCGTAGTCGCCGAGGGCGACCGTGTAGAGCCCGACCCGCTTCAGTTGGGCCGGCGTGAGGGTGACGAGTTGCGGCGTGGTCTGCGCCGGTTCGGCTGGATCGGCCTTCTGGCAGCCGGCCAGCGCCGCGAGCACCGCCGCGGCGATCATCGCCGCCGCGGCGCGATGGCGCGTCCCTGTGGCTCTCACCGCCCCTCCCCCGCCCTCAGTGCCCATGGGCCGCTTCGGCGAGCTCTGGGCGATTCCACCATCCGCCGCCCAGGGCTTGGAAGAGCGCCACCGTGTCGACGAAGCGGTTGGCCTGCGCCTGCACCAGGTTGAGCCGCGCCTGCTGGTAGCCCTGCTCGGCGCTGAGCAGGGCCAGATAGCTCGCATAGCCGTCGCGGTATTGGCGCTGCGAAAGCTCCAGGGTGGTGCGAGCGGCCTGTTCGGCGGCGGCCGAGGCCTTCAGCGCCTCGGCGTCGCGGTCGATGGCGGTCAGGGTGTCGGCGACGTTCTGGAAGGCGCCCAGCACCGTGCTCTGATACTGCTCGCCCGCCTGGACCAGGGCGGCCTTGGCCGAGCGCTCCTGGTGCAGGAGTGCGCCGCCCTGGAATATGGGCTGGGTCAGTTGCCCGCCGATCGCCCAGAACGCCGATCCCGGGCCGAAGACCTGGCCGATGGTGAGCGCCGTGCTGCCGGCGGAGGCGGTGAGCTGGAGGTTCGGCAGCCGGTTGGCGGCCGCGATGCCGACCTGGGCGCTCGCCGCATGCAGGTTCGCCTCGGCCTGCCGCACGTCCGGCCGCTGCTCGACGAGCGTCGAAGGCAGGCTGAGCGGCAGGCTCGCCGGCAAGGTCAGGCCGGAAAGATCGAAGGGGGCGTTCGGGGCCCGGCCGGGATACTGGCCGGTGAGCACGGCGAGCAGATGCTGCTGCTGCTCCTCCTGCTTCACCAGCGGCGGCAGCGCGGCCTGCGCCTGCGCGAGCTGGGCCTCCTGGGCGGCGAGATCCAGTCCGCTCGCATAGCCCTTGGCCTGTTGATACTTCACCACCTCGACGGCATGGGCGGCGATGTCCGCCAGCTGCCGGGTGGCGTCGATCTGGGCCCGCAAGGCGGCGATCTGGATCGCCGTATTGGCCACGTTGGTGGTGAGCGTCAGGTGCGCCGCGATCGTCTGGAACCGGGTGGCCAACGCCTGCGCGCGAGCGTTCTCGACGGTGCGCCGCGTCAGGCCGAAGACGTCGGGGGCGTAGGCGATGCTGAGCTGCGGCGTGTAGAGGCTGTAGACGAAGGCGTTGTTGTTGGGCGTGGGCGCCAGCTGGCCGGACTGCCGCTGGCGGCTCGCCGCGAGCCCGGCCGAGACCTGAGGGTAGAAGGCGCCGCGCTGGGCAAGCGTCGTCTCACGGGCGGCGGCGAGCGCCGCCTGGGCCGCTTTCAGGTCGTGGTTGTTCTTCAGGGCCCGGTCGATGAGCGTGTCGAGCTCACGAGAGTGGAACAGGATCCACCAGTCGCCGGAAAGATCGGCGCCTTCCGCGAATTGCTGGGCCTGGCCTCCGACCACGCCGGGCGTCGCAACCGGGCCCGCTGCCGAGGGCCGCGCGATCGCGTCTGCGGGCGGGGCGCCAGGGCGCTCGAAATTTGGACCGGCCGCGCAGCCGGCGAGCACGAGCCCGGCGAGCGGGGCCGCGACGCCGACGGCTCGCCCGAACGCGCGCCGAGCGCTTGTCGAAGCGTCCAAGATGGCTATCGCCCCTCCCACTCGTCGCGCCGGAATTCAGCAAGGCCGCGAACGCGCGACTGTAATGTTATGACGTAACAGTGCAAGTCCGAGATGGCTGCGTTTTCAACGCAAAATGCGGCGCCATTCGGACTGTTCGTCGACAGAGCCGAGACACGAATCCCAGGTCGGCGGCGTTTTTCCTGAAAAGCCTGCTTAGGGCAGCAACAGACCGAGCCGCGCCTGCAGATGCCGCCGCGTCGCGTCTTCGAACGCCGTCGGCCATTCCGCCCCGATACGCGCGGCGAGACGGCGGGCGCGTGGCAGGAACACCGCTGCGATCTCCAGGTTGGCGGCGAGGAGGCTCTCGCGGTTGGCGGCCACGGGGGCGAGCTGCTCCAGCGCCCGACGCTGCTCTTCGGAGAGGAACGGGTTGCGCCGGAGGGCCCCACCTCGCTCGGCCGGGCCGACCCCGTTCTCCTCGAGCATGAGATCCAGGGTCAGGCCGCGCAGGATCTGAAGTCCCGACAGGGCCAGGATCCACTCCTGGCGACCGAACGCCACCGACGCCAGGCCGGCGACGCGGAGGAACTCCTTGACCAGCGGGAGCACCGTCGCGGGCGTGGCCTGATAGGTCGTCCTCGGCTGCGTCGGGGGGCTGCGCACGCCCTTGTTGAACAGCACCGAGACCGATCCCGCTGCGTAGCGGGCGAGATCGGCCGCCTCGATGAAACTGAGGTCGAAGCGCCGCCAGTCGCTGGTCACCACGCTGACGATGCGGGCGCGGTAGAGCGGCATCACCAGGACGGCCTCGGCGATCGCCGAGACATCGGCGGCGTAGCGCCTGCCGACGGCCGCGGCGGCTCCGTCCGCCACCAGCGCGATCACGTCGACGTCGCTGAACGCGTCACCCGCGCCGCGGCCCAGGCTGCCGCCCAGCCAGGCGGCCTCGATCTCCGCGTCGGCCTGCAGGACGCGGCCGATCGCCGCCGCCAGGTCCTGTTGTTCGGGCGTGGGCGTCACGCGTCACGGTTGTGCGAATTGGGCGTCATTTCGCGCCTTGCCTTGCCCGATTTTGGCTCGAATCTGCTCATAGATCGCGCTGCGCTGTAATCCTGGATTGCGGCGGGTTCGGCTGCGGGGCGTCCTCATGAATTTCACCAAGCTGCCTGAAGGGCGGAGGCCCTTGATCGTCGCGAGCCACGAGCGGTCCGGCACGCACTTCACCATGAACACACTGGCGAGCTGCTTCGATTTCATCTCGGCGCCTTGGGTCAATTTCGATCACACCAGCTTCAATATCAACTACTTCGCCTCCCACGCCGTCGCCGACCTGATCCGCCAGCTGGCCGCCGTCCGTCCGGCGAACATCATCAAGACGCACCACGCCTTCGAATTCTTCGCCGAGGCGCTGCCCCGCTGCGGCGACGAGATCTCCGTGATCTACGTCTATCGCCACCCTGCCGACGTCCTGGCATCCTACTGGCGCTTTCTGCACAGCTGGCCGTGGACCGAGGGACCGCGGTGCGCCACGGTGCTCGAGTTCGCCACATCCGAGCCCATGGGCCGCCTGATGCGGCTGCAGTATCGGCAGGCGCCCACCATGCTGGACCGCTGGGCCGATCATGTTCAGCGGTGGTTGGACGCAGCGGCGCGCTCGCCCAGCATCCATCTCGTGCGATACGAGGATCTCGACGGGGACTTCGCGGCGACCGTCGATCAGTTGGGAGAGGCCTTGGGTCTAAGGCCATCGGGCCTGACGCGGCCCTCCCGCTCGGAGAACGTCGTCGGCCATGGCCGCGTCCCGTTCGAACCTGTGGCGGGCGCCGACAATCGATGGGCGGTGGCCGAGCTCGCCATGGTGCGCCACCGCGGCCTCATGGCGCGGCTCGGCTACGGCGCCGCCCTGCCGAGCCGCGCGGCGCCAAACGGCATCGAGGATCAGGCGTCGGTCTCGGCCGCCATTACTAAGGTTTAAGACTCAGTACCTTGCATAACACGCTACCTTGCGGTACCCGATGACGGCGCAAGGAGGCGCCCGATCGTGCCCGAGGGCATCGAGATCCAGCTGAAGAAGGGCGTCCTCGACCTCTGCGTCCTGGCCTTGCTCTCGGAGCACGACAGCTACGCCTACGAGATCGCCGCCCGGCTCGCCGAGCTGATCGGCATGGGCGAAGGCACCATCTATCCGCTGATGCGGCGGCTGCAGGGCGAAGGCCTCGTCGAGACCTACTTCGAGGAGAGCCCCGCCGGCCCGTCTCGCAAGTACTACCGGCTGACCGCGGCCGGACGGGCGAGCTTCACCTCGCAGAAGGCGGCCTGGGCGTCCTTCGCGCGCGCCGTCGAGACCATCGTTGGAGGGGCCCCATGACCCGTCAGGCCTTCATGGCCCGGCTCCGGGAGGGGCTGCGCGGATTGCCGCCGCAGACCCAGGCCGAGATCCTGGCCGACTACGAGACCCATTTCAGCGAGGGCGAAAAGGCGGGGCGGCCGGAAGCCGAGGTCGCAGACGCCCTGGGCGATCCGGGCCGGCTGGCGCGCGAGCTGCGGGCCGAGGCGGGGCTGAAGCGGTGGGAGGAGACGCGCTCGCCCTCTTCCGCCGGCGCGGCGGTGTTCGCTGTGCTGGGGCTGGGCGCCCTCGACCTGATGTTCCTGCTGCCGATCCTGATGGGCGTCGCGGGTGCGATCATCGGTGTGGGCGCGGCGGTCGTCGCCATCTTCATCGCCGGAGCGGCGGTGTTCGCGGGCGGTCCCTTCGTGGGCGTGCCGGGCGGCGCCGGCGCCGCCCTGCTGGGCGGGCTCGGCCTGATGGCCGCGGCGACCTCGGTCGGGGCGGTGCTGACCATCATCACCATCGGTCTGATCAACGCGCTCGTCTGGTACGGGCGGCTGCACTACCGGCTGCTGAAGCCGGCCTTGGAACCCGAAACACAAGGGAGCGTCGCATGATCCGGGTGCTGTCCATGATCGCGCTCGCGGGCTTCTTCCTCAGCGTCGTCTGCATCACCGCGGCGGTGGCGCTGGGCGGGCCGGAACTGATCACCTCGGCCGCCTGGGGCTGGACCGGGCGGGGCGTGGACGTCCACTGGACGCACACGGGGCCCTATGCCGGACCGGAAACCACGCGCGAGCTTCCGTGGAAGGGCGGCGAGACCCTGGTCGTGCAGATCCCGGCCGACGTGACCTTCACCCAGGCCGACGGGCCGCCGCGGCTGGTGGTGCGCGGGCCCAAGGACGCGATCGAGGGCCTGGTGCTCGATCAATCCATGATCGCGCCCAGGGATGTTCGTGAGGGCCAGGATACGCGGCGCATCTACCGGGATGCGGGAATCAGCATCGAGCTCACGGCGCCCAGGGTGACCACGTTCCAGACCTACGACTCCGGCAAGCTGGATATCCGCAACTACCATCAGGACCGCCTGCATATCGGCGCGTTCGGCAGCCGCGACGTGACGGTGGATGGCGCGGCCAGGCGCCTCGACCTGATCATGAACGGATCCGACCACGTGGACCTGTCTCATCTGGCGCTCGACGAGGCCGCGGTGAACCTGCAGGGCTCCGGCCAGGCGACCTTGGCCCCGAAGAGCTGGGCCAGGCTGGACGTCTCGGGCTCCGGCGAGGTGACGCTGGGCCGCAAGCCGAAGCAGCTCCAGACCAATGTGACCGGCTCGGGCCACATCACCCTGCCGGACGCGGGCGGAGAGGCCTCGGAAGCCGACTCGGGCCAGCCGACCTAGGCGGGGATGAATTTCAGCGCCACGCCGTTGTCGCAATAGCGCAGGCCCGTGGGCTTGGGCCCGTCGTTGAAGATGTGCCCCTGGTGGCCCAGGCACTGGGCGCAGTGATATTCGGTGCGGGTCTCGATGGCGAGCAGGTGGTCGACCTTGGTGCCGAGGGAGCCGGGAATCGCCGTGTAGAAGCTCGGCCATCCGGTGCCGCTCTCGAACTTCCAGGCCGACTTGAAGAGCGGCAGGCCGCAGCCGAGGCAGACGAAGGTCCCCTTGCGGTGCTCGTTGAGGAGCGGACTCGAGCCGGCGCGCTCGGTGTCCTCGTGCCGGAGCACCTCGTACGACTCCGGCGGCAGCCGCTTCTTCCAGTCGGCGTCGGTCAGCTTGCGCCACGGTGACTTGGCGTAGCGGTCGGCGGCCAGGGCGAGGCGCGGGACGGCGAGGAACAGGGTCGTGGCCAGGAGGAAATCCCGGCGGGGAAGATGTTGGGTCATGATCCGAATACGTACGTCACGACCGCGCGGATGCAAGGGCTTCAGGCGACCGCCTGATCGTCCCGCGATCCATTTCCTTCGTCGAACAGCCGGGCGAGCGCCGACATCAGGGTGTCGGGCGTGAAGGGCTTGGCGAGGAAGTCGGTCATGCCGGCCGCCAGGCACGCCTCGCGGTCGCTGATCCGCGCGTTGGCGGTCATCGCCAGGATCGGCGCCGCCGCGGAGGGCCCGCCGCCGGCGCGAATTCGGCGCGTGGCCTCCAGACCGTCCATCTCGGGCATCTGCACGTCCATGAGGATCAGGTCGAAGCCGTAGCCCTCGGCGGCTTCGACCGCTTCCACGCCGTTGACCACGGCGGTCACCTCGAGGCCCATCTGCTCGAGAATGGTGCGGGCGAGCAGGATGTTGATTTCGTTGTCCTCGGCCAGCAGCACCCGGCCGGCCGCCGACTCGGCCGCGGCGTGCGGCGCGGCGGCCGCTTCGGGCGCGACCGCGGCCGGCGCATCCGACAGCACGCCGCTCAGGCAGCCCAGCAGGGTCTTCAGGCGCACGGGCTTGGTGACGAACGCGTCGACTCCGGGCCGCACCGCGCCTTCGCTCGGCTCGCCGATCGAGGCGGCGATCACGATCTTGAGGTGGTCGTCCGGGCAGGTCGCGCGGAGCTCCGCGGCCGCCGCCTCGCCGGACATCGCAGGCATCATCTGATCCATCAGCACGAGCCGGAACGGCGCGCCGGCCGCCGCGGCCTCCCGCACCGCGGCGATGGCCGCCGGCCCGCTCTGCGCCTCCGTCACCATCGCGCCCTCGTCCTCTAACTGCCGTCGGAAGACGCCGCGGTTGAGCGCCACGTCGTCGACCACCAGGATGCGCGCGCCGCGCAGGTGGTGCGCCGCACGCGGCCGGATGAGGCTGGTCCCGGCCTCCAGCTCGAGCTCGAACCAGAAGATGGCCCCGCCGTCCTCGCGGTCGCGCACGCCGATCTCGCCGCCCATCAGCTCCACGAGCTGGCGCGAGATCGACAGTCCCAGGCCCGTGCCGCCGTACTTGCGGGTGATCGAGCCGTCGGCCTGCTCGAACTTCTGGAACAGCTTGGCCTTGTCGCTGACGCCGATGCCGGTGTCCTCCACCTCGATCCGCACGCGCACCGGGCCGTCGCCCTGGCGCAGGCCGCGGACCTCGACGGCGACATAGCCCTCATCGGTGAACTTGACGGCGTTGGAGAGCAGGTTGAGCAGCACCTGCCGCACGCGCGTGGGATCGCCGCGGAAGCTGCCACGGGCGGCCTCGTCCACATAGGCGGTGAGCTCGAGGCCCTTCTCGCTGGCCCGCGGCGAGAGCAGCTCGACGGCGTCCTCCACGACCTCGGTCAGGCTGAACTCGATGGTCTCGAGGTCGACCTTGCCCGCCTCCAGCTTCGAGACCTCCAGGATGTCGTTGATGATGCCCATCAGGGCGTCGGCCGAGACGCGCACGGATTCGGCGAATTTCCGCTGCTCGGGCGTGAGGGCGGTGCGCAGCAGGAGCCCGTTCATCCCGATCACCCCGTTCATTGGCGTGCGGATCTCGTGGCTCATGTTGGCCAGGAACTCGCTCTTGGCCTGGTTGGCGGCCTCGGCGGCCTTGTGGGCCTCGACCAGCGCGAGCTCCGCCCGCTTGCGCGCGGTGATGTCGCTCAGCACGCCGAAGTTGACTTCCGGATTGCCGTCGGCGCCCACGCGCCTGGCCGAGGCCGACGAGACCCAGACTTCGCGGTCGGGCAGGTTCAGGCGGTATTCGGAGACGAAGGGCGTGTCGCCGCCAGGGTGGGCCGCGAATTCGGCCAGGACGCGATCGCGGTCGTCCGGATGCACATTGGCCCAGGGATCGGCCCGATAATCGCTGAAGCCGACGTTGGCGGAGCCGCGGGTGACCTCGGCGCCGTTCAGGCCCCACATCTCCTCGCTGCGATAGTCCATCTCCCAGACCTGGATGCCGGCCAGGCGGATCGCCGATTCCAGCCGGCGCTGCAGGCGCTGGGCCTCGTAGGAGCCCGCCTCCTGGCCGTCCGATTCGCGGAACATGGAGAACACGCCCGCCACCGCGCCTTCGGCGTCGCGCCAGGGCGCCATGACGGTGTCGGTGGTCATCACCGAGCCGTCGAAGCGGCGGATGCGCACCTTGTCGCCGCTCATGGTGTCGCCGGCCAGCACCGCGTCGAACATGGGCTTCCAGAGCACTGCCTTGGGATCGAGGTCGTAGAGCCGGCGGCCGACCGCCTCGGCGGCGGCCAGCCGCATCTCGAACTCCCAGCGGGCGTTGACGTGCACGATGGTGAGGTCGCGGTCGTAGACCACCATGGCGACGGGCGCGCTGCGGGCGACGGCGCCCAGCACCTCGAGCACCGCCGCGCGGGCGGCGTCGGCATCCACGGTTCGCCGCTCGGCTCCGCTCTTGCGACCGGACTTGGCCATCGCCCCCGCCCTAGATGATCCCCAGCCTGGAGGATGCGGCCAAACCGGTTAACAGGGGGTTGGGCAGCCGGATTCGGCGGCGCTTTCAGGCCCTTAGCCCGTTCGACGCCAGGCGACCCGAAGCGGTGCGGCCTCAGAGGCCGGCGCCCTCCTCCAGCCCGAGCATCAGGTTGAGGTTCTGGACGCAGGCGCCCGAGGCTCCCTTGCCCAGGTTGTCGAGCAGCGCCACCAGCCTCGCCTGGGCCCGCTGGCGGTTGCCGAACACGAAGAGCCGCATGCGGTTCTGGCCGTTCAGCGCCTCGGGATCGAGGCCCGCCACATAGCCCGCCGCCCCGGCCCGCGCGGCCGCGAGCTCGCCGCACTCGGCTTCGGAGGCGACCTCGATGAACGGCTCGCCCTCGTACCAGGCGGCCAGTTGGGCGCGCAGGTCCTGCGCGTCCGGCCGGCCGGGCAGCGCCCATAGCTGCAGCGGAACTTCGACGATCATGCCCTGGGCGTAGCGGCCGACCGAGGGGGCGAACAGCGGCGGATGCTCGAGGCCCGTGCGCAGCTGCATCTCCGGCACGTGCTTGTGGGCCAGCGTCAGCCCGTAGGTCCGGTAGGCGTCGGAGGCGCCTTCCGGCGCCGCGCCCTCCATCTCGGCGATCAGCCCCCTGCCGCCTCCGGTGTAGCCGGAGACCGCGTTGCAGGTGACCGGCCAGCGAGCCGGGATCAGCCCCGCCTCGACCAGCGGCCGCACCAGGGCGATGAAGCCGGTGGAATAGCAGCCCGGGTTGCTCACCCGCTTGGCGGCGGCGATCGCCTCGCGCTGGCCTTTGCAGAGCTCCGGAAATCCGAACACCCAGCCGGGGGCGACCCGGTGGGCGGTCGAGGGGTCGACCACGCGCACGCTGTTCGAGGTGATCAGGTCCACCGCCTCGCGGGCCGCCTCGTCGGGCAGGCAGAGCACGACGGCGTCGACGCCGTTGAGCAGCTCGGCGCGCGCCGCGGCGTCCTTCCGCCGGGCCGGCTCGATGGAGACCAGCTCCAGGTCCTTGCGGCCCGCCAGGCGCTGACGGATCTGCAGGCCGGTGGTGCCGGCTTCGCCGTCGATGAAGACTGTGTGGGCCATGGGCGGTCCCCTTGCGGGCCAGTCGAAAAGAGAAGGGGCGCTCCGGTCTCCCGAAGCGCCCCTGTCCGATCGCGAAGCTTCGCGCGCGGTCAGCGCTTCGAGAACTGGAAGCTGCGTCGCGCCTTGGCGCGGCCGTACTTCTTGCGCTCCACCACGCGCGGGTCGCGGGTGAGCAGGCCGTGCGGCTTCAACACCGCGCGCAGCGCCGGCTCGTAATAGGTCAGCGCCTTGGAGATCCCGTGACGAACGGCGCCCGCCTGGCCGGACAGGCCGGAGCCCTCCACCGTGGCGATGACGTCGAACTGGCCGGCGCGGTCGGTCAGCTGCAGTGGCTGGGCGATCATCATCCTGAGCACCGGGCGGGCGAAGTAGACCTCCTGGTCGCGGCCGTTGATGGTGATCTTGCCCTTGCCCGGCTTGATCCAGACGCGCGCGATGGCGTTCTTGCGCTTGCCGGTGGCGTAGGCGCGGCCCTGGGCGTCGATCTTCGGCTCGCGGACGATCTCTTCGGCCTGCGTGCCCATGCCCTTGAGGGCGTCGAAGCCGGTGGCTTCCGTGGCGGGGGTTTCCGACATCGCTCTTACGCGCTCCGCACGTTCTTGGCGTTCAGCTGGGCGAACGCGATGGTCTCGGGATTCTGGGCTTCGTGCGGATGCTCGGCGCCGGTGTAGATGCGCAGATGGGTCATCTGCTTGCGGGCCAGCGGGCTCTCCTTGGGCAGCATGCGCTCGACGGCCTTCTCCAGGACGCGCTCGGGGTGCTTGCCGCCGAGGATCTGGCCGGCGGTGCGCCGCTTCACCCCGCCCGGGTGACCGGTGTGCCAGTAGAACACCTTGTCGGTGAGCTTCTTGCCGGTGAGCTTCACCTGACCGGCGTTGACGATCACGACCATGTCGCCGCAGTCCACGTGCGGGGTGTAGTCGGGGCGGTGCTTGCCGCGAAGCCGGGTGGCGACGAAGGACGCCAGGCGGCCGAGCACGGCGTCGCGGGCGTCGATCACGATCCACTTCTTCTCGACCTCGGCGGGCTTCAGCGAAGCCGTGGTCTTCATCATGCGAATGGGTCCGTAAGCTCGAGCTCGAGGCGCACGCCGCCCGAGGTGAGCGGCGCATATGCCGATCCCCGGTCCGCGTGTCAACTCGGCATTCGCACTCGTCGCCAGCACCTTGTATTTGCGCCGGTTTTCGTCAACGGTATTATTTTACCGCTGACTCTTCCTTCAGATAGGCGGCGCTCAGCGTCTGCTTCTCGCGCGCCAGCGGCAGCAGCGTCGGGTAGAACTGGACGAAGGTGGTGTCGACCGCCGCATGGCCTTCGTGACAGGCGATGCAGCCGGCGTCCGCCGGGATCATCCTGGCCGGGGCTTCCCCTGCCCCCTCGAACCCGAAGAAGGCCCAGCCGCCGGTCGCCTTGAAGCGGGCCTGGTCCTTGACGTGGACTTCCCGGGCCACGACGTCCGCCTGGAAGCGGCCGCGCTTGTTGATCGAGCCGTTCTGGATCGCGCGTCGGGCCTCGAGGATCATCACCGTCTTGTCGGGCCAGCGGCCGGTGCGCCGGAACGCCTCGTAGGCCGCGGGATTCACGAACACGTTGTCCAGCACGTGCATGTCCGGATCGCCGGCGCGGTCCACATAGGACATGTCCATCCCGGTCGAGAGATAGACCCAGCTGCGATAGGCCTTGGGGAAGACCATCCTGCCGTCGGCCGTGTAGCTGGGGCCTTGAGGGGCCGGAGCCCCGGCGGCCGAAGCCACGAAGGCGGCGACCATGACGGCGGCGGCCGAGCCGATCAGGGTTGAAGCGCGTCTCATCGGATCCCCCGAATGCGCCGCAGGGGCGCGCGCTCACGCTTATGCTGGCCATGCAGAGCCGCAATGACGGCTATCCCTCCTTTTCAGACGCGACGCACCCGCCAGGCGAAGGCGACGGCGAGGCAGAAGGTGATCGCCGCCATCAGCTGGTGGGCCACGCCCAGCGCGATCGGCACCGCCATCATCAGCGTGGCGACGCCCAGCGCCACCTGCAGCAGCACCGCGGCCACGACCGCCAGCGCCAGGCGCCTGGCGTCCGGCGCGAGATAGCTCGATCGCCAGGCGCCGAAGCCGAGCCCAAGCGCGGCGATCAGCGCCAGGTAGGCGACCATCCGATGGTGCAGCTGCACCGCACCCTGACTGTGGGCGAGCGTCGCCCAGACGCCCGGCCCGGCGTAGGGGTGCGGCCAGAGCCGCCCGTCGAACAGCGGCCAGTCGTTGAACACCAGGCCCGCGTGGTTGCCGGCGACTAGCGCGCCCAGCAGCACCTGAAGATAGAGCAGGCCCGCGAACGCCAGCGCGCGGGCGCCCCAGGGGCTGGGCAGCGTCTGCCGCGACAGGCCGGCGGCGGCGTCGAGCGCCGTCCAGACCAGCGCCGCCAGCAGGGCGAAGGCCAGGCCCAGGTGGATCATCAGGCGCTCGGGGGCGACGAAGACCCGGTTCTGCAGTCCGCTCGCCACCATCCACCAGCCGACCGCGCCCTGCAGGGCGCCGAGCACGAAGATCGCCGCGAGCCGCCACATCAGCCGCGCCGACAGCTCGCGCCGGATCGCGAACCACAGGAAGGGGACCAGGAAGACCACCCCCAGCAGCCGGCCGAGCAACCGGTGCGACCACTCCCACCAGTAGATGAACTTGAACTGCGCCAGGCTCATGCCGCGGTTCAGGAGCTGGTACTGCGGAATCTGCCGGTAGCGGGCGAACTCGGCCTGCCAGTGGGCCGGGTCGAGCGGCGGGATCACGCCGGTGACCGGGGCCCATTCGGTGATCGAAAGCCCCGAGCCGGTCAGCCGCGTCGCCCCGCCCAGGATCACCATGCCGGTGACCATCACCGCCACGACGACGAGCCAGACGGCCACCGCGCGCGAGCGGTCGGAGCGCAGGAAGGAGGTCATGGCCCGCCCGCTAGCGCCAATCGCCCCTCGCGTCCATGCTTCCGCCCCGCCGCGCGGGCCGCTAAGAGCGGCCCATGAGCGCCCGCTTCCGCAAGCTGATCGGCATGGTCGGCATCCTGGTCTTCCTCATGGCCTACGTGGTCGCCGCCGCGACCCTCAGCGATCGTGTGCCGAAAACCTGGTGGGTGCAGGTGGTCTATTTCAGCCTCGCCGGCGTGCTCTGGGGCGTGCCGCTGCTGCCGCTGATCGGCTGGATGAATCGCGGACGGTGAGGTCGGCAATTAGGCGTTTGCGGGGGCGGCGGAAGCCGTTAGAAGACGCCCCTCGCCGCAGGGCCTCGGAGCGTGGCGCAGCCTGGTAGCGCACTTGACTGGGGGTCAAGGGGTCGCAGGTTCAAATCCTGTCGCTCCGACCATCGGCCCGGCGGCGAGCCCATCCTGAATCACGGCCCGGGCTTCACCGGGATCGCGAGCGCATCTTCGCCGAGGTCCAGCGCCTGCGCGAGATCGGCATCCCAGCCATAAGCGTCTCTGGCGAAATGCACCCCGCCGTCGTCGACGTAGGCGGTGAGATAGAGCAGCCGCACCGGCACGTCGGCGTCCAGCGACACCGAGGCGGTCTCGCCCGAGGCCAGGCGGTCATCGAGCTGGTCGGCGGCCCCGAACTGCTCGGCCACCAGGCGGGCGAAGCCCACGGCGTCCTCCACCCGCACGCAGCCGTGGCTCAGGTGCCGGTCGGCGCGCTCGAACGCCGACTGCTGGGGCGTATCGTGGAGGTAGATGTCCGCGTCGTCCTGCAGGTCGAACTTCACCGCGCCCAGGGACGAGTCCGGTCCGGGCTCCTGGATGACGCGGCCGTCGACGATGCGCATGTCATGGCGCGCGAGATAGCGCCGGCCCTTCGGAAGGATCTCCTTGGCTGCGATGTCATGCGGCACGATCCAGGGGGGATTGACCACGATCCGGCGGAAGCTCGCCTGCAGCAGCGGGGTCTCGTGGCCGGGCGCGCCGGCCACGACCTTGCGGGAATCCAGGACCGCGCCGTCCATCAGGAACCACAGCCGGGCGGCGGCGACATTGACATCGATCCGCGTGGCGGGGGGCGTGCGGTCGAGCCAGCGCAGGCGCTCGAGGTTGAGGGCGAGCGTGCGGGCCCTGGCGCGCAGGGCGGGCCCTGCGGGGTGCGCCCGCACCGCCGCGCGCGTCTGCAGATAGGCGCGCGACAGGGCGCGATAGGTCGCGTCTTGCGGCGCAAGGGACTGCAGCCATTCGCCGAGCCGATGCTGCGAGAGCGTCGCCTGCAGTTCGCCGGCGAGGTCGCCGCGGTTGGTCTCGAGGCTGAAGCTCTGGTGGATGCGCTTCGGATCGACGACCCCGAAGGCGAGCGCCCGCGCGTAGGTGAGCGCGACCGCCGAGAGCCGGCCCGGATCGTCGGGACCCGCGGTCTGCAGCGCACGGGCCAGCGCCGAGGCGTCGAGGCCATGGGCCGGGGCCTCGCGCAACGCGGCGCGGAGGGCGGCGAGGTCTTCGGATGTCCAGGCCTCCGCCGCCGAGGTGGCCGGGGCCCGGTCCGGCCCGGGGCCGAGATCCGGCTGGGCCAGCGCGGGCCCGGCGAGTGCGCCCAGCAACGCCCCAGCCGCAAGACCCGCGCCTAAACTACGGCCAAGCCTCGTTTTTCCCGCAAACCTTCGCATTGCGGGCGGGAAACTCCCCTAGCGACCGCGGGATGCATGAATTCGGATGACGTGGGCGTGATCCCGAGGACCGGAGCCGCCTACAAGCGAACGTTCACCGTCTGCCCGCCGCGGATCGTGAGCCGGCGCATCAGCGCCATCTCGCGGCCGGCGACGCCGGCGGGGGGGCGGGCCACGGTGATCACGAACCAGGAGCCATCGGGCAAGCCGGAGAAGCTGAAGTGGCTGCCCGCGTCGCAAGTGGTGCGGCGGATGAAGGCCGAGTAGTCCTGGCTGCGCTCGGGCGGCGTGCGGCCGCGCACATCCTCGGCCGGCTCCGCGGCCGCCTGATCCGAACGGTAGAGGATCATCATGCGGGCGCGCACCCACGGCGTCTCCGGGGTCAGGACCACCGGCGCCGAGGCGCAGCTGTAGGCCGCGCCGGCCACGCGATAGGTCACCTGGCCCTGGATGGCGCCCCGCCCGGGCGCCCGCGACCAGGCGAAATCGCTCGCCCGGAACTCGGACATCTGGCGCGCGGGCTCCGCCGCCCGAGGCGCGACGCCGCCGCCAGTCTCGCCGGCGCAGGCGCTCAACAGGACCAGGGCGCCCAGACTCGAAATCAGTCGTGCGTACATTTCATCCCCCAAGCTTGACCACAGTGGCACAGCCGCCGCGGCCGGGAAAGCGGGCCGGCGCCTCCGCTAACCGCCACGGAACAACCGGCGGCGCACCGCGCCCTCCGTCCAATGATCCTCCTGCTGCTGCTGCAGGCGTATGGCCGCCTTGGCTGCGGCCTGCACCGCCTCCAGCCGGGCGGCGGCGCCGACATCCTTGGCCAGGATGTCCAGCCGCCCGGCCAGCACGCGGCTGCGCTGCGCCTGCTCGCCCAGCGACAGCGTCGCCTCCAGCGCCAGGCCCGCCGCCCCGATCGCCGGGACGATCGCGCCTGCGACCGTGACGAGGCCGCCCAGCCAGTGCGGCGCCTCCGCCCCCAGGATGCTCATCCCGAACGCGGCCGCCACATAGACGAGCAGCCCGCTCATCAGGATGGCGAGGCTCGCGTTCTCCACCTGATGCACGCGATGGGCGATCCGGCCGTTGATGATCGACTGGCCGCGGTGATAGTGCGCCTGACCGGCGATCAATTCATCGACCGCCCAGGCGCCCCAGGCGGCCACCCGTTCGGGACCGAAGGCCCCGCTCGGCAGTCCCGCCAGGCGGCGGACATGGCGCGCGGGCTTGACGCTGGAGAGCCCGATGCCATGCGGCACGGTGCTGACGCCGATCGCCCAGGCGACGCGCTCGCGCCGCAGGTCCTCCGCGAGGCGGCGCGCGTGGCCCCAGCGCTCGTTGCGCCGGCCGCGCTCGGCATCCGCCCAGAGCAGCAGCGCGAACACGGCCAGCAGCAGCTCGCCCGTCACGCTCGCCAGCTTGATCTCGGGCCACAGCGCCGAGGCCGAGCCCACGAACGCCATCAGGATCGCCACTCCGAGCAGGATCAACTGGTGGGAGCGGTGCACGGACCCGAGCGCGCTCGCCCTGGCGTCGGCCGCGGCGTAGGCCTGCGTCAGCCGCGCGAAACCGGGTTGCGCCAGCAGGTCCGACGGCGGCGGAGCGCCTGCGAACGGGATCGAGCGGCCCCCGAGCCAGCGCCGAAACAGCCGGTAGACGTTGGAGTGCGGCTCTCCACGACTGGCGGCGGGCGGCTCGATCTCGTCGTGGACGTCGCCGAGCCCGAGATCGGCGAGCGCGTCATGCAGCGCCTTCGGAGTGGCGGCGCGCACCAGGGGCTCGCGAGCGAACTGCAGCTCGTCGAGAAATTCGAGGAAGCCGAAATCCTCGTCGAGGTGCTCCGGCCGGATGATCCTGAGCGCCGCGCGCTCTCCCGGCTGCGCCCAGAGCACCGGGATGCCATGCTCCAGGGCCAGGCGAACCGCATCGGCCGTGCCGCCGGCCCCGCGCGCGTGCTCGCCGGTCCAGACCACCACCAAGAGATCGGCCGCGCCGATCAGCCACCGCGTCTGGGAAAGATGCGGATTGCGCCCCATCGCCTCCGAGCCCCTTCCGTCGAGCCATGTGGACGACTCGACGAGCGCGTCCGAACCCGGCTCGAACGGCGCATCGAGAAACGGAAAGACGGCGTGGATGGGACCCAGACCCTGGTCGCGCCAGGCGCGTGCGGCCAGCAGGTCCGCACCGGGGGCGAGCCCAGTCACCAGCCGCGCCTGGCTCGCGCCCGCGTCGGCGAGCATGGCGAAGGCGCGCCTCAGGCCGACCAGCGCCGCGGCGGGGTCGCCGAGATCCTCGGGCCGGTTGTGCCCGGCGAACGCCACCTGCGCGAAGTGCAGCGGCGATCGCGGCGCGTGGGGCGCGAGGGCGGGAGCGGCGGCCTCAGGGGCCCTCGCGGCCTTCCTGCGGGCGGGCGGCGAACTGGCGACTGACACGCGCTTCCCCCGCCGCGACGCCTCAGTAGGGCACGTAGTTGTCAGCCGTACGGGCGGGATGCGCCGACTTCCTCTTGCGTGGAGCCGGCTTGTCGGCGGCCGGGGCCGCTTCCGCGGGGACGGCGTCCGCATTGGCGGCCGCTGACGGAAGCGGCGCGAGCGTCGGATCGGGCGCCACCTCGATGGAGACCTGCTGGACCCCGGCGGGGGCGGCCGGATGCACCGCGGCCATGATGCGCGGGCCGGCCGGACCGGCTTTGTGACGAAGCGCGCCCGGCAGGATCAGGCCGGCCGCCAGCGCAAGTGCAGCGGCGGCCGAGAGGGCCAGGTAGAGCGGCGCCCGCGAGCGCGCGGCGCTCTGCTCGCCGATCTCCGCCGGCGGTAAGACTTTCGGCTTCGCCTTCGCCGAAGCGGGAGGTGCGGGCTTCGCCGAGGGCTTCGGCGGTTCGGGCTCGGCCGGCGGCTCCCCGGCCGCCTTCGGCGCCCGCTCCGAGATGTCGGTTTCCGGCGCGGGATCTTCGGTCACCGCGCCGGCGTTCGCCTCGTGCGTCGCGGCGGCGATGCGCTGGGCGAGCTGCTGGATCGCGAACTCCCAATCGGCGAAGAAGTCGATCCACTGCCGCGTGGCGAACTCGTAGGCGAACGCATCGTTGGGGCTCACGTCCTCGATGCGGAGCGGCACCACGATCAGCTTGCTCTGGCTG
>NZ_DATIMC010000081.1:0-8436 GCF_035475775.1 Phenylobacterium sp. | reverse complement strand
ATGTGCAACGAATACCGCTTCAAGCAGTCGCTGGATAAGATCGCCGAGGAGTTCAGCCGGATCCGGCTGCCGATCCATTGGCTGGGCGGCGCGCCGAACCTGGAGCCGCGGGATTCCATCCGCCCGACCGATCCCGCGCCGGTCGTCCTGGGCTCGCCCGACGGCGCGGAGCTGAAGCAGCTGCGCTGGGGATTCGCCCAGCCCGGGCGGCCGCCGGTGATCAACTTCCGCTCCGAAGGGCGCAGGTTCCCGAACGGCCGCTGCCTGATCCCGGCCGACGGCTTCTACGAGTTCACGGGCGCGAAGTATCCGAAGTCGAAGTGGCTGTTCACGCCGGCCGACGGCTCGGAGCTGTTCTGCATCGCGGGCCTCGTGCGCGACGACCGCTTCACCATGCTGACCGCCGAGCCCGGCCTCGACATCGCCCCCTTCCACAACCGCCAGATCGTCATCCTGCCGAAGGCACAGTGGGCCGCCTGGCTCGGCCCCGCCGAGGCCCAGCCGCCGCTCGAGCCCCTGCCCGCCGGGAGCCTGAAGGTGGCGCAGGTTCGCTAGCCACGCCGACGAACCAGGTTGGAACCACGAAGAACACGAAAGGACACGAAAGGCGCAGCCGCGGTTTTCGTCGATTTCGTGCATTTCGTGGTTTGAGGATCGCGGCGTCGCCGCAAGCGGAGCCCAGCGGACTACGGCAGGTCCTCGGCGAGGATCGCCATCTCGAACATGAAGGAGCCGTCGTCGTCCTCGTCCTGGAAGACGACGCCGATGAACTCCTCGCCGACGTAGACCTCGCAGCTGTCCTTCTGCTTGGGCCGCGGATGCAGGGCGATCCGCGCATTGGCGAAGGTCCCGCGCAGGTGGCCCTCGATCTTGCGGATGGTCTTCTCGTCCACGCCCACGCTCCCTGGCTTGTCGGGCGGCGAACCTAGCCGGTCCGGCGCGCGCGATAAACCTCAGATCACGTAGTCGTACACAGCCTCGGCGAGGGTGTGGTCCATGCTCCGCGCGGGCTCGTCGCAGGTCGGGCAGTTGACCAGCCGGGCCGGGACGCCGGCGGCGGTGCAGCCCTTGGGCACCGGCTTCAGCACCACCGAGCCGGAGGCGATCTTGGCGTAGTCGCCGATCTCGATGTTGCCCAAGACCTTGGCGCCCGCGCCCAGGAGCACGCCCTTGCCGATCTTCGGGTGCCGGTCGTCGCGCTCGGCGCCGGTGCCGCCCAGGGTGACGCCGTGCAGCATGGAGACGTCGTCGCCCACCACCGCGGTCTCGCCGATGACGATGCCGGTGCCGTGGTCCATGAAGATGCCGCGGCCGATGCGGGTGGCGGGGTGGATGTCCACCTGGAACAGCTCGCTCACCCGGCTCTGCAGGTAGAAGGCCAGCGTCTCGCGGCCCTGGCCCCACAACCAGTGGGCGACGCGCTGGGTCTGCAGCGCCTGGAAGCCCTTGAAGAACAGGAACGGCTGGACATAGCCCTTGCAGGCGGGATCGCGCTCGAACACCGCCTTGAGATCGTCCTCGGCGATGGCGACCAGCTCGGGGTGGCCCTCGTAGGCCTCCTCGAAGATGTCGCGCAGGGTCATGGCGCGCAGCTCCTGATCGCCCAGCTTGCGGGCGAGCTGGTAGGAGAGCGCATCGCCCAGGCTCTCATGGTTCAGGATGGTGGCCGCCAGCACGCTGGCCAGCGCCGATTCCTGCCTGGCCGCCTGGGCGGCCTCGTTGCGCAGCGAGGCCCAGACCGGCGGCGCGGTCGCCGGATCGACGATTTCAAGCCGTCCGCTCATCGCGTCCTCCCGCCCCATCGGCCTTCTCCCCTATCCTAGCATGGCGCGCGCCAGCGCGGCCGGCAACGCCCCTTCCCGGGCCATATGGTAGGCGCGCAGCAGCATCGCCAGCGTCAGGACGTCCTTCAGATGGCCGTCGAGCGCCGCCCGCAAGGCCTCGCGGAACGGCGGCCGGGCGATGGCGAGGTCCTCGGTGGCGTCCATCTGATGGCCGCCCGCGGCCTGCCGCAGGCCGGTGGCGATGAAGCCGAAGGCGAGCTCGTCGGTGACCGAATTGGAGAGCTGCGCCTGCAACACCTCGCGCCAGTGATCGGCCTCCAGGCCGGTCTCCTCGGCGAGCTCGCGCCGGGCGCCGTCCAGCGGATCGACCGCGAGCGGGCCGCCGCCTTCGGGGATCTCCCAGCTGTAGTCGGCGAACGGCAGGCGGTTCTGGCCGACCAGGGTGACGCAGCCGTCGTCGTGGATCGGCAGCACGGCGATCGCATGGTTCTTGAAGCCGACCAGGCCGTAATGCGCTGGCCGGCCGGTGGGGGCGACGGCGTCGAACTCGGTCACTTCGATCCAGGGGTTCTCGAAGACGACGCGGCCGGGCCCGCGGGTCCAGGGCCGCCCGTGGGGTTTCAGCCAGGCGGGTTTCTCGGCCATCTCGCGCGCTCGCCTTGTCCCGGACGCCGGCGCACCCATAAAGAGGCGCCACCTTCGGCTTTCTTAAACGAGGCGCCCGTGCCCGTCGCCCTGCCGCCCGCCGCCGAGTTCGGCGAGCCCTTGCCGGTCGTCCCGGCCCCCGAGGTCCTGCGCTTCCTCGCCCGCCGGCGCTCGGCCTCCGCCATGACGCTGCGCGCGCCCGGGCCCACGGCCGAGGAGCTCGACCAGCTCTTGCGGCTCGCCACGCATGCGCCCGACCACGGCAAGCTCACCCCCTGGCGGTTCGTGATCCTGGAGGGCGACAGCAAGGCCGCCTTCGCCGCCCGGCTGGAGGCGCTGGCCCAATCCCGGGGCGACGCCCAGGCCGCGGCGAAGCTCGGCAAGCTGACCGTCCCGCCGCTCGGCGTCGCGGTGATCTCCTCGCCCAAGGCGCCGCACATCCCGGAATGGGAGCAGCGGCTCTCCGCGGGCGCGGTCTGCACCACCCTGCTCTATGCGGCGCTGGCCATGGGCTATGGCGCGAACTGGATCACCGACTGGTACGCCTACGACCCCGAGGCCCAGGCGATCCTCGGGCTTTCGCCCGGCGAGCGGGTGGCCGGCTTCGTGCTGATCGGGACGCCCGCCGAGCCGCCCCGCGAGCGGGAGCGGCCGCACGTCGAAAGCTTGGTGAGCCACTGGGACGCGCAACGCTGAACACACCCCTCCTCCTCGATGGAGGAAGTTCATCGCATGTCGGCGCCACCCATCCGTCATCCCGGCCGGAAGCCCGCGCAGCGGGCTGGAGAGCCGGGACCCAGCGGCGGCGCGCGGCGCGCCTGGGTCCCGGATCGGCCTATCGGCCGTCCGGGATGACGGGCATTCGCGGGAATCCGCGGCCCGGAAACACAACGGCCGGGCGGCGCCAAGCGCCGTCCGGCCTGAGGTGACACGCCCGAGGAGAGTTGGGCGAGGCCAGATATAGGCCGGTTGGAAGCGTTTGGAAAGCGCCTATCGGGTTGGCGGCGCCGGCGGCCGAGCTTTTCCCTCGCCAGGAGAATTAAGGCGACGCCTGCCGGGGCGACGAATGCTGCCCGGCGGACAGCCTAGACTCCGGAATACGGCGCGCGGCCTCCGAAGACCAGACGTTCAGCCGAGCTTGACCTCAGGGAAGCGCTCCGCGCCTCAGCCGCGGCCGCGGTAGGGCGCGACGCCCTGGTCGGGCAGCCACAGGCCCTCGGGCGCAGGCCCGCTCTGCCAGAAGACGTCGATCGGGATGCCGCCGCGCGGAAACCAGTAGCCGCCTATGCGCAGCCAGAGCGGCTGGGCGACCTCGACGATCCTGCGGCCGATGGCGACGGTGCAATCCTCGTGGAAGGCGCCGTGATTGCGGAACGAGCCCAGGTAGAGCTTCAGCGACTTGGATTCGACCAGCCAGTCGGCCGGCGCGTAGTCGATCACCAGGTGGGCGAAGTCGGGCTGGCCGGTGACCGGGCACAGGGAGGTGAATTCGGGCGCGGTGAAGCGGGCGAGGTAGAGCACGCCCTTCTGCGGGTTGGGCGCGCGCTCCAGCACCGCCTCGTCCGGGCTCGCGAAGCCGCGCACGTCGCGGCCGAGCTGGGTGAGCTGGTGGTCGTCCATGCCCGATGGCTTAGCCCCGGAGCCCGCGCGGCCGCAACCGAGACAAGCCGCTCGCCGGGCGCTAGGAAGCCTTCAGGCAGGCGCGGGAGAAAGACGGCCATGGCGGCGGACGACTTCAAGGACTTCGTGGTGGTGGTGACCGGCGCCTCCACCGGGCTCGGCCGCGCGATCGCCGTCGCGGTCGCCCGGCGCGGCGCAAGCGCGGTGATCGTCAACTACGCCTCGAACGCCGAGGAGGCGAAGCAGACCGCGGCCGAGGTCGAGGCCGCCGGGGCCAAGGCGGTCACGGTGCAGGGCGACGTGGCCTCGGACGACGACTGCAGGCGGATCGCGGCGGCGGCGCGGGACTTCGGGCGCATCGACGCGCTGTTCAACAACGCCGGCACGACGACCTTCGCGGCGCACGGCGACATGGACCGGGTCTCGGGCGAGGACTTCCTGAGGCTCTACGGCGTGAACGTGGTCGGCCCCTTCCAGATGATCCGCGCCTGCCGTCCGCTGCTGGAGGCCGGGCCGCGGGCGGGCGCGGTGGTCAACACCGCCTCGATCGCCGGCGTCACCGGCATCGGCTCCTCGGTGCCCTACGCGGCCTCGAAGGGAGCGCTCAACACCATGACCCTGTCGCTGGCCCGGGCGCTGGCGCCGAAGGTGCGCGTGAACGCGATCTGCCCGGGGTTCATCGACACCCCCTGGTTCGGCAAGGGCCTGGGCGAGGCCGGCGCCGAGCGGGTCAGGGCCAATGCGGCGGCCAACACCCCGCTGAAGGCCGCCTCGACGCCGGAGGACATCGCCGACGCCGCGGTGTTCCTGGCCTCGCCGGCCGCGCGCCACGTGACCGGCGAGACGCTGCTGGTCGACGCCGGCAGCCACCTGGGCTTCGCGCCGCTCGTGGCCCGCTGAAGCCCCGGCCCGCGGCGCCCAATCGAACGGCGCCGCCGCCTGCGAGCGCCCAAAGTTCCATCAGCGGCGCAGAGAACCGCGGCCGCTGAGCCGCGCGGATGGACCGCGCCAGCCAAGCCGTCCCCAGTCCCCGCATGGCCGCCGGCGCGCCGGACAAGGCCGAAGACGAGGGGATCACGATGAAGCCATTCGAGACCATCGGCCTGGCGGGGGCCGCAGCCATGACCTTGGGCCTCGCGGCCGGCGCCGCGCACGCCGATCCGCTGGCGAGCCCGGCGATGACCCCGCCGCTGGCGGCCAACGCCAACCCGATCGGCTACGCGACCGGGTTCGGCAAGATCTACCTGAGCGG
Organism: Phenylobacterium sp.; assembly: GCF_035475775.1. Lineage (GTDB taxonomy): Bacteria > Pseudomonadota > Alphaproteobacteria > Caulobacterales > Caulobacteraceae > Phenylobacterium. Next base: position 3,135 of record NZ_DATIMC010000081.1, on the reverse strand, counting down.
CCAGCTCACCGGCCTCGGTCTCTGGCAGGACAACTCCGTGCCCGGCGACAAGGACAGCCGCGCCGACCTCTCCAACGCCCAGCTCGAGGTCCAGAAGACCGACGGCGTCGTCCAGTTCTATATCCAGGGCGGGGCCTATTCCCTGCCCTCGCTCGGTGCGCCCTACGTCAAGGCCGACAAACTGCCGGACCTCACCTACAAGTGGGTCCCGCTCGCCTATGTGAAGATCGCCCCCAACGCCAACTTCAGCATCATGGCCGGCAAGCTGCCGACCCTGATCGGAGCGGAATACACCTTCACCTTCCAGAACATGAACGTCGCGCGCGGCCTCTTGTGGAACCAGGAGCCGGCGATCAGCCGCGGCGTGCAGGCGAACTTCACCCAGGGGCCCTGGGCGGTCTCGCTGTCGGTCAACGACGGCTACTACTCGAACCGCTTCACCACCGGCTCGGCGCTCGTCACCTATACGATCGGCAAGCAGGACACCGTCGCCGCCGCCGGATCGGTGCAGTTCCGGAAGACCTCCAAGGCGAGCTTGGCCACGCCCGTTCCCCAGAACAACGGCGATATCTTCAACCTGATCTGGACCCACACCGAAGGGAATTGGCAGGTGATTCCCTACCTGCAGTACGGCCACACGCCGAAGAGCACCCGGGCGGGGCTGCCCGCCTCCGGCTCGGCGTTCGGCGGCGCGGTGCTCGCCAAGTACAGCTTCAACCCGAGCTTCAGCCTCGCCGGGCGGGCCGAGTACATCGCCTCCTCCGGCGGGCAGAGCCTGCTCTACGGGCCCAAGAGCCGGGCCTGGTCGCTGACGCTCACGCCCACCTGGCAGCTGAAGACCTTCTTCATCCGCGGCGAGGTCTCCTACACCGGCCTCGACAAGGCGGCGCCCGGCGCGGGCTTCGGGGCGACGGGTGACAAGGACAGCCAGGCGCGGGCGATGGTGGAGACCGGCGTGCTGTTCTGACACGTCTAGGGTGTCGCCGGAAAGGCGCACTCGCGGGCCGGCGAGCGCGGCGGGGGCAAATCCGTTTGCGCCGTCCCGGCGCGGTTCCTAAGCTCGCGGCGCTCCGCCAGGCTGCCGTTCGTCGCCGGGCTCCGCCGCCGGCGAGCGCGCTCCGAGGCGCGCCTTAACCGTTTGGTCGCCGTTCCCGGGAGCATATGCTGACGACTCGCAACGCGAACGAGGTGCGGCCTATGGAGCGAGTGGCGTTTCGAGCCCAGACCATCGTCGCCGACGTGGTGCTGGCCGCCCTCGCCTTCGCGCTGGCCTATGCGGTGGCGCCGCTGCGCCTGACCGGCTTCGGCTTCTCGGACCTGCCCTCGCTCAACCTGATCCAGCTGGTGGTGCTCTATGCGGCGCTGGCCGGCGGCTTCACCGTGCTGTTCCGCCGCGAGCTGTCGCCCTGGCGCTACGTCTCGATCGGCGACGTGCTGGTGCTGGCGCGGATCGCGATCCTGACCGCCGGGGTGTTCCTGCTCTGGGTGTTCGTGCTCGACCGGGCCCGCGGCGTGCCACGCTCGACCCTGTTCCTGGCGCCGGTGTTCCAGATGGCGGCCTCGATGGGCGTGCGCGTGCTGCGCCGTGCCCTGCACGAGCGGGCGTTCGTCGCGCTCTCGCCGCTGAAGAGTTTCAACGACCGCGCGGCCCAGGCGCCGCCGCTGCTGCTGATCGGCCCGCCTTCGCTCGCCGACACCTACCTGCGCGACGTGGCCCGCAGCCACGACCGCAGCTTCACCCCGATCGGCATCGTCGCCGCCGAGCCGCGCGACGTGGGCCAGCAGGTGCGCGGGGTGTGCATCATCGAGAGCCTCGAAAACCTGGACGCGGCGCTGGCCGATCTGCGCCGCTGGAATCGCTATCCCCGGGCGGTGCTGTTCCTGGAGGAGCCGGCGCGGCTCAAGGGGCTCACGGCCGACCAGCTCGGCCGGCTTAAGAACGACGGCGTGCGGCTGCTCAGGCTGCCGTCCATCGTCGAGCTGGCGCACCACGAGGGCGTCAACCTCGTGCCGATGCGCGACATCAACATCGAGGAGCTGCTGGCGCGCGATCCGATCGAGCTGGACCGCCGCGCGGTGGGCGGGCTGATCCGCGGCCGCCGCGTGCTGATCACCGGCGCCGGCGGCTCGATCGGCGCGGAGCTCTGCCGCCAGGTCGCCGCCTTCCAGTGCGCCCACCTCAGCCTGCTCGACTTCTCCGAGACGGCGCTGTTCGAGATCGAGCGCGAGATCACCGAGAAATATCCGCAGGTCTCCTGCCGGGCCGTGCTCTGCGACGTGCGCAACGGCGAGCGGCTGAACGCCGTCTTCGGCGACCAGGCGCCGGACCTCGTGTTCCACGCCGCGGCGCTGAAGCACGTGCTGATGGTCGAGCGCCACCCGTGCGAGGGCGTGCTGACCAATGTGGTGGGCACCTGGAACGTGGCCGAGGCGGCGCGCGCCTGCGGGGCGGCGCAGATGGTGCTGATCTCCACCGACAAGGCCGTGGACCCGGCCAGCGTGATGGGTGCGACCAAGCGGCTGGCCGAAGCGGTCATCCAAAGCCAGCAGACCTCCAACGGCACGCGTTTCGCCACGGTGCGCTTCGGCAACGTGCTGGGCTCGGCGGGCTCGGTGGTGCCGATCTTCAAGTCGCAGATCGAGCGCGGCGGGCCGGTGACCGTGACCCATCCGGACATGGCGCGGTTCTTCATGACCATTCCCGAGGCCGCGCAGCTCGTGCTGCACGCCACCGCGACCAGCGCGGACGGTCCGAGCGGGCCGGCGCGCCTGTTCCTGCTGGAGATGGGCGAACCGGTGCGGATCATGGATCTCGCCCGGCAGATGATCGCCCTCTCCGGCCGCACGCCCGGCAAGGACATCGAGATCCAGATCGTGGGCCTGCGCCCCGGCGAGAAGCTGACCGAGGCGCTGCTGGACGACAGCGAACGGGCCGAACCCTGCGCGCCCAAGGTGCTGGAGGTGGTCTCCTCCGCGCCGCTGCGCCTGAGGGGCTCGCATATCGGCGAGCTGGAGGCGCTGACCGCGAACGGCGACGGCGATGCGGTGCGCGAGGCGATCTTCCGGCTGGTGGCCCAGGTGCGCGGCGAGCGGAGCGGGGCCGCGCCCAACCTGCGTGTGGTGGCCGGCGGCTGA
>NZ_DATIMC010000080.1:0-4436 GCF_035475775.1 Phenylobacterium sp. | reverse complement strand
CCCGCCAGCAGCTCGGCCACGTGCAGGGTCGGCCGTCCGGCGCCCTGCTCGATCTGTTCGCGGCAGGAAAAGCCGTTCGCCAGGATCACCCATTCGGCCGGCGCGGCGCGCACCTGCGGCAACAGCACCCGCTCGGCGGCGCGCATCGAGACCTCGTACTTCGCCGCCTCGAAGCCGAAGGCGCCGGCCATGCCGCAGCAGCCGGAGGCCATCGCCTGCGCCTCCACGCCCACGGCCTGCAGCACCCGCATCTCCGCCGCCGCATCGAGCACCGCGTGGTGGTGGCAGTGGAGCTGCACCTTGGCCTTGACCGCGCGGCCCAGGCTCGGGTGCGCCCCTTCGCGGTCGAGGAACTCGGTGAGGAACAGGGTCTGGGCGCTCAGCCGGCGGGCCCGCTCGTCGGCCGGGAACAGGCCCGGCAGCTCGTCGCGAAAGGCGCTGACGCAGGCCGGCTCCAGGCCCACGACCGGGACACCCGCCGAGATCGGCTCGCCCAGGGCCTCCAGCGTCCGCGTCCAGAGCCCCCGCGCCTGGTCGACCCAGCCCCAGTCGTAGAGCGGCCGCCCGCAGCACAGCGCGGCCGCCGGGACCTCCACCCGGTAGCCCAGCCCCTCCAGCACTCCGACCGCGGCGATCGCCGTCTGCGGCCGGAAGAAGTCGTTGAAGGTGTCCGGGAACAGCAGCACGCGCCGGCCCTGAGCGCGCGGTCCGCCGCGCGCCCGCCACCAGGCGCGGAAGGTCTGGCGGGCGAAGGCCGGCATGCGCCGCGCCTGGGCGACGCCCGCCGCCGACTTGGCGAGCGTGGCGAGCCCGGGCGCCCGCGTCGCGAGATTCGCCAGCCAGGGCGCGTGCTGGGCAAGCTCCGCCCAGCGGCGGATCTGGCCCATGGCGTAGGCGGCCCGCGGCCGGAGACGGCCTTCGTAGTGCCGCGCCCGGAACTCGGCCTTGTAGGTCGCCATGTCGACGTGCACCGGGCAGTCCGACTTGCAGCCCTTGCAGCCCAGGCAGAGGTCGAGCGCCTGTTCGACGGCGCGGCTCTTCCAGCCGTCGTCGATCAGCCCGCCGTGCACCATCTCGAACAGCAGGCGCGCGCGGCCGCGCGTGGAGTGCGTCTCCTCGCGCGTGGCCATGAAGCTCGGGCACATCACCTTGTCTTCGCTGCCCGGCGCGCGGCAGGACCCGACGCCCACGCAGCGGGTCACCGCCTTGGCGAAGTCGCCGCCGTCCTGCGCATAGGCGAAGCGGCCGGGCATGGGCGGCGGGCGGAAGTCGGGCCCGATCCGCAGGTTGGAGGCGATCGGGTAGGGATCGATCACCTTGCCCGGGTTCATCCGCCCTTTCGGATCCCAGATCGCCTTGAAGGCGCGCTGCGCGGCCATCAGCTCGGGGCCGTACATCTTCTCCAGCAGCGCGCCGCGCGCCTGGCCGTCGCCGTGCTCGCCGGAGAGCGAGCCGCCGTAGCGCACCACCAGGTCCGCCGCCTTGTCCAGGAACAGGCGCCACTGCTCGACGCCTTGCTGGCTCGTCAGGTCGAAGTTGATGCGCGTGTGGACCAGGCCGTCGCCGAAGTGGCCGTAGAAGGCGCCCTGGTAGCCGAAGGCCTCCAGCAGCTTCCTGAGCTCGCGCAGGTAGCGGCCGAGGTCCTCGCGGCGCACGGCGCTGTCTTCCCAGCCGGGGTAGGTGTCGCCGACGCCGGGCACATGGGTCGAGGCGGCGAGCGCATCCTCGCGCACCTTCCACAGGCTGGCCTGGGTGGCGGCGTCCTTGACCACGGCGGCGCGGCGCTGCGGCCCGCCGAACGCCTTGGCGAACGCCTGCGCCTTGGCCTGCGCCGCCTCGCCCGTGTCGCCGCCGAACTCCACGAACAGCCAGCCGTCGCCGGGCGGCAGGGCCTTCAGCTCTTCGGCGTCCTGGTGCTTGCGGCGCAGGAACTCGGCCACCTCGCCGCCCATCGCCTCCAGGCCGATCGGCCGGTGGCCCAGGATCTCGCAGACCGCATCGGCGGCCTGGAAGATGTCGGGGAAGGCCACGACCACCAGCCGCCGCTCCGGCGGGCTCGCGACCAGGTTCAGCGTGGCGCCCAGCACCATGGCGCAGCCGGCCTCGGTGCCCACCAGGGCGCGGGCCACGTTGAAGCCCTTGTCCCAGGCGAGCTGGTCGAGGTTCTCGTAGCCGGAGACGCGGCGGGGAATCTGCGGATAGGTCTTCTCGAACAGGCGGCCGTAGCGGTCCCAGAGCTCGCGCATGGCGCGGTAGATCTCCGCCCGGCGGCCGCCCTCGGCCAGGATGCGCTGGTAGGCCTCGGGCGAGGTCGCCCCGACGCTCATCCTCAGGCCGTCATAGGTCACCACCTCCAGGCTCTCGACGTTGTCCGCCGTCCGCCCGGCCGTCAGCGAATGGGCGCCGCAGGAATCGTTGCCGATCATGCCGCCCAGGGTGTTGCGGCTGTGGGTCGCCGGGTCGGGCCCGAAGGTCAGGTGACGCCGCTCGGCCTCGCTCCGCAGGTTGTCGAGGATGCAGCCCGGCTCGACCGCCGCCAGCTTGCGATCGGCATCGATCGAGACCACGCGGTGCATGTATTTCGAGAAATCGAAGATCACCGCCGCGTTGCAGGTCTGCCCCGCCAGGCTCGTGCCGCCGCCGCGCGGCGTCACCGGCGCGTCGAAGTCCGAACAGACGTCGAGCGCCGCCACCGCATCCTCCGCCGAGCGCGGCAGCACCACGCCGATCGGCGCCTGGCGGTAATTGGAGGCGTCGGTGGAATAGAGCGCCCGGTCGCCGCCTCCGAAGCGCACCTCGCCCGCGATGGCGCGGCCGAGCGCGCGCGCGAGCTCCTCGCGCCGTCCCGCCGGGAACGACGCCCCGCCGGCGCGGCGGTCGATCACCGTATGCGAGCCGCCAGGTCCCGCGTCGTCCATCTGCAATGCTCCGCCGCTCGCCCAGGATCGGACAGCGAGGTAACCGCCCAGGCGGCGCCGGCGATCCCGCCCGCCTCAGCCGCGCACCTGGAAGGTCGCCGACCAGGTGAGGCCGCCGGCGGCGAAGGCGACCGTCGCCGGCCGGCCGGACTCCAGCCCGCGGCGCAGCAGCTTCAGGCCCGAGCCGGTCCGCTGCGGCTCCCGCGCGCAGGCGCCGCCCTGCTCCGTCCAGGAGATCTCGCCGGTGCGGCCGGCGCGGGACCAGTGGATGCGCACCCGCCCGGCCTCGGCCGAGAGCGCGCCGTGCTTCAGCGCATTGGTCGCCAGCTCGTGCAGGCAGAGCGCCAGCGCCGCGGTCTGAGGCCCGTCGAGATCGAAGGGCTCGCCGGACCAGGCGATCCGGTCGCGGGCCTGGAACGGGGCGAGCACCGCCTCGACGACCTCCCCGACGCCGGCCTTCAGCGCCGCGTCGCGGCTGAGCAGCCGCTGGGCCGCCGACAGCGAGGTCATGCGGCCGAGGAAGCGCTCCATGAAGGTCGGGAGGTCGGCCGCGCCGCGCGCGGATTCGGCGGCCAGCGCCTCGACCACCGCCAGGTTGTTCTTGACCCGGTGCTGCAGCTCGCGCGCCAGCACCCGCTCCGCCTCGCGCGCCTGCTCCAGGCTCACGACCAGGCGGCGGATGGCGACCACGCCGGCGATGATCCCGCCGCCGTCGACCAGCAGCGCGACCAGTCCCGCGCCTTCGTGCGGCGCGAGCACGAACGAGCCCGGCTCGCCCAGGAACAGGTACCAGGCGCCGATCATGGCGAGCACCAGGCAGCTCACCCCGCCCGCAATCCCACCGTAGAAGGTGGCGAGCATCAGGGCGGGAAACAGGGCGATCAGGCGCTCTTCGCCGCCGAGCAGGGGCGCGAGGATCCAGCGCAGCGCGATCGAGCCCGCCGCTGCGAGCACGCCCAGCGCCAGCGCCGGCCCCGGCCGTAGCTGCGGCGGCGCCTTGAGCCCGTCCTTCCTGCGCTGCGGCGCGCGTCCGCCCTCGTCGTCCATCCCGCCCTCGCCGGTGCGCGCGCAGCATGGCGCCGTTATGGCGGCGGCGTCAGGGAGGATTGCGGCGCCGCTCGCCGACCCCTCTGGCCGGGCCTGGGATTGCGGTGGCAGGGCGCTCGACGCCCGGGCGGCCGCGAACCGCGGCTGCCAATCAGCGGGCTTCACCGTAATTCGCAAATCCTGAAGCAAGCTCGCATGCGCCGAGAAGGTCTGGAGCGGCGCGGCTGCGATCGCGCCAAGATAAGGCCCATAGCGTACAGACCGCCTGGTCCTCGATCTGCCAGGCCCGCGAGCGAATAAGAATGGTCGGAGGGCCCTGTGAAGCGGCTGGACGACTACAGGCGCAACGCTGAGGACTGCCGCGAATTGGCGCGACGCATGCCGCCCGATCAGCAGAGGCAGCTTCTGGAGATGGCCGAGCAGTGGGATCGGCTGCGGGTGCAGCGCGAGCGCGATCTGGGTTTGCGCTGA
>NZ_DATIMC010000079.1:0-25738 GCF_035475775.1 Phenylobacterium sp. | reverse complement strand
TTTTCGCGTGTCAGCTGCGGCGAAGCCGAATTCGGCCCGTCTCACCGGGACTTACGCAAAAGACCTGGGGCGGTTCCCACGGCGCAGCCTGGCGCCGCGCGCCACGGGGCCGGCCCATCCGACGGCGTTGCGCCGGCCCATTGTCGCCGCTATCTGCTCGCGACCTCCCCGTTGCAGCGAGACCCGGACGCCCGATGGCGCAGCAGTACATCTTCCAGATGCAGGGCCTGACCAAGGCCTTTCCCGGCGGCAAGAAGGTGTTCGAGAACATCTGGCTGTCGTTCTATCCCGACGCCAAGATCGGCGTGGTGGGCGTCAACGGCTCCGGCAAGTCGACGCTCTTGAAGATCATGGCCGGGCTCGACAAGGACTTCTCCGGCGAGGCCTTTCCGGCCGACGGCGTGAAGCGGGGCTACCTGGAGCAGGAGCCGCAGCTCGACGACCAGCTCGACGTCTGGGGCAACGTCATCGCCTGGTGCGAGGAAAAGCGCCTGTTCGACCAGTACAACGCCATCGCAGCCAAGCTTGGGGAGGATTATTCCGACGAGCTGATGGAGGAGATGACCGCGCTGCAGGAGAAGCTGGACGCGGGCGACCTCTGGGACATCGACAGCCGCATCGAGATGGCGATGGATGCGCTGCGCTGCCCGCCCAACGACTGGAAGGTGGACACCCTCTCCGGCGGCGAGCGGCGGCGGGTGGCGCTGGCGCGGCTGCTGCTCTCCAAGCCCGACATGCTGCTGCTGGACGAGCCCACCAACCACCTGGACGCCGAGAGCGTCGCGTGGCTGCAGCACCACCTGGAGGCCTTCCCGGGCTGCGTGATCCTGGTCACCCACGACCGCTATTTCCTGGACCAGGTGACCCGGTGGACCCTCGAGCTCGACCGCGGCAAGGGCATCCCCTACCAGGGCAACTACTCCGGGTGGCTGGAGCAGAAGGCCAAGCGCACGGCCCAGGAGGAGCGCGAGGAGGCCGGCAAGAAGCGGAGCATCGAGCGGGAGCTTGAGTGGGTGCGCTCCTCGCCCTCGGCGCGGCGCTCGAAGTCCAAGGCCCGTCTCGCGGCTTTCGACGAGCTGGTGAACGCCGCCGAGCGGGCCAAGCAGACCTACGCCCAGATCCAGATCCCGCCCGGCCCCCGGCTCGGCGACATGGTGATCGAGGCCCAAGGCCTGGAGAAGGCCTACGGCGAGAAATGCCTGTTCAAGGACGTCTCCTTCAAGCTGCCGCCGGGCGGCATCGTGGGCGTGATCGGACCCAACGGGGCCGGCAAGTCGACGCTGTTCCGGATCGTCACCGGCCAGGAGCAGCCGGACGCGGGGGCGATCAGGCTGGGCGACACGGTGAAGCTCGCCTACGTCGACCAGAGCCGCGACAGCCTCAACCCGACCAACAATGTCTGGCAGGAGATCTCCGGCGGCCTCGACATCATGAAGGTGGGCGGCCGCGAGGTGCCGTCACGGGCCTATGTCGGCTCGTTCAACTTCAAGGGGTCGGACCAGCAGAAGAAGGTGGGGCTGCTGTCAGGCGGCGAGCGCAACCGCGTGCACCTGGCCAAGACCTTGAGCTCCGGCGGCAATGTCATCCTGCTCGACGAGCCCACCAACGACCTCGACGTCGAGACCCTGCAGGCGCTGGAGAGCGCGCTGGAGGACTTCCCCGGCTGCGCCGTGGTGATCAGCCACGACCGCTGGTTCCTGGACCGGATGGCGACCCACATCCTGGCCTTCGAGGGCGACAGCCGCGTCGAATGGTTCGAAGGCAACTTCGAAGCCTACGAGGACGACAAGAAGCGCCGCCTGGGCGCCGACAGCCTGATCCCGCACCGCATCAAGTTCCAGAAGTTCGCCAGGTAGAGCGAGCGCGACGCCGTCGCCGTCTCGAGCCGGAGAATTTCTGGTTGAGGTTCGGCCCGGGCAGACGCGCCTCCCGCGGGGCGGCGGGAGGCGCTCTTGCCTACTGCGGCGAGGTCGAGCTGCCGTTCGGGTTCGGAGTCGAACTGGCGTCCGGGTTGGGGTTCACCGGCGAACCGGGCGCCGTCGAGGTTCCGGGCGCGGGGTTGGTCCCCGTGGTCTGGTTGGGAGCCGTCGCGCCGGTGGTCACGCCGGGCGCGCCGGGGGTGGTCTCGGTGCTCGGCGCAGCCGTCGTGGCCGAAGGCGCGGTGGCCGTGGTCGAGGCGTTGGCGCTCGTCCCGGTGGAGGCGAAGGCCGAGCCGGACCACCAGTCACGCGAGGCGCGCATGCGCGGCGAAGCCTTCATGTAGCTGTCCAGCTGGGCGTAGGGGATCGGCTGCGGCGGCGGGGCCGCGGCCATGCCGCCGCTCCGATGGTGGTGATGCATGGCGTGATGATGGTGGCGGGCCTTGGCGTCGGCGGCGCCTGCGGTCAAGGCCATGGCGGCCGCGGCGGCCACCAGAGCAAAGGTTTTCATGGTTTTCTCCCTCGAGACAGAGACGCGCCTGCACGGGCGCTGACCGCTGTAACGAACAAGCGACGCCGTATGTTTCCGCGGGTCAGGCCGAAGCCGCCGGAATCTTTTGAAATTTGCGCAACGGCGAGAGCAGCCCGACGACCGGCGCGAGGGCGACGCCAGCCGCGGCGACGAACAGGGCGGCCTGCGCCCCCAGCGTCTGCCCCAGCCAGCCCCCGCCCAGCGCTCCGATCACCGCCGCGCCGCCCGCCATCGCCTGGAAGGCCGCGCCGGTCCGGCCGAGCAGGCGGGGCGGCAGGATGGCCTGCCGCAGGCTGACCGCCAGCACAATCGTCGCCACGCCGAACGAATCGCCGAGCAACTGCGCGCCGATCAGCGCCGCCGGAGCGAGCGGCCGGCTCGCCTGGGCGAGCGGGATCAGCAGGCTCGAGCCGCCGGAGATCAGGGCGGAGGCGAGGATCGCCGGCCCCACGCCGATGGTCCGGGCCAAGGGCTGGGCGATCAGGGAGCCGGCCAGCGCCGCGGCGCCGCCGACCGCGATGATCAGCCCTAGCACCGCCGGGGCGATGCCCAGGACCCTGAGCGCGAACAGCATGTAGAGCGCGCTGAACACGCCGCCGAACAGGCCGCTGGCGGCGGCCATGACCAGCAGCGGACGCACCGCGGGCTCTCGCCACGCGGTCGCCAGGCCGGTGCGCACCCCGTCGAGCCACCGGCGCGCGGCCGGCTCGGACTCGAGAACCGGCTCGGCGGCGCCGATGCCGCCCAGGAACAGCGCCGAGATCAGATAGGTGCCGGCGTTCACCGCCACCGCGATCGGCGCGGTCAGCCATTGGAACAGGAAGCCGGCGAGCGCCGGTCCGCCGAGCTCGGCCAGCGATTCCGTCGAGGCGATCCGCGCGTTGGCTTCCGTCAGCCGCCCGCGCGGGACGAGGCTCGGCAGGTAGGCGTGATCGGCGATGTCGAAGACGGCGCTCGCCCCCGCCACCAGCGCCGCGGCCGCAAAGACCTGCCAGATGGACAGCAGGTGCAGCAGCGCCGCCGCTGGGAGGCTGGCCAGCACCGCGGCGCGGATGAGGTCGCAGGCGATCAGGACGGGTCGGCGGCGCGTGCGGTCGATCCGGCCGCCGACCGAGAGCCCCGCCACGAGCGCCGAGGCGCCGGCGCAGGCGGCGAGAAGGCCCAGTTGGGCGGGCGTGGCGGCCAGGCCCATGACCGCCATCATCGGCAGGCCCTCGCGGGTGATCCGCGCGCCGAAGTCGGAGACGGCCTGGGCGATCCAGAGCCGACGGAAGTCGTGCTCGCGCCAGAGCGGCAGGGAGGTCATGGAGGATCCGAAGCGAGGAGCGCGGCAAGGGCCGCCGGCCGCCGGCGCAACTGCGCCGCACGAGGCTTCAGGTGAGGAGAGTTGATCAGGCCGCCGCGCCGCTCACCCGCGGCCCTTAGACCCGTAACGCCGTTCTGAAGTCAAGCTCGGAGAAAATGTCGGACGGCTCCGGCCGGCGGCGTCATCCTGGCGGCGGGGACAGCGCCCGCTGCAGGCAAATGCGGAGACGAGAATGAAATACCTGTTGCTGCTGCACGTCGAGGAAGCGGGCCTGGGGCGGCTTGCGGCCGACGAACAGGCCGCGCGGCTGGCCGAGTATCGCGCCTTCACCGAGGCGCTGAGCGCGTCGGGCGCGCTGGTCGGCTCGAACCGGCTCGCGCCGAGCCAGGGCGCCAAGCTGGTGCGGACCAAGGGCGGGCGCCCCGTCGTGACCGACGGCCCGTTCGCAGAGACCAAGGAGCAGGTGGCGGGGTACTATCTGATCGAGGCGGCCAACGAGGCCGCGGCGGTCGAATGGGCGGCGAGGTGTCCGGCCTGCGGCCACGGCGCGGTGGAGGTGCGCGCGCTCTACGGAGAGGCTTGAGCAAGGCTGCGCAGGAAGCGGGCGACCTCGCGGTCGCTGCGCAGGCGCACGAGCTTCGCCTGCGCGCCATGGGTCGCGAGCGCCGCCTCCAGCCGCGGCTTCACCCGGCGGCCGTAGGTCCAGATGAAGCGGTAGAACGCCAGGTCGAGCTTCTCGCGGCAGCCCTCGGCCATGTCGGGGCGCGCGCCGTCGCGGTAGGTGGCGGCCCGCCAGATCGCCCGCGCCAGGCAGACGAGCCGCGGCAGATCGAGCCAGACGATGGTGTCGGCTCGGGGCATGCGCAGGTCCCACGTGCCGCCAAAATTGCCGTCGCAGATCCAGGCCGGAGCGGCGAGCGCCTCGGCCACCTTGCCGCGGAAACTCTCGTCGTCGCTGGGCGTCCAGCCGGGCCGCCAGTAGAGCACGTCCAGGTGAATCACGGGCAGGCCGAGCGCCTGGCCCAGCGCACGCGCCAGGGTGGACTTGCCGGCCCCGGAGTTCCCGACGATCAGGATGCGGCGCATGATCCTCCCCCGCGGCGGGGCCATAGGTCGCCCAGGCCGGCGAGGCCGGCAAGGGGCCGGCGATCGGTCGGCGCTTGACTTAAAGACATAAGCATATCTTTATATGCAACCATGAAGCTCCAGGCGGCCCAGGCTGTCGATGTGCTCCGCGCGGCGGGGGAACCCACGCGCCTGCGCATCCTGGCGCTCCTCGCCCGCGAGGAGCTGGCCGTGCTCGAACTCTGCCGCGTGCTCGACCAGAGCCAGCCGCGCGTCTCGCGCCACCTGAAGCTGCTGGCCGAGGCCGGCCTCGTGGAGCGGTTCCCGGACGGCGCATGGGTGTTCTACCGGCTGGCGGCCGGCGGGCAAGCCGGCGAGGTCGTCCGCGAGGTGCTTTCGCGGCTCGAGCCGCGCGATCCGGCGCTGGTCCGCGACGCCGACCGGCTCTCGGCGGTGTTCGCCGAGCGGGCCGCCGAAGCCTCGGACTACTTCGCCCGCAACGCCGCGCGCTGGGACGAGATCCGTTCGCTCTATGTCGGCGAGGCCTCCGTGGAGGCGGCGATCCTCGAGGCGGCGGGGCCCGGCCCCTATCGGCGGCTCGTCGACCTGGGCTCCGGCACCGGGCGGATGCTGACGCTGCTCGGCCCCCGGGCGGAGACCGCGCTCGGCCTGGACCTGTCGCAGCAGATGCTGAACATCGCCCGCAACCACGTGGCCGAAGCCGGCCTCCCGCGGTGCGAGCTGCGGCATGGCGACATCTTCGGCACCCGCCTGCCCGACGGCTGGGCGGACCTGGTGGTGGTGCACCAGGTGCTGCACTATCTGGCCGATCCGGCCGCCGCCGTGAAGGAGGCCGCGCGCATCACCGCGCCGGACGGCCGCCTGATCATCGTCGACTTCGCCCCGCACAGGCTGGAGTTCCTGCGCGAGCAGCATCAGCACCGCCGGCTCGGCTTCTCCGATGCGGAGATGCGCCGCTGGCTGGGCGCCGAGGCCCTGGAGCGCATCGCGGTCGAGAGCCTGCCGCCGTCGCGCGCGGCGGGGCTGACCGTCAAGATCTGGACCGCCCAGCGGGCGGCCGCCGGCCGGAGGGCCGCCGCATGACCCCTGCCGACACCGCGCTGGGCCCTGTCGCGCGCGCCGGCGTGGGCGGGACGCCGCACCCGCGCGTCTCCTTCGAGTTCTCGCCGCCCAAGACGCCGGAGGCGGAGGACAGCCTCTGGGAGGCCATCCGCCGGCTCGCGCCGCTTTCGCCGTCGTTCGTCTCGGTCACCTACGGCGCGGGCGGCTCGACCCGCGACCGCACCCACCGGACCGTGGCGCGCATGGTGCGCGAGACGAGCCTGAGGCCCGCCGCCCATCTCACCTGCGTCGAGGCTTCCCGCGACGAGGTCGACGAGGTCGTCCGCGGCTATTGGGCCGCCGGCGTCCGCCACATCGTCGCCCTGCGCGGCGACCCGCCGGGGCAGATCGGCGGGCGCTACACGCCGCGCCCTGACGGCTACGACAACGCCACCGAGCTGACCGCCGCGATCAGGAGGATCGCGCCCTTCGAAGTGAGCGTCGGGCTCTATCCGCATGTCCATCCGGAAAGCCCCGGCATCTATCACGACATCGAGGTCCTGAAGGCCAAGGTCGAGGCCGGCGCCACGCGGGCGATCAGCCAGTTCTTCTTCGATCTCGACGGCTTCCTGCGGTTCGTCGAGCGGGTGCGCAAGGCGGGGGTCTCGATCCCCATCTCGCCCGGCATCATGCCGGTGACCAACTTCAAGTCCCTCAAGAAGATGGCCGGGCCGATGGGCGTCCAGCTGCCGCAGTGGCTCGGCAACCTGTTCGAGGGGCTGGACTCCGATCCGGAGACCCGGCGGCTGATCGCGGCCTCGGTCGCCTCGGAGATGTGCGCGAGGCTCGCCGAGGAGGGCTTCTCGGACTTCCACTTCTACACCCTCAACCGCGCCGAGCTCACCTACGCCATCTGCCGGGTGCTGGGCGTGCGCGAGCCGCCGAAGGAACCGAAAGAGGCCGCGGCATGAACCGAGCCGAAGCTATCGCCGCGCTGCAGGCCGCCGCCCGGCGGCGCATCCTGGTGCTCGACGGGTCCTGGGGCGTAATGATCCAGAAGCAGGGGCTGGCCGAGGCCGACTACCGCGGCGAGCGCTTCAGGGACCACCGCCTGCCGCTGAAGGGCGACAACGACGTCCTGTGCCTCACCCGGCCGGACATCATCGCCGGCCTGCACGACGCCTATTTCGCCGCCGGCGCGGACATCTCCGAGACCAACACCTTCTCGGCCACCTCCATCGCCCAAGGCGAGTACGGCCTGGAAGGCGCGGTGCGCGACATCAACTTCGAGGGCGCGCGGATCGCCCGCGAGTCCGCCGATCGCTGGACCGCCAGCGAGCCGGAAAAGCCGCGCTTCGTGGCGGGCTCGATCGGGCCGCTGCCGGTGATGCTCTCGATGAGCTCCGACGTGAACGATCCCGGCGCTCGCAAGGTCACCTTCGACCAGGTCTATCAGGCCTATCTCGAGCAGGTGCGCGCCCTGCACGAGGGCGGGGTCGACCTGTTCCTGATCGAGACCATCACCGACACGCTCAACTGCAAGGCCGCGATCAAGGCGATCCTGGACCTTCAGGACGAGGGCTACGAGCGCCTGCCGATCTGGATCTCCGGCACCATCACCGACCGGTCGGGGCGGACGCTCTCGGGCCAGACGGTGGAGGCGTTCTGGAACTCGGTGAAGCACGCGAGGCCCTTCGCCGTGGGGCTGAACTGCGCGCTCGGCGCCGAGCTGATGCGGCCGCACATCGCCGAGCTCGCCCGCATCGCCGACACCCTGGTCTCGGCCTACCCCAACGCCGGCCTGCCCAACGCCATGGGCGAGTACGACGAGACGCCCGACCAGACCGGCCACGCCCTGCACGAGTGGGCCGAGGCCGGCATCGTCAATATCCTTGGCGGCTGCTGCGGGACCACGCCGGAGCACATCGAGCACGTGGCCGAGGCGGTGCGCGGGCTGACGCCCCGGCCCGTTCCCGAACGGGCGACGGCGCTGCGGCTGGCAGGCCTGGAGCCGTTCGAGCTCGCCTCATGAGCACGCTCCACGCGCGGCTGGATGACAAACTCACCGGATTCATCAAGGCCCAGAAGATCTTCTTCGTCGCGACCGCGCCGCTGGGCGTGGCCGGGCACGTCAACGTCTCGCCCAAGGGCTACGACAGCCTGGCGGTGATCGACGCGCGGACGATCGCCTACCTCGACCTCGGCGGCTCGGGCGCGGAGACGCTCGCCCACGTGCGGGAGAACGGCCGCATCACCCTGATGTTCTGCGCCTTCCAGGGCCCGGCGAACGTGCTTCGAATCCATGGGCGGGGGCGGGCGACGAGCTTCGGCGAGCCGGGTTTCGCCGAGCTGAAGGCGCTGTTCCCGAACTTCGAGCGGGCGCGCGCGGTGATCGTCGTGGAGGTCGACCGCATCGCCGAGTCGTGCGGTTGGGGCGTGCCGGTCTTCGAGTTCAAGGGCGAGCGCGAGCAGCTCAGGCGCCACGTCGACCACCGGCCGTTCGAGGAATGGGCCGAGCGCCGGTACGCCTCGGACGCGCTGTCGATCGATGGGCTGCCGGCCCTGGTGAGGCCCGAGTGAGAACGCCGGCCAGAACCCTTCCTCCTCGATGGAGGAAGGGCAGGGATGATGGTGTGAGCAGGGCGGCGAGGCGAAGAACTCGGATGGCTCCGAACCGACATGCGCTCGTTGCCCCAGCTCGGCGCGCCCACCACCACCCCTACCCCTCCTCCATCGACGAGGAGGGGGCGCCATGACTGCCGGCAGGCTCCCCCGCATCGCCGTACTGATGGACGAGAACACCTCGGGCGGCGGGACGCGGTACGAGGCGGCGAAGGGGTATTTCGCCGGGATCGTGCGGGCCGGCGGGCTGCCGTTCGGCGTGCCCTACGAGCCGGCGATGGTCGGGGCGGTGCTGGCGGAGCTCGATGGGCTGCTGACGGTGGGCGGGCGCTACGCCATGCCCGCCCAGTGGTACGCGGGCGAACCGGCGATCTCTCCGGAAGCCGACCGGCTCGCGGTCGAGATCGCGCTCGTGCGCGGCTTTCTCGGCGCGGGCAAGCCGGTGCTCGGCATATGCGCCGGCATGCAGGTGCTGGCGGCGCTGAATGGGGCGAAGCTCACGGCGCAGGTGGCCGGCCACAACGAGAAGGGCCGCGTACACGCGGTGCGAACCGTGGCCGGCACGAAGCTCGCGGGGCTGATCGGCGAGCGGCTCAGCGTCAACAGCTTCCACAACGAGGCGATCGTCGAGCCGGGCGCGTGCGTGGTCAGCGCATTCGCTGACGACGGCACGATCGAAGCCATCGAGCTGCCGGCGGCCGGGTTCGCCCTGGGCGTCCAGTGGCACCAGGAGCTGCTCGCGCCCGACCATCCCGGCGCAGGCGTGTTCCGCGGGCTGGTGGCGGCGGCATCCTCAGTCGAGTAGTTCCGAGCAGATGCGCCCCATCTTCGTGAACATCGGCGAGCGGACGAACGTCACCGGCTCGGCGCGCTTCCGCAAGCTGATCGCCGAGGGGGACTATCCGGCGGCGCTGAGCGTGGCGCGCCAGCAGGTCGAGGCCGGCGCGCAGGTGCTCGACGTCAACATGGACGAAGGCCTGCTCGACTCGGTCGCGGCCATGCGGACCTTCCTGAACCTGATGGCCGCCGAGCCGGACATCGCCCGCGTGCCGGTGATGATCGACAGCTCGAAGTGGGAGGTGATCGAGGCCGGCCTGAAGTGCGTCCAGGGCAAGGCGATCGTCAATTCGATCTCGATGAAGGAGGGCGAGGCCAAGTTCATCGAGCAGGCGAAGAAGTGCCTGCGCTATGGCGCGGCGGTCGTGGTGATGGCGTTCGACGAGCAGGGCCAAGCGGACACCGCCAGCCGCAAGGTCGCGATCTGCGAGCGGGCCTACCGGATCCTGACCGAAGAGGTCGGCTTCCCGCGCGAGGACATCATCTTCGACCCCAACATCTTCGCCATCGCCACGGGGATCGAGGAGCACGACAACTACGCCGTCGACTTCATCGAGGCGACCAAGCGCATCAAGCAGATGCTGCCCTATGCGCGGGTTTCGGGCGGGGTCTCCAACGTGAGCTTCTCGTTCCGCGGCAACGAGCCGGTGCGCCGGGCGATCCACTCGGTGTTCCTCTATCACGCGATCGCGGCCGGCATGGACATGGGCATCGTCAACGCCGGCGACCTGCCGGTCTACGACGAGATCCCCGCCGAGCTGCGCGAGGCGGTCGAGGACGTGGTGCTGAACCGCAAGTCCCCCAAGAACCCCAACCCCACCGAGCGGCTGCTGGAGCTGGCCCCCAAGTACAAGGGCGGCAAGCAGGAGGCCAAGGGCCCGGACCTCGCCTGGCGCAGCCTGCCGGTGGAGGCCAGGCTCTCCCACGCCCTGGTGCACGGCGTCACCGACTTCATCGAGGCCGACACCGAGGAGGCGCGCGCCAAAGCCGCCCGCCCGCTGCACGTCATCGAAGGCCCCCTGATGGACGGCATGAACGTGGTCGGCGACCTGTTCGGCGCGGGCAAGATGTTCCTGCCGCAGGTGGTGAAGTCGGCGCGGGTGATGAAGCAGGCGGTCGCCTATCTGCTGCCGTTCATGGAGGCCGAGAAGGAGGGCAAGCCCCGCGAAAGCGCCGGCCGGATCGTCATGGCCACCGTCAAGGGCGACGTCCACGACATCGGCAAGAACATCGTGGGCGTGGTCCTGCAGTGCAACAACTACGAGGTGATCGACCTGGGCGTCATGGTCCCGGCCGACCGCATCCTGGACGAGGCGGTCAAGGCCGACGCGCACATGGTGGGCCTCTCGGGCCTGATCACCCCCTCGCTGGACGAGATGGCCTTCGTGGCGGGCGAGATGCAGCGCCGGGGCTTCACCGTCCCGCTCCTGATCGGCGGGGCGACGACGTCGAAGACCCACACGGCGGTGAAGATCGCGCCCAAGTACCAGGCGGGCCCGACGGTCTATGTGCTGGACGCCAGCCGCGCGGTGGGCGTGGTCTCGAACCTGCTGTCGCCGACCGAGAAGGACCGCTTCCTGGCCGAGACCGCGGCCGACTACGAGCGCGTGCGCGTGCAGTTCGCCCGCGGGCAGGGGACCCGCGCGCGGTCCAGCCTGGCCGAGGCGCGCGCCAACGCCTGGACGGCGGACTGGGCGGCCTACGATCCGCCGAAGCCGGCGTTCACCGGGACCCGCAGCTTCGCGCCCTACGACCTTGCCGAGCTTGCCCGCCACATCGACTGGTCGCCATTCTTCGCGAGCTGGGAGCTGGTCGGCCGCTATCCCGACATCCTGGAGGACGACGTGGTCGGCGAGGCCGCCCGCGACCTCTTCCGCGACGCCCAGGCGATGCTGGCGAGGATCGTCCAGGAGGGCCTCCTCGAGGCGCGCGGCGTGGTGGGCTTCTGGCCGGCCAACGCCGAGGGCGACGACATCGTGCTCTACGCCGACGAGGGCCGCGGCGAGGAGCTCGCCCGGCTGCACACCCTGCGCCAGCAGATGCCCAAGACCGGCGACCAGCGCAACGTGGCGCTCGCCGACTTCGTGGCGCCGGTGGGAACCAAGCCCGACTGGATCGGCGGCTTTGCGGTCACCGCGGGCCACGGCGAGCTGGAGCTGGCCGCCGAGTTCCGCGCCAAGGGCGACGACTATTCGGCGATCCTGTCGACCGCCATCGCCGACCGGCTGGCCGAGGCCTTCGCCGAGGCGCTGCACCGCAAGGTGCGCACCGAGCTCTGGGGCTACGCGCCCGACGAGCCGTTCGACATCGCGGCCCTGATCGCCGAGCGATACCGCGGCATCCGCCCCGCGCCCGGCTACCCCGCCCAGCCCGACCACACCGAGAAGACCACCCTGTTCCGCCTGCTGGACGCCACCGCCCAGACCGGCATCGCGCTCACCGAGGGCCTCGCCATGACCCCGCCGGCCGCCGTCTCGGGCCTCTACTTCTCCCACCCGGAGAGCTTCTATTTCGGCGTCGGCCGCATCGAGAAGGACCAGGTCGCTGACTACGCCCGCCGCAAGGGCTGGACGCTGGCCGAGGCCGAGCGGTGGCTCGGGCCGATCCTCAACTACGGGTAGGGGCGTCCGAGCGCGCGGCGAACAAATGCGTCTTCTCGCGCCGATCCGCCCTGTGGGCTTGACTCGCCGTGTCACCTAGGCGTTACTAGTCACCTCAAGGTGACACGGGGGACTCATATGTCCGAGGCTGAGGACGACCGCATCATCGCCGATACGCGGCGCCGGCTGCTGCGTCGCGCGTTTCTGAACGTCGCCGTCGCCCTCGCGACAGTCGGCGGCGAACTCTTCTTCGGCCTTCGGCTCAAGGTCTTGGCCCTACCCCTGCATTGGCAAGCGGTCGCCGTGTTCACCGGCCTGGCCCTGCTGTTCGGCGCGCTCGGGATGATCGGGTCCTGGTGGGTGACGCGCCTGCCGCCGGAAGCCCTGACGCCGCGGATCACCCTGCGTCAGAGCGAGCGCATCCAGAGGTTCCTGTCGCGCATCTTCCTGTTCTTCCCGCTGATCATGGGCGTGCTCGGCGTCACCTCCTCCGCCCTCGTCATCCAGGTCCTGAACCATGGGTGGCGGCTCGCCGATGGGGTGGGCGCGGTGGCGGTGCTGGCCGGCGGCGCGGGCTATCTGCTGCTCCTCACCGGCTGGGGATCGGCCAAGCGCGCCCGGCTGATCTACGACGAGGAGCTGTTCCTGTCGTTCCGGACGCGCGGCTACATCGCCGGCTTCTGGAGCGTGATGGCGGGGCTGCTGCTGGTCCTGGCGCTCGGCCTCGCCCGCCCGGCGTGGGCGGTCGAGGCCCTGCCGCTGCTGATCGCCGCGGGGGTCTGCGTCCCGGCGATGACCATTGCGCTCTTGAACCGGCGAGCCGAGCGGGATGCCTGACCGCCGGCTCGAAGTTCATCTCAAGGCGATGCGCATCCAGGCCGGGCTCACCCAGGCGGAGCTGGCGCTGAAGGTCGGGGTGACCCGCAAGACCATCAACACCGTCGAGAACGGCGTCTTCATCCCGTCGACGGTCCTGGCCCTGAGCCTGGCGCGGGCGCTGGGCGTCACCGTCGAGACGCTGTTCACGCTCCGGGAGGATTGAGCGTGGCCGCCGGCGAGGCCGAGCGCTGGCTGGGCCGATCCTGAACCACGGGGGTTAGGCGGACCTTCCTCAACGCCGCCCATCCCGGGGATAAACTCCAACGAGGCCAAGCTCGAGGTGACAGTCCACCGGCTTGCAAGAATGCGCGTTTGAGCCATATAATTGCTCAAAGGAGCAAGCCATGAGCAGCGCTGCGCTGGAGCGAATGACCGGGGGCGGTAGGATGGTTGCCCCCCTCGACTATCTGAAGGTCTATCGCGCGGAGCCGAGCGACCGCATCCAGATCGTCAAGAAGGGGATTTCGCCATGGGTCGCCAAGTCGCTGGTGGCGGATCTTGCGGTTGAGCAAGCTGCGTTGTTCGTCGCGCTGAATCTTTCAACCGCGACCGTGAACCGGAAAGTGACGCGCAAGGAGCCCTTGGCCTCCGACGAGGGCGAGCGGGTCGTCGGCGTGGCCAAGCTGGTTGGGCAATTGCAGGCCATCGTGGAGGAGTCGGGCGATTCTGCCAGCTTCGACGCCCGGGCCTGGATTTCGACCTGGCTTCGGGAGCCGCTTCCCGCGCTCGGCGGCTCGAGACCTCTCGACTTGTTGGATACGATGGAGGGACAGGCGCTCGTCTCTGACGCCTTGGCGCGCGTCCAGAGCGGGGCCTACGCGTGAGTCAGGTGGTCTGGCGCATCGCGACAGACACACCCGATTACGAGGCCGACGATCGGACCGGAGCCGGCGCCAAGAAGACGGGCGGCCGATGGAACGAGGTCGGCACGCCGATGCTCTACGCCTCGACGTCCCGTGCGCTCGCCTGCCTCGAGACGGTGGTCCACCTGAACGCCGGCGGTCTGCCACTCAACCGGTACCTCGTTCAGATCGAGGCGCCGGACGCGGCCATGACCGCCGCCGAGGTCGTCGATCCGTCAACCCTCGTCGGCTGGGATGCAGAACCGGCCGGACGCGCCAGCATCAGGTACGGAACGGATTGGGTCCGGTCGCAGAGGTCGCTCCTGCTCATCGCCCCCTCGGTGATTGTCCCCGAGGAGCAGAACGTCCTGATCAATCCGCTCCATGCCGAGATGAGCCGCATCGGCGTGGTGAAGCTCCGCAGATGGACCTACGATCCCCGCTTGAAGAAGCCCGCCTAGCTAGGCCGCAGTCACCGGGGCGCGGCTTGGCATCCGGCGCCGGCGGGCGGCGGCCGGGTGGGTCTCCTCGAGGCGCGGCCCACGTCCGAACAGCTTCTCGCGGTAGGTCCCGGGGGCGTAGTCCGTCTTGAACCGTCCTCTCCGCTGGAGTTCAGGGACGAGGTGGTCGACCACGTCGGCGAAGGTTTCCGGCATCAGGGCATAGGCCAGATTGAAGCCGTCGAGATCGGCCTCGGCCGCCCAGGCTTCGAGCTCGTCTGCAACGCGCTGGGGACCGCCCACCAGGACCGGTCCGCCGCCGCCCAGCGCCGCCGACTGCGCGATGCTGTCCAGGTCGCGATGCCTCGAGGGACCGCCCGACGTAAAGGCGGCGGCCGCGCCCTGGATCGCATTGCCGCCGGCGGCTCCGGCCGCCAAGAGGTCGGGATTCGCGAGATCGATCCCCGTCCAACCCGACAGCAAGGCGAGCGCCCCAGCCTTGCTCGCGTACGCCTGGTAGTCCTCGAACTTCGCCTGCGCCTCTTCGTCGGTGGGCGCGGTGATGACGGTTGCGAGCGCGAAGACGCTCAGGTCCGATGCGGCTCGGCCGGCCTCGACCGCCAGGGCGCGCAGCCTGGCCACGTCGGCGGCCATCTTGCTCCTGGAGTGTCCGCCGACGAAGACGCACTCCGCGTGGCGGGCGGCGAACGCCACGCCCTTGGACGACGAGCCGGCCTGGTAGAGCACGGGCGTGCGCTGCGGAGAAGGCTCGCAAAGGTGGATGCCGTCCACCTTGAAGTACTCTCCCTCGTGCACGACCCGGTGGACCTTGGCGGGATCGGTGAAGACGCCGGCTTCGCGGTCGCGGCGCACGGCGTCGTCTTCCCAACTCCCCTCCCAGAAGCTGTACTGGATGTCCATGAACTCTTCGGCGATCTCGTAGCGCGTGTCGTGCGCCGCCTGCTTGCCGCGCCCGGCCCCTTTCGAGCCGCTGTCCAGGTATCCGGTGACGATGTTCCAGCCGATCCGGCCGCCGGTCAGGTGGTCCAGCGTCGACATCCGCCGCGCGAAGGGCAGCGGCGGCTCGTGGGAGAGGTTCACCGTGACGGCGAAGGCCAGGTGCTCGGTCGCCTGGGCCATGGGCGGGATCACCAGCAACGGATCGTTGGTCGGAACCTGCACGGCATCCCGCAGCGCCGTGTCGGGGCTGCCGCCGTAGACGTCGTAGACCCCGACCACGTCGGCCAGGAAAAGTCCGTCGAACCGCCCCCGCTCCAGCAAGCGCGCCAGTTCGATCCAGTGGTCCATACGCCAGTAGTCGGCGGATCGGTCCCGCGGATGGCGCCAGAGGCCTTGCGATTGGTGCCCCACGCAGTTCATCGCGAAGGCGTTGAGACGAAGTTCGCGGGCCATGTGATGTCCTCCCAAGTCTCGCACGAACTCTATGCATGGTGACCAATATTCGTCAATTGACCAAAGTTCGGATCACGTCCAGGCTGTCTGTGTTAGGAATGAGAGGGGAAGTCGGTCGGCATAGGGAAAGGTCGACCGCCAGAGGTCCCCGCGTGTTAGCTGGCCGGCCAGCTATCGCGGGCGAGAGCAGAAGGCAGCATGATCGGCGCAAACCGCCTTCGCACCCGAACGGGCTCCGGCATCTATCAAACCGGCCGGGAGCGGGTGATGCAGATCCTGGAGACCGCCCTCGAGATCATCGTCGAGAGTGGCTACCAGGCCATGACCCTGCGAGAGGTTGCTCGCCGCTGCAGCATCCAGGTTGGAGCCGTCAGCTACTACTACAAGAGCCGCAGCGACCTGCTGCAGGACGTGCTCAACATGGTGCTCGTCCCCTATGCGGACAACATCAGCGCGATCGTCGCCGAGCCTGGCCTGAGCGCCGAACAGAAGCTGGAGCGCTTCATCCGGCTACTGCTGGAGGACATCCAGACGAAGCGGACGACGCGGCTGTTTCCGCATCTGTGGATGCTCGCCAATCACGATCCATTCGTCGCCAAGGCGGTGGACAGCATCTACATACTTGAGCGGCGGACGCTGACCCGGCTGATCGCCGAGATCAATCCCTCGCTCAAGGACCGGGAGCGTGAGGCTCTCGCCGTCTACGTCACCGCCTCGGTGGCCGGATCGACGATGTTCGTCGGCTTCGAGAAGCCCTGGGCCAGAGAGCTTCCGCTCTACAGCGCGATCGCCTGCCAGGGGCTGGTCGAGCTGGTGAAGACGGTCACGCCAGAGCAGCTCAGGGCCTACGGCTGGCGGCGGGAAGACGCGAAGCGACGGTGGAAGACGCCGACGCTGCTGAGCGAGGACGAATACCGTGCCCTGCTGGAAGAGCCGGAGCCAGGCCAGGCCTCGCCGTCGGTGCGACGCGGCGGAGCGGTGAAAACGCCTAAATCGTCCGGGCGCTGAAGCGGCCGAGCGCACGCCTCGGCCAAGCGCGATCGGTCGCGCCGCGCGCAAGCCCTCGCGACGAGCGCTGGCGCGCCCGCAACAAACCCTCGTCGGTAAGGAGCGGCGCAAACGCCTCCCGGGGCCACGCCGCGTGGCCTTCACGAACCCGAGGATCTCCCGCCCCCCGGCCCGAGCGGCCGCCGAGTCGACTGACCGGCGTCCCCACCGTCAGCGCGGCAGGGCCAGGCCGACGATGACGATGACGACGAACACCGCCGCGGCTGCCAGGATGAGCTGCACGTTCGACATGCCGGCGCGGGCCGCCGTCGTCGCAGCCGGCGCGCCGTCGGTGGTCGGCGAAGATGGAGTCAGGGGTTGCGGGCCCGGGCCCGCGGCCGAGGCGTCCGTCAGCAGGCGGTTGGCCCGCAGCGTCATCTCCACACGCTGCAGGATCATCAGCCCAAGGGCGAAGGCCAGGAACAGGCTGGTCACCGCCTTGACTGTCAGGTGCAGCGGCCCGGCCTCGCCGACCAGCAGGTAGCGCAGGCCGTACCTCAGAGCGATCAGGCCGACCAGGAACACCGCGCCCGCCGAGGAGGTGCGCGCGCTCAGGGCCCCTGTGCCCGGATGGACGACGATCTCGATGGTCTTGCCGCGCCACCAGCCGAGGCTCCCGCCCAGGGCGGCGCCGGCCGCGAGCCACAGCCACTCCAGGCCCTGCGGCGGCTGGGCGCCGATGACCAGCGCGCCCAGGCCCAGATAGAGCAGCGGCCCGATCCACAGCCGGCCCATGTCCAGCGGCCGCGACTGGCCGGCCAGGGCGCCCATCCTGATTACCCGCCAAAGCAGCAGGACCGCGACGACGGCGACGCTGGTCAAGGCGCCGCCCGACAGATGACCCGGATCGCTTCCCACAACGCACCCCCGCCCGTTGCTTCGCCGCAAGCA
Organism: Phenylobacterium sp.; assembly: GCF_035475775.1. GTDB lineage: Bacteria > Pseudomonadota > Alphaproteobacteria > Caulobacterales > Caulobacteraceae > Phenylobacterium. The sequence continues at coordinate 8,283 of NZ_DATIMC010000079.1, read as the reverse complement.
TGAGCGAGGCGGGCCGCCGATGCAATCGGGCGCGGCGAGCGGGCCGGCCGGAGCGGCTCAGGCGATCAGCTTCTGCATGAAATAGCGGGGAAAGACCGGCGGCGGGCCGTCGATCTGGCCGAACACCTGGAAGCCGAGCTGCTCGTAGAACGGCCGGGCCTGGAAGGCGAAGGTGTCGAGCCACATCTGGCGGCAGCCGCGGGCGCGGGCCTCTTGCTCGGCGCGGGCCATGAGCTCGCGGCCGAGGCCTTGGCCGCGCGCGTCGTCCGGGGCGATGACGAGTCCGATGTAGAACGAGCCCCAGAGCGAGAGCGCCCACAGGCCCCCGCGCACCGCCGGGTCGTCCTCGGCGGTGATCTCCAGGGCGAAGGGCTCGCCCTCGGCGTCGCCCACGGCGGCCTGGTTGAAGGCCAGCAGGTGGGCCCAGATGGCGTCGTGGGCGCGGCCTGGGTCTGCCGCCGGGACGATGGCGTAGCTCATGGCGCTCGACGGGAAGGCGCGGGTGGCCGGCGCGGCCTGGGCCTCAGCGCCGCACGAGCTCGCTGGCGGCGACGCCGCCCTGTTCGACCTCGACGCCCAGGAAGCGCATGACGCCGTCCTTGAAGCTGAGGTCGGCGAGCGCCAGGCTGGCGTCGCGCTTCAGCTGGACGACGTCGGAGAGGGTCAGCCGCAGCACCAGGCCGTCTGGGGAAGCGCCGTCGGTGAGCGCGGCCTCGATCTGCGGGCGCAGAGCCGTGGCGGCCGAGCGCCGGGGTAAGGGCGGTCCTGAAGGTGCGGCTTTCATCCTGTGACTCCGACGAGCGCCAGGGCGCGCCCGGTTGCACGCTTAGCACGGCGCGGCATTCGTCGGGGCGTCAAATGCGCGCGGCCGCCGCGTCGCGGGCCGCCCGGCCAGGGAACGGCGGCGGCGCTTCGGCGGTTGAGCTTCGGGACGGTCGCCAGGGAGCCCGCGCAGGCGGGGGCGTCGCCATGCCTATCCCCATCCTGATGCCGTACGACGAGGTGCTGGAGGATCGCAGCCTCGCCGAGAAGGCGGGCCGCCGCGCCGGACGGCTCTGCCGTCGCCTGGTGCTGGCGGCGCACGGGCTGGCCGAGCGCCTCGACTGGACGCCGCCTCAGTTCGGGGCCGGCCGCGAGCTCGACATGGGCGACGGCGCGGCCGTGGCCGGCGAGTGGCTGCGCTGGCTCAGGCGGCGGATGGCGGCCGATCCGGAGGAGGCCTTCGCCTGGAAGGCCGGCGCCTGGATGCTGATCGCCCTGCTGGCCGGCCTCGTGGCGGCGGTGAGTGCGATCGGCTGACGCCGCCGGGCGCCGAGGATCAGGCCGGCAGGCGGTGCAGGGCGCAGATCTTGTTGCCGTCCGGATCGCGCAGGTAGGCGAGGTAGAGCTTGCCGGTGGGGCCCTCGCGCACGCCGGGCGGCTCCTCGATGGCGGTCCCGCCGCTGGCCACGCCCGCGGCGTGCCAGGCGTCGGCCTGGGCCGGGGAGGCGGCGGCGAAGCCGACGGTGCCGCCGTTGGCGTGGGTGGCCGGCTGGCCGTCGATCGGCAGGCTGACGGCGAAAACGCCCGAGGAGGTCATGTAGAACACCCGGTGCCGGTCGACCCGGCCGGGCGGAACGCCGAGCGTGCCCAGGACGGAATCGTAAAACGACTTGGCGCGGTCGAGGTCGTTCGTGCCGACCATGATGTGCGAGAACATGGGATATTTCCTCCACCCGAATGCGCGCGGAGCTATGCCCAAAGGCGCGGCGCTCCGCAATGGGCGAGGCCGCCGCTGACGCCGCAGCGGCCCCAAACCGCCGAGAGACGAGCCTTCGAAGCGTGACCCGCAAGCCACGGCGCCGCAGTCGTGCGCATCGGCGGCGACGAGCGCCGCCGCACCGCCGGGGACCAAGCTCTACCGGAGGCTGCGCCCGCTGGGCGCGCGGGCGCGAGCATGCGGAGGCGCCCTAGCGTCAAGTGCGTCCACGCGGCGTCCCCGCGCCGGACCGGACCGGTTGAGGCGGCGGACGGTTCGTTTCGCGGATGTTTCGACGGCGCCTTGCAAGGCGCCGATTGGGTCGGGAGCAAGGCGCCGCGGCGGCGAAATGGCGGGCGGCCGCAGTCCTCCGGCCGCCATGACGCACAACCTGCGCGGGATCGTTTGATGAACACCGATAACATACGGATGTGTTGACGGACTTGGCTTGGCGCCTCAGCCTCATTACCGACGCGCGACAAAAAAAGCGCGCAACCGCACTTGGGGAGGCTAATTCCAATGCAATGGAAGCGTCATTGGCTGACGTCAGGCGCAGTCTTGGCTGCCGCGCTGGCGACGACGGCGCATGCCCAGACGCGCACCGGGACAACCGCGGCGGCGTCGAACACCATCGAAGAGCTGGTGGTCACCGCCGAGAAGCGTGAGCAGAGCCTGCAGGACGTGCCGGTCGCGGTGTCGGCCTTCACCTCCGAGAAGCGGGATCTGATCGGGGTCAACACGATCACCGACCTGACCAACTTCACGCCGGGCCTGGAGTACAACGTCCAGAACGACCGCAACACGCTGCGGGGCGTCGGACGGAACACCAACGTCCACGCGGCCGAAGGCTCCGTCGCCATCTATTCCGACGGGATCTACACCTCGTCGACGACGGAGGCCGGCAAGACGCCGCTGTTCGTCGACCGCATCGAGGTGCTGCGGGGTCCGCAGGGAACCCTCTACGGGCGCAACGCCATCGGCGGGGCGATCAACGTGATCTCCAAGCGGCCGACGGACGACTGGTACGCCGAAGTCCGCGCCCAGCAGCAGAGCTTCAACTATCGTGTCCTGGAAGGCGCCGCCTCGGGGCCGACCGCGATCCCGGGCGTCGACTTCCGCGTCGGCTTCAACTGGACCAAGCAGACCGACGGCTGGTTCGAGAACTCCATTCCGGGCCAGCCCGACGAAGGCAACATCATCGACACCAAGTACGTCGAGGGCCAGCTCAAGTTCAAATTCAACGACCGCTTCGACGGCTGGATGAAGCTGGCCTGGCAGGACTGGCACAACCAGGGCGGCGGACCCGGTTCGCGCAGCACCTGGTATCCGTCGTTCTTCCCGGTCTATGAGGCGAGCAGCGGCGGCATCGCGCCGAACTCCGGCTACGGCTGCCTTCCCACCTCGCAGACGCTGGTCAGGAACATCTCCGCGCCGGGCGGCCTCACCGTCGCGCAGGCCTGCCACAACGCGGGCCTGGACGATGCGCGCAAGTTCACCTCGGACGTGCCCTATCAGGTGAAGCTCACCGGCACGATGGTGTTCGCGAGCGAGTGGAACTACCACTTCGACACCTTCGACGTGAAATACATCGCCGGCGGCACGCACTATAACTACGGCCTGACGGGCCCCACGCCGGTGCAACAGGCGCCGTTGCTGTCGTTCCAATATCCGCTGTTCACACGCGCCGGCGTGCTCCCGGGGGCGACGGTGTTCCCGCGCTATGCCTTCACCTACCACGAGGCGCTGAACTGGATCAGCCACGAGATCAACATCGCCTCGACGGACAAGGGGCCCCTGCAGTGGCTGGCCGGCGCCTATTACTATGACGAGCACTATGTCCAGCCGGTCTCGACGCAGCTGATGGACATGGGCGCGCCGATCACCCGCGGGCCCTTCCTGGCCAACACCTGTGCGTTCACCGCGCAGTGCCCGCTGCCGGCCGGCAACAACCGGATCTATGACGACCGGCCGGAGCTCACGACGAAGTCGAGGGCCGTGTTCGGCCAGATCGACTGGAACTTCGCCGAGCACTGGAAGACGACGGTCGGTCTTCGGTACACCTGGGACAAGAAGTTCGGCTCCGAGTCGCTCAGGCTGCTGTGCGCCGATGTGGCGGCGTGCTCCGGCGGCTTCGGGCCCGAGGTGGTCGGCAACTTCCTGATCGACCTGACGCAGCTGCCCAGCGTCGTCAGCGGCCTGGTTCCGGGCGGGCCCGGCGCGCCGGGAGCCCCTGGCGCGCAAGGCGTCAGCTCGCTCAGCGTCGTCGATCCCGCGACCGGCTTCGCCACGCGCCGCTACAACGCCAATTGGTCGGCCACCACCGGCACCCTCGGCCTGCAGTGGGATCCGGAACCCGGCACCATGGCCTACTTCCGCTACAGCCGCGGCTACAAGGCCGGCGGCTTCCGGATCGGCATCGACACGGTGCTCGGCGCGCGGCCGATCACCAACCCCGAGCACGCCGACGCCTTCGAGATCGGCCTGAAGAAGGACTTCGGCCGGACGTTCCAGGCGAACATCGCGGCCTTCTACTACAAGTACAACAACGACCAGATCCCGCTCACGGTCGCCCAGACCGCCGGCGGACTCGGCCAGCCGCAGAGCATCTTCTTCAACATTCCGCAGGCCGTGTCGCAGGGCATCGAGTTCGAGACGGTCTGGCAACCGATCGAGCACCTGCAGATCCTGGCGAATTACTCCTACCTCGACGCCCACGTGACCAGGGGCGACGGGGTGGTCGATCCGGCCGACCCGGCCGCGCTCGACTCGCGCGCCAAGCCGGACATCAGCTTCGCGCAATGCCAGGCGGCGGCGGGCTCGGCGAGCGCCTGCTCCACCGACATCTTCACCGCGCCCGGGGCCTTCTTCATCAATCCGGACGGCACCACCGTTCCGGTCCAGAGCGTGATCGGGGCCGGCAACGGGGGCTTCCAGCGTCCGCAGAGCATCGTCGGCAGCCACCTGCCGCAGGCTCCGAAGAACAAGGTCGCCATCGACGTGAACTACACGCTCGAATTCGGCCCCGGCTCGCTGATCGGCTCGGTCAATTACGTGTGGCGCGACAAGCAGTTCGGCTCGATCTTCGACCGGTCCTACTATGAGGCCCCCTCGTACGATCAGTGGGACGCGCGCCTGACCTGGAAGGACCGCGACAACCGCTTCACCGTCATCGCCTTCGTGAAGAACATCTTCAACGACGTGGGCTTCGAGGGCGGCGCCGGGGCGGGGCGGCAGGCGGGCGTCGTTCCGGCCTACGTGGTCGGCGGCAATGGCCTGACCGCGACGCCGGTGCTGTCACGCGGCAGCCCCTTCAATACCGGGGCCGACCAGGCGATCGCGACCAGCTACCTCATCACGCCGCCGCGCACCTACGGCGTCGAGCTGCAATACCGGTTCTAGAGACGACGCTTACCCCCTTCGATCGGGCGCTCCGCTTCGCCGCGGAGCGCCGTTTCGTTTCTGGCGGACATTGAGCTCCGCTGTCGCCTCACTGCGCACACCACCACCCCCGCCCCTCCTCCATCGAGGAGGAGGGGAGCTGTTTTCTGCGGCCGCGCCGAGGGGCGGGGCTTGCGGTTGCTCGGGCTCGGCCCATAGCGTCGTTCCATGCGGCTGCTGATCGCCGAGGATGATCCGATGCTGGCGCAGGGCCTGAGGCGCGCCCTGCAGCGTGCGGGCTATGCCGTCGACGTGGTCGGCGCCGGCGAGGACGCCATCGCCGCCGCGCGGGCCAATCCCTACGCGCTGATCCTGCTCGACCTGGGGCTGCCGACCGTTTCGGGCCTGGAGGCGCTGAAGTCGATACGCGGCCGCCGCGACGCCACCCCGGTGATCATCGTCACCGCCCGCGACCGGCCCGAGCAGAAGGTGGAGGGGCTCGACGCCGGCGCCGACGACTACGTGGTCAAGCCCTTCGACCTCGACGAGCTGCTGGCCCGCATCCGCGCCCAGATCCGGCGGCGCGAGCAGCGCACCTCCGACGCCCTGCTGGCGCACGGGGTCAGCGTCGACCTCGCCGCGCGCACCGTGGCCAGCCACGGCAAACGGGTCCCGGTGACCGCCAAGGAGTTCAAGGTGCTGGCGGCCCTGATGCGGCGGATGGGCCAGTTCGTCTCCAAGGAGGAGCTGGAAGGCGCCCTCTACGACGACACCGCCGACGTCGAGAGCAACACCATCGAGGTCGCCGTCTATGGCCTCAGGCGCAAGCTCGGGCCGGGCCTGATCGTGACCGCGCGCGGGCTCGGCTACACCATCCCCAAGGAATCATGACCCGCCGGCCGCTCGCGCGCTCGACCTCGCTGCTGGCGGCGCTGTTCGGCCGCATCGGGGTGCTGTTCCTGCTGATCGTGCTGGCGGTGGGCTCGATCGCCTTCTTCACCGCCCAGCGGCGGATCAACGAGATCTACGACGGCCAGCTGATCGTCGGCGCCAATGTGCTGCGGGCGCTGATGGACGAGGAGGTCCGCGAGGAGCCCGCGACGCACGACATCTCCGAGCTGCAGGTCGACGACGCGGCGATCCTCAGCCCGGACGAGCGGCAGGCGTTCAACGACTATGCCGACTGGCGGATGTTCCGGATCTGGCGCGGCGCGCAGGTGGTGATCCGTTCCGACACCGGGCCGCCGCTCGTGGCGCCCTCCGCGCAGAACGGGTTCTCGGACGTCGCCGGGCCGAAATACCGCTGGCGGGTCTACACTCTGCACGTGCCCCGGCAGCGCGTGGTGGTGCAGATCGGCGAGCGGACCGACATCCGCCTGGTGCTCGTGCGGGGCATAGCGTTGGGCCTCGCCCTGCCGCTGCTGCTGCTGATCCCCACCGCTGCGGTGCTGATCTGGCTGTCGCTGAGCGACGGCCTGCAGGCGCTCCGCACGCTGATTTCCGAGATCGGCCGGCGGACGCTGCGCGACCTCTCGCCCCTGCCGCTGGAGCCCTGGCCGCGCGACCTCCATCCGCTGGTCCGCTCGATCAACCGGCTGTTCGAGCGCATCGACCGCTCGCTGCAGCACGAGCGCCGCTTCCTCGACGACGCCGCCCATCAGCTGCGCACGCCGCTCGCGGCGGTGAAGCTGCAGACCCAGCTGATCGCCGGCGAGGACGATCCGGCCGAGCGGCAGGCGATGACCGCCCAGCTCGTCGAGAGCGTCGACCGCGCCTCGGCGCTCACCGACCGGCTTCTCACGCTGGCCCGGCTGGAGGCGAGCCGCGCGCCGAGCGGCAAGGGCGGCGACCTGCGCGAGGAGACCGTGGCGGCGCTGGCCGACCTCGCGCCGGTGGCGGCGAGGCGTCAGGTGGAGCTCTCGTTCGAGGGCCGCGGGCGGTTCGCCAGCGGCGATCCCGCCCTGCTGCGGCTGATCGCCACCAACCTGGTCGAGAACGCCATCACCCATGCCCCGGAGCGTTCGGAGGTGGCGGTGCGCCTCTCGAGCTCCGGCGGGCGCCACCGGCTGGTGGTCACCGACGGCGGACCCGGCATCCCCGCCGGCGAGCGCGACAAGGTGCTGGAGCGGTTCCACCGCGGGCCCTCGGCCTCGCCGAGCGGAGCGGGGCTCGGCCTCTCGATTGTCGGCGAAGCGGTGCGCCTGCTGAAGGGCCGGCTGCAGCTCCGCGACCGCGACGACGGCGCGCCGGGCCTGTGCGTCGAGATCGAGGTGCCCGAGGCGGAATGAGCGCGTCCATTGCCGGGTCGGCGGACATTCGGGACACGCGGCCAGCATGAGTTTCGGCCGGGAGGGCCGCAAAAAGGAACCCTTCCTCCTCGATGGAGGAAGGGCAGGGATGGTGGTGTGGGCAGAGAGATCGGAAGAAGGGCTCCCTAGACGCCGGCGCCACTTGCGTTCAACCGGCGGCTCGGACACCTCGCCACGAGAAGAAGGGGACTCCTAGAGTTGCCGATGTTTGAGCGCGACAGGCCCTTACCGAATCCCGTGCGCCGCTCGCGCAGTCTCAAGCGCCGGATGACCTGGACCGAGGCGCGGCTCTGGAAGGAGCTCCGGAAACTCGATGTAAACTTCCGCCGGCAGGCTCCGATCGGCCGCTACTTTGCAGACTTCGCATCCCATGCCCGGCGCCTTGTCATCGAGATCGACGGCGGCGTGCATGCGCGGCTCCCTGACGTCGCTGCAAGAGACCTGGAGCGGCAGGCGTGGCTGGAGAGCCAGGGCTATCGTGTCCTCCGATTCACCGATCGTCAGGTGAGCAACGACCTGCACGGCTGCCTCGAAACCGTGCGGAAGCTGCTTGGGCTCCAAGGGCCGTTCCTGCCCGATGGTTGGAACGGTGTGCGGGCGCCGGCGCCACTTGGGTTCAGACGGCGGCTCAGCGCCATCACCACCACCCCTGCCCCTCCTCCATCGAGGAGGAGGGGGGCGCCAATCCGGCGAGGTGATTGAACGAGCGCGCCTGGGGCGGTCTGTCCCTCCCCATCAAGGGAGGGAGGGCGCGGCGTCAGGTTCGCGTCAGGTTTGAAATATAGGGCTGATGTCCGGGAAGGACGTCGCCGCCCATGCATGTGTTCTGCGATTTCGACGGGACGATCTCGCTCGTCG
>NZ_DATIMC010000078.1:0-39688 GCF_035475775.1 Phenylobacterium sp. | reverse complement strand
AGCACGAAGCCGGCGCGCGCGCCATCCGCCAGGATCCACAGCGGCTCGCGCCCGGGCTCGGTCCAATAGAGGTCGAAATAGGGCTGATCGAGCGGATCGCCGTGGCGCCGCTCGGGATCGGCCAGATCGGCGTGGGCGATCAGGTAGGGATCGAACATCGCCCGCAACTCGGGCTTCTGCGCGAGCGGCACGGGCGCGAGGGCGACGCGCACGGTCATCCCCTGACCGGGCGCACCTTGGCCGCGGCCTCCGCGGCGCGGCGGCGGGCTTCATCGGCGTCGCCGGCGCGGGCCAGGGCGACGCCCATGCGCCGACGCAGATAGCTTTCCGGCTTGCCGAACAGGCGCAGGTCCGCGCCGGGCACGGACAGCGCCTCGCCCACCCCCTCGAAGGCGATGCCCCGCGCGTCCAGGCCGCCGTAGATGACCGCGCTCGCGCCGGGTTCGCGCAGGGCGACGTCCACCGGCAGGCCGAGGATGGCCCGGGCGTGCAGGCAGAATTCGCTCTGGTATTGGCTCGCCAGCGTGACGAGGCCCGTATCGTGCGGCCTGGGCGAGACCTCGGAGAACCACACCTCGTCGCCCCTCACGAACAGCTCGACGCCGAAGATCCCCAGCCCGCCCAGCGCATCGGTGACCGCCTTGGCGATCGCGCGCGAACGGGCGAGGGCGGGCTCGCTCATCGGCTGCGGTTGCCAGCTCTCGACGTAGTCGCCCTTCACCTGCCGGTGGCCGATCGGGGCGCAGAAGCTGGTCGCCGTCTCGCCGCCCACCAGGTGACGCACGGTGAGTTGGGTGATCTCGAAGTCGAACTCCACCCGCGCCTCGACGATGACCCGCGGCTGCTCCACGCGTCCGCCCTCCAGGGCGTAGCGCCAGGCCTCGGCGATCCCGTCGGGGGCCTCGACATAGGACTGGCCCTTGCCAGAGGAGCTCATCACCGGCTTCACGAAGCAGGGGAAGCCGGTGATCTCGCGGGCCGCCTCGGCCAGCTCGGCCTCGGACGAGGCGAAGGCGTAGGCGCTGGTCGGCAGTTCGAGGTCCTCCGCCGCCAGCCGGCGGATGCCTTCGCGGTTCATGGTGAGCTGGGCGGCGCGCGCGGTCGGAATGACGGTCGCCAGACCCTCGGCTTCGATCTTCAGGAGCTCGTCCGTGGCGATGGCCTCGATCTCGGGCACCACGAGGTGGGGCCGCTCGGCCTCGATTACGGCCCTGAGGGCCTGCGGATCGGTCATCGCGATCACGTGGGCGCGGTGGGCGACCTGCATGCCGGGCGCATCGGCATAGCGGTCGACAGCGATCACCTCGCAGCCCAGCCGCTGCAGCTCGATCGCCACCTCCTTGCCGAGCTCGCCGGCCCCCAGCAGCATGACCTTGACCGCGGTAGGCGACAGAGGCGTGCCGAGGCGCATCGGCCTACAGCTGCGCCTTGGCCGCCTCGGCCACCGCTTCGGCGGTGATTCCGAAGTGCGGGAAAAGCACCTTGTCGGGGGCGCTCGCCCCGAAGCCCTGCATCCCGACGAAGGCGCCGTGAGCGCCGATGAAGCGGTCCCAACCCATGCGCACGCCGGCCTCGACGGCGACGCGCACCGGCGTCTCGCCGATCAGCGCGGCCCGGTAATCGGCGGGCTGGTCCTCGAACAGCTCCCAGCAGGGGGTGGAGACCACCCGCGCGCCGATCCCTTCGGCTTCCAGGAGGTCGCGCGCGCCGAGCGCGACGGCGACTTCCGATCCTGAGGCGAAGATCGTCACCTGCGCCGGATGGCCGGCGGCCGCCAGCTGGTAGGCGCCGCGCGCGCTCAGGTTTTCGCCGATCGGGCGGGTGCGCACCGCCGCGACCTTCTGGCGCGACAGGGCCAGCACCGAGGGCGCGCGCTGCGAACCGAGCGCGAGCTTCCAGCACTCCGCCGTCTCCACCGCGTCGGCGGGGCGGAACACGTTCAGGTTCGGCATGGCCCGAAGCGCCGCAAGCTGCTCGACCGGCTGATGGGTCGGGCCGTCCTCGCCCAGGCCGATGGAATCGTGGGTGCCGACATGGATCACGCGCACGCCCATCAGCGCGGCCAGCCGGATCGCCGGGCGGCTGTAGTCGGTGAACACCAGGAAGGTCCCGCCGTAGGGGATGATCCCGCCGTGCACGGCCATGCCGTTCATCGCCGCGGCCATGCCGTGCTCGCGCACGCCATAGTTGATGTAGCGGCCGGCGTAGTCCGGCGCGTCGAGCACCTGGGTGTTCTTCACGTAGGTGTTGTTGGAGCCGGTGAGGTCGGCCGAGCCGCCGATCAGCTCGGGGATTTCGCCGAAGATGCGCTCCAGCACCGCCCCCGAGTGCTGGCGGGTCGCGGCGGCGGGCCTGCTCGCCTCCGCCTCGGCGATGAAGCGGTCGAGCTCATCGAACGCATGACGCGGCAGTTCGCCGGCCATGGCGCGCTCGAATTCGCTGCGCATCGGCGAGGCGGCGAGGCTGGCCTCCCAGGCCTTGCGCGCCCTTGCGCCGCGCCGGCCCGCCGCCCGCCAGGGACGGTAGATCTCGTCCGGCAGTACGAAAGGCTCGTGCGGCCAGCCGAGGTTCCGGCGGGTGGCGGCGACCTCCTCGGCGCCCAGCGCCTTGCCGTGGACGTCGTGGGTGCCTTCGAAGGTGGGCGCGCCCTTGCCGATGGTGGTTTTGCAGGCGATCAGGCTCGGCCGGTCCTGGCGCTGCGCCCATGCGAGCGCACGGCGGATCTGGCCGCCGTCATGGCCGTCGATCGCCTTCACGGCCCAGCCGGCGGCCCTGAAGCGCGCCGCCTGGTCGGTGGCGTCGGAGAGCCCGATCGCCCCGTCGATGGTGATGCGGTTGTCGTCCCACAGCACGGTCAGTCGCGAGAGCCGCAGCCGGCCCGCCAGCGTGATCGCCTCCTGGCTGACGCCCTCCATCAGGCAGCCGTCGCCGGCCAGCACCCAGGTGCGGTGGTCGACCAGCTCGGCGCCGAAGCGGGCCGCGAGATGCCGCTCGGCGATGGCCATGCCCACGGCGGCCCCGAGCCCCTGGCCGAGCGGTCCGGTGGTGGTCTCGACGCCCGGCGTGTGGCCGTACTCCGGATGCCCGGGCGTCGCCGAGCCCAGTTGCCGGAAAGCCTTCAGCTGATCGAGCGTCATGGCCTTGAAGCCGGTCAGATGCAGCAGGCTGTAGAGCAGCATGGAGCCGTGGCCGGCGGAGAGCACGAAGCGGTCGCGGTCGGGCCAGGCGGGTTGGCCGGCGTCGTACTTCAGCGCCTTCGTCCAGAGCGCCGTCGCCACGTCCGCCATGCCCATGGGCATTCCCGGATGCCCGCAGCCGGCCCGCTCCACCGCATCCAGCGAGAGCATGCGGACGGCGTCGGCCATGGTCTTCAGAGGCGCAGGCATTTCCGGTCGGGACTCAGGATGGCGGCGGTCCCGCCCGCCTCGCACGCGCGCACGGAGCGGTCAAGGAAGCGGCCTTCGCAAGAGCCGCGACGCGTGTCTAAATCGGACCGGCCAGACCCTTTCCCGAGAGGAGCAACGGCATGAGCGGCGAGAGCGCGCTCGATCTCGCGGCGCGGCGGCTGGAGCGGGCGGTCTTCGTCCTGGAGCAGCGGCTGGCCGAGCGGCTGAAGACGGCTGGGGCGGAGGCGGGGGGCCTGTTCGACCAGGACCGCGCCAAGCTCGCCGACGAGCTGGACAAGGCGCGCGCCCGCGAGCGCGAGCTGGAGGAGGCAGGCGCCGAGGCTTCCGCGGCGCTCGGCCGGGCGATCCTCGAGATCCGCGCGGCGCTCAACGGCGGCGCGGCCGCGCAGGAGCATTGAGATGGCCCAGGTGACGGTGGAGGTGAACGGCCGGCCCTATGCGGTCGGCTGCGAGGACGGCCAGGAGGCGCATCTCCTGGAGCTCGCCCGCATCTTCGACCAGCAGGTCCGCCACGTCTCGCAGGACATGGGCCAGCTCGGCGACACGCGGCTGTTCCTGATGGGCGCTCTCCTGCTCGCCGACGAGCTGGCCGACGCCAAGGCGCGGCTCGCGGCCATCCAGGCCGAGCTCGGCCGGGCGCAGACCGACCGCTCGCGCCTCGAGACCCGCGCCGTGGCGGCCCTGGAATCCGCCGCTCAGAAGATCGAGAAGATCGCGGCCGAGTAACGCGCCTTCATGGCGGGCACGGACCGACGCGCGCCTTGAGATCGCCCCCGCGCGCCACTACCTTGGCTCTTCGGCGGGTCTGCTGCGGCTCGCGTCGAAGGCGACATATCCCAGCGACCTTAATTCTCTCTGAGGGAGCTGTCCCTGGCCGGGACCGTGGTCCCGGGCACACGGCGCCCACCTGGTGTACCAGGTCGAGGGGGTGAAACAGTCCTTCACGGTTCTCGCGGCGCCGCCACCTCTGCGTTAGGCTTGGCCCTCGTGACCCCCGCGCTGGACAAGGCGGTCCTGCGGCCGCGGATGCGCGGGCTGCGCCGGCGGCTGGCCGAAGCCGCGCCACAGGCCGCGCGGCAGGCGGCGGCGCACGCCCCGCTCGAACGTCTTTGCGCCTTCGAGGTCGTGGGCGCTTACCATCCGCACGGCTCGGAGATGGATCCGGGGCCGCTGGCCAAGCGCCTCGCCGAGGCGGGCGCGGCCCTGGCCCTGCCGCTCGCCGCGCGGCGCGACGCGGCCTTCGAGTTCCGTCTGTGGACGCCGGGCGATCCGCTCGCGCCGGACGCCTTCGGGGTGCTGTCGCCGACGGAAGCCGCGCCGGCCGTGCGGCCGCAGCTGGTGATCGCCCCGGTGCTCGCGTTCGACCGCCGGGGCGGGCGGCTGGGCCAGGGCGGCGGCCACTATGACCGCACCTTGCAGAACCTTCGCGACGCCGGCCCGGTTTTCATCCTGGGTCTTGCGTTCGCCGGCCAGGAGGTGGAGGCGATCCCCATGGAGCCGCACGACCAGCGGCTCGACGCCATCCTGACCGAGGCCGGCTATATCGCCGCCCTGGAGGAGACCTGATGCGCTTCGCCTTCTTCGGGGACGTGATCGGCCGATCGGGCCGCGAGGGCCTGGCCGAGCACCTGCCGGGCCTCAGGCGACGGCTGGGCCTGGAGTTCGTCGTCGTCAACGCCGAGAACGCCGCCGCCGGCTTCGGCATCACCGAGAACACCGCCCGCGAGCTGTTCGCCGCCGGCGCCGACTGCCTGACGCTCGGCAACCACGCCTGGGACCAGAAGGAGGCGCTGACCTATATCGTGCGCGAGCCGCGCCTGATCCGGCCGTTGAACTACCCGGCGCTGGCCCATCCGCCGGGCCGCGGCGCGCAGCTCTTCCAGACCGAGGCCGGCCGCAACGTGCTGGTGATCAGCCTGCTGGGCCGGGTGCAGATGGATGCGCTGGACGACCCGTTCTCGGCGGTGGACCGCGAGCTGGAGGCCTGCCCGCTCGGCGCCGCGGCCGATGCGGTGATCGTCGACATGCACGCCGAGGTGACATCGGAGAAGATGGCCATGGGCCACTTCTGCGACGGCCGCGCGAGCCTGGTGGTGGGCACCCACACCCATGTGCCGACCGCCGACGCCCAGGTGCTTCCGGGCGGCACCGCCTACCAGACCGACGCCGGCGCCTGCGCCGACTACGACAGCGTCATCGGCAACGACAAGGAGGAGCCGCTCAGGCGGTTCACGACGCGGATCTCCGGCGGCCGGTTCAAGCCGGCCGAGGGGCTGGCGACCGTCTGCGGGGTGTTCGTCGAGACCAGCCCGCTGACCGGCCTGGCGCGCCGCATCGAGCCTATCCGCATCGGCGGGCGTCTCGCCCAGCACGTGCCGCAGGTGCAGCACGTCGCGGCCGAGTAGGCTCAGCGCCTGGCGGGCGCCTCGCCGCGCAGCGCGCCCAGCGTCAGGCGGCCGGTCTTCAGCTTGTCGAGCGCCGCAAAGCGCCTCGTCGTCGCCTGCCGCCACTCCGCCAGGCTCACCCGGCCGTCCAGGTTGGCGTCGGCGCCTGCGACCGGCTCGGGCTCGTTGATCAGCGAATAACGCGCCGCGCCCTGCCGGCCGCGTGCGCCGCCGCCCGTGCCGCCGCGCCGCTCGCCCGCCGCCCTCCCGATCCCGGCGATGCGGTCGAACTCCAGGGCGGCGACTTCCGGCGCGATGGCCTGTTCGTAGCCCTGCATCTCGAAGCCGTCGATCACGCCGTCGCCATTGGCGTCGAGCCGCTTGAAGAAGCGCTCCGCATCGGCCTGGAATTCGGCGGCCGTGAGATTCCCGTCATGGTCGGCGTCGGCGCCGGCGAACCACGCCGCAAGCCCGTTCGCGCCGCGGAACGGCTCGCCGGAGGGGCTGACGAACAGGTTTCGCCGCTGGCGCGCCCCGCCGGAGCCGGCGCCGCCGTCATGGGCGCGGACCTCGCGCCGGGACTCCGAGGCGCAGGCGGCGAGCGCCAAGACCAGCGCCATCGCCATGATCGGCCGCCACATCGCCCCAGCCCTCCACGCCGCGTCGGCGCCAGCTTGGCGACGCGCTTGCGGCTGAAATGCGCCGCGCCGGTCACGGCGCCGCAACGGGCCTGGCGCGAAAGCTTTGCAGCGGCCGCGCGACAGGCTCTAATCGCAGCCTCGGCTCGGGAGGCACGCCATGCTCGCCAGGTTCATCGTCCGCGCGCTGTTCGCGGCGCTTGGTCTGTGGATCGCGACCAAGCTGACGCCCGGCGTGCGCGCGAACAGCCTGGAGACCCTGCTGATCGCGGCGGTGCTGCTGGGCCTGGTCAACGCCTTCATCCGGCCGATCGTGGTCCTGCTCACCCTGCCGCTCACCCTGGTGACGCTGGGCCTGTTCCTGCTGGTGGTGAACGCCGCGATGATCCTGCTGGTCTCGGCCTTCCTGAAGGGCTTCCAGGTGCACGGCTTCGCCGCCGGCGTCATCGCCGCCGTGATCACCGGCGTCACCAGCTGGATCGGCCACCTGGTCGTGCGGGAGGGGCGCAGGCTCTAGCGCTGGAGGGCCGCGCCGGCGGCGAGCATCGCCGCCACCGTCGGCTCGTCGTAGCCGAGCTCGAGCAGCACCTCGCGGGTGTGCTGGCCGAGCTTGGGCGCCGGTCCCCTGGGCGCGGTCTCAAGGCCGGGGAAGCGCACCGGCGAGGCGGGGCCCCAGAACGAGCCGCCCCAGCCGTCGGGGGTCTCCACGAAAATTCCCGCCTCGTGCGCCTGCGGGTTCATCTCCAGGTCGTGCAGGCTGTCCATGGGCGCAAACGCGATGTCGGCTTCGTTCAGCAAGGCCGAGGCCTGCTCCAGGGTCATGGCCCCGAACGCCGCATCCAGCACGCCGCGGACCGTGCGCACGTGCTCGATGTCGGAATAGGGCGGACGATAGCGGGGATCCTCCAGCATCTCGGCCTTGCCGATTGCGCGCATCACGTTCGGATAGTCGTTGGGGCTCTTCACCACGACGACGAACCAGCGGTCGTCGGCGGTGTGGAAGAAGCCGGAGAAGGCGACCATCCGGTCGCGCTTGGGCTGGGCGGTGGTCACGTCGCCGTAGCGCAGCAGCAGCGACAGATCCCAGCCGACGGCATAGGCGCCGACCCGCATCAGGGCCGTCTCGACCCGCCGCCCCTGGCCCGTGCGCGTGCGCTCGTGCAGCGCCGCCAGGACGCCGGACAGCGTCGCCAGCGCCGTGAAGTGGTCGCCGAATCCCGGCCGGCTGGGGAACGGCTCCTGGTCGGGCGGGATCATGGAGCGCGCCGCGCCGCTGCGGGCCCAGAAGGCGGTGATGTCGAAGGCCGCCGCATCGGCCATCTCGCCGGTCAGGCCGTAGCCGGTCACGTTGGCGTAGATCAGCTGCGGGCAGGCGCCCCTGACGCTGTCGTAGTCGAGGCCGGCGCGCGTCAGCGAGCCCGGCCGGACGTTGGTGATGAAGACGTCGGCCTGTTTCATCAGCGCCAGCATGGCCGCGCGGCCCTCGGGCTTGGCCGTGTCCAGCACGATGCCGCGCTTGCCGCGGTTTTCCATGGTGAAGACCGGGTTGCCGGGGCTCTCGGCGGTGTCCGGGAAGAAGGCGCGGGTGGCGTCCCCGGCGGCGGATTCCACCTTGATCACGCTCGCGCCCCAGTCGGCCATCAGCGCCGCGCAGCCCGGCCCCGCCACCCAGGTCGACCACTCCACGACCTTCAGGTCCGACAGCAGCATGCGCGCGTCCTTCATTTTCCGCCTCTGCCGCGCGGCGCGCGGGAGAGGGCACGGTGAGGTCGGCTCGTACAGCGGGTTCCTTCAGGATGCCAGACCGAGGGCCGGAGCGCCGCTTCTCCCGCGCGCCGCGCGGGAGAAGCGAGACTTCGGCGCACGCTCGCAAGAGGGTGAGGCACACTCCGTTGCAGTTCGTCAGCACGTCCCGATTCCAGAAACGGAGCACCCGCAAGCCTTGCGCTTGCAGGAAAAGGGTCCGGCGCTCGTCGTAGGCGCGTTGCTCGGAATGCTGTCCGCCATCCAGTTCGACGACGAGACTTGCTTCAACACACAGGAAGTCGGCGATGTAGGGCCCGATCGGCGCTTGGCGTCGCCACTTCCAACCGCCGAGCCGCCCGTCGCGTACCGCTTGCCAAAGGCGCGTTTCGGCATTCGTGTCCGCCTTCCGGAGCTGGCGAGCTCGCCACGTCAGGAGACGCTGTCGGTGGTTTCGGATGACACCATTCGAGAACAATACGCGAACGAAATCACCGATCAACCACGCAAAGAAAAAGGGCGGAGCCGAAGCTCCGCCCTTCGCACTGAGTTGGATGTCCGGACCTTAGAAGTCCATGTCGCCCATGCCGCCGCCCATGCCGCCGCCGGGCATGCCGCCGCCACCGGCGTTCTTCTTCGGCGCCTCGACGATCGCGGCTTCCGTCGTGATCATCAGGCCGGCCACCGAAGCCGCGTCCTGCAGGGCGGTGCGGACCACCTTGGCCGGATCGATGACGCCGGCCTGAACCAGGTCGACGTACTGCTCCGTCTGGGCGTCGAAGCCGAAGGTCGGAGAGGCGTTCTCCAGCACCTTGCCGACCACGATCGAGCCTTCCACGCCGGCGTTCTCGGCGATCTGGCGGATCGGGGCCTGCAGCGCGCGGCGCACGATGGCGACGCCGGCTTCCTGGTCGTCGTTGTCGCCCTTGAAGCCGTCGAGCACCTTCGAGGCCTTCAGGAGGGCGACGCCGCCGCCCGGCACGATGCCTTCTTCCACGGCCGCGCGGGTCGCGTTGAGGGCGTCGTCGACGCGGTCCTTCTTCTCCTTCACCTCGACTTCCGTCGAGCCGCCGACGCGGACCACCGCGACGCCGCCGGCGAGTTTCGCCAGCCGCTCCTGCAGCTTCTCCTTGTCGTAGTCGGAGGTGGTGTCCTCGATCTGCTTCTTGATCTGGGCGATGCGGCCTTCGATGCCGGCCTTGTCGCCCGAGCCGTCGACGATGGTGGTGTCGTCCTTGTTGATGGTCACCTTCTTGGCCTTGCCCAGCATGTCGAGGGTGACGTTCTCGAGCTTGATGCCGAGGTCTTCGCTGATCAGCTGGCCGCCGGTCAGGATGGCGATGTCCTCGAGCATCGCCTTGCGGCGATCGCCGAAGCCCGGCGCCTTGACCGCCGCGACCCGCAGGCCGCCGCGAAGCTTGTTGACCACCAGGGTGGCCAGCGCCTCGCCTTCGACGTCCTCGGCGATGATCAGCAGCGGACGGCCGGACTGCACCACGGCCTCGAGCACCGGCAGCAGCGGCTGCAGCGAGGAGAGCTTCTTCTCGAACAGCAGGATCAGCGGCTCTTCGAGATCGGCCTCCATCTTCTCGGCGTTGGTGATGAAGTAGGGCGACAGGTAGCCGCGGTCGAACTGCATGCCCTCGACCACGTCGAGCTCGGTCTCGGCGGTCTTGGCTTCCTCGACGGTGATCACGCCCTCGTTGCCGACCTTCTCCATGGCCTTGGCGATCATGTCGCCGACCTCGGTGTCGCCGTTGGCGGAGATCGCGCCGACCTGCTGGATCTCGGCGTTGGTGGTCACTTTCTTGGAGGAGTTCTTGATCTCCTCGACGACCTTGGCGACCGCCTTGTCGACGCCGCGCTTCAGGTCCATCGGGTTCATGCCGGCGGCCACCGACTTCAGGCCCTCGGCGACGATCGCCTGGGCGAGCACGGTCGCGGTGGTGGTGCCGTCGCCGGCCTTGTCGTTGGTCTTCGAGGCGACCTCGCGGATCAGCTGGGCGCCGAGGTTTTCGAACTTGTCGGTGAGCTCGATCTCCTTGGCGACGGTGACGCCGTCCTTGGTCGAGCGCGGGGCGCCGAACGACTTCTCGATGACCACGTTGCGGCCCTTCGGGCCCAGGGTCACCTTGACCGCGTTGGCGAGCGTGTTGACGCCGCGCAGCATGCGATCGCGCGCGTCGGAGGCGAAATAGACGTCTTTGGCAGCCATTGCTGTCTCTCTTTCCTAGATGATGGGGATGCGGGACGGGGCTCAGGCGGCCTTGGCGGCCCGCTCGGGATCGAGCACGCCCAGGATGTCGCTTTCCTTCATGATCAGCAGGTCTTCGCCGTCCAGCTTGACCTCGGTGCCCGACCACTTGCCGAACAGGATGCGGTCGCCGGACTTGACGTCGAGCGGCTGGATCTTGCCGCTCTCGTCGCGTGCGCCGGGGCCGACGGCGATCACTTCGCCTTCCTGCGGCTTCTCCTTCGCCGTGTCCGGGATGATGATCCCGCCCCGGGTCTTCTCTTCTTCCTCGACGCGCCGGACGAGGACGCGATCTCCCAGAGGACGAAACGCCATGATGCTCTTTCTCCGTTCGAGACGGTTGGATTCAAGGTGACGCCGCGCTGAGGCCCGCACTGTTAGCAGTCGAGGTCCACGAGTGCCAGCGTCGTTCGGGAAGTAAGAAAAGGCGGCGGAAGAGTCAAGGCGGCCGCGGCGCGCGGCGGGAACCCTCGAGCGAAGACCGCGTTTGCAAGGAACCTTGGCCGCGCGAACGCCGTTCCCTAACCTAGGTTGGGGAACGTAGGGGTGCGACATGGCCTTTCAAGCCTATCTGCAGAAGGTTATCCGCGAAGGCGACCTCACGGTGCGCCTGCCCGGCGGACGGGAGTTCACGCTCGGCGACGGCTCGGGACCGCCAGTGGCGGTGCGGATCGTGACGCCCAGGTGGCTGGCGCGGATCGCCGCCAATCCGTCGATGGGCCTCGGCGAGGCCTACATGGAGGGCGGCCTCGTCCTGGAGTCGGGCGCGATCCACGACCTCGCTGACCTGATCGGGCGCAACGCCAAGCACCGGCCCTTGAGGCGGGCGAGCGCGCTCTGGCGGTGGTGGCTCGATCGCCGGCTGATGGCCAACGCGCGGCGCGCCGCGCGGCGCAACGTCGCCCACCACTACGACCTCTCGGTCGACCTCTACCGCCGCTTCCTCGATCCCGACATGCAGTACTCCTGCGCCTACTTCCCGCATCCCGGGGCGAGCCTGGAGGAAGCGCAGGCGGCCAAGAAGCGGCACTTGGCGGCCAAGCTGCTCCTGCAGCCTGGGCAGAAGGTGCTCGACATCGGCTGCGGCTGGGGCGGTCTGGCGCTGAGCCTGGCGCGCGCCGCGCAGGTGGAGGTGGACGGGATCACCTTGTCGACCGAGCAGCTCGCCACCGCCAAGGCGCGCGCCGAGGCCGCGGGCCTGGCGGGCCGCGCCCGCTTCTCGCTCACCGATTACCGCGACGTCCGGGGCCGCTACGACCGCATCGTCTCGGTCGGCATGTTCGAGCACGTCGGCCGGCCCAACTACCAGGTCTATTTCGACCAGATGGCGAAGCTGCTGAAGGACGACGGCGTGGCGGTGCTGCACTCCATCGGCCGCGCCGACGGGCCGGCCTTCACCCAGCCCTGGATCGCCCGGTACATCTTCCCGGGCGGCTACATCCCCTCGCTGTCGGAGGTGCTGCCCTGCGTCGAGCGGGCCGGCCTGATGGTCACCGACATCGAGATCCTCAGGCTGCACTACGCCGAAACCCTGAAGGCCTGGCGCGAACGCTTCGCCGCCCATCGGGCGGAGATCGCCGCGCTCTACGACGAGCGGTTCTGCCGGATGTGGGAGTTCTATCTCGCGCTCAGCGAGATCGCGTTCCGCTACCGCGGCCACTTCGTCTTCCAGATGCAGCTCGCCAAGAAGGTCGACGCGGCGCCGATCACCCGCGACTACATCGCCGAAGCGGAGGCCGAGATCTCGGCGGCGCGGGCCATGCGCCAGGTGGCCTGAAACCGTCGCCCTGCCGGGCGCGCCGCGCCTCAGCTCCGCCAGCGCAGGGTCGCCGGTTCCGCCGGATTGACCAGGGCGCGCCGCTCGCGGCGGCTCGCCGTCCATTCGCGTTTCAGCTGCTGGTACCACTTGGCCTGGCGGTCGGCGTCGTCGACCCACATCAGCGGCGGGTCGTACTTCAGGCCCTGGTTCTGCAGGTGCACCATCTCGCCGTCCTGGCGCAGGAAGGCGCGCGCGCCGGCGGCGATGAACGGCTTCAGGAACAGGAAGGCCGGGTGGTCGGACCAGACGATCTGGGTGATCCGCGTCCGCTTCTCGTCGATCGGGGTCAGACAGGTCAGCGACAGAACCTGGCGCCTGCCCACCGTCACGTGCTCCCATCGCAGGCCCGGCAGCCGGAAGGTGATCTCGGTCAGCGGCTCGCCGCCCAGGATGGCGTAGGCGCGGGAGTTCCTCGACGGCTCGTGGCGCACCATGGCGAAGCCCGCCTCGCGCGGCTCGAAGCGCTTGGCCTTCTCGTGCTGGCTCGCCTTCGAGCGCCACCACCACTGCTGGTGCACGTAGGGGCCGTGGGCGGGGTCCATCAGCCCGACCACGGCGTGGTCGATATGGGCGTCGAACTCCATGCGGTCGACAAGCTTCGGACCGCCGCCGACCACGCCGGGGAACGCCGGCGGCGGCTGGTCCGGCTCGCCTTCGCCGCGCGCATCACCGGCCACCCAGACGAACACCAGCCCCTGGCTCTCGGCGACCGGATAGCGGCGCACCCGGATGCGGTCGATCTCGAACGCCTGGTCCTCGACCAGCGAGGGGATCGCCGCGCAGGCGCCGTCGGCGGCGAACCGCCAGCCGTGGTAGGGGCACTCCACCGTCTCCGCACCCGAGGCCTCGCGGTGGAAGCGGCCGGCCGACAGCGGCGCGGCGCGGTGCGGGCAGATGTCCCGAAGCGCAAATAGCCGGCCCGCTTTCGAACGGCCGAGCAGCACCGGCTGGCCGAGCATCTCGTAGCGGGCGAGACGACCGGGCCTGAGGTCCGACGCCAGCGCGGCGAAGTACCAGATGTCGGTCAGGAACCCCTGGCCGAACCGGGTCTCGCTGCGCGCGCTCTTGGCCTCGCCGTCTGGCATGACTCCCCTGTAGCCTTCCGCTCGCCGACTCGGAAGGGCGCGGGAGCCGCAGCTTGCCCCGCCGCGAGCCCGCCGTCACATTGCTCCACCGCCGCAGCACGACGAGAGGACGCGCCCATGAGCCGGACGAACCGCGAGATCCATCTGGTGAAGCGCCCCGACGGGCCGCCGGCGCTGGACGACTTCAAGCTGGTCGAAGCGCCGCTGCCCGAGATCGCCGACGGACAGGTGCTGATCCAGCAGCTTTACATGTCGGTGGACCCGGCGATGCGGCCCAGGCTCACCAACGGCTACGAGCTCGGCCAGGCGATGTCGGGCGGCGCGCTCGGGCGGATCGTGCAGTCGAAGACCCCGGACTTCGCCGAGGGCGAGCTGGTGCGCAACCCGCTGGGCTTCCGCGAGTACGCCGTCTCCGAGGGCCGCGGCCTGCAGAAGCTGAAGCCCGAGCCGGGCATCCCGCTCACCGCCTACATGTCGGTGCTGGGCGGCACCGGCTTCACCGCCTACGGCGGCCTCCTCTCCATCGGCCAGCTCAAGGACGGCGAGCAGGTCTTCGTCTCCACCGCGGCGGGCGCGGTGGGCTCGATCGCGGCCCAGATCGCGAAGATCAAGGGCTGCTACGTCATCGGCTCGACGGGCTCGGACGACAAGGCCGCCTGGCTGCGCGACGAGGCGGGCCTGGACGCGGTGATCAACTACAAGACCACGCCGATCCGCCAAGGCCTCAAGGCCGCGGCTCCGAAGGGCGTCGACGTCTATTTCGACAATGTCGGCGGCGAGCATCTCGACGCGGCGCTCGCCAATATGAACACGCTGGGGCGTGTCGCGGTCTGCGGCATGATTTCCGGCTACAACAACGCCGGCGCCCGCACGCCGGTCTACAACCTCTCCAACATCATCTATGGCCGGATCAATCTCCGCGGCTTCGTCGCCACCGACTTCATGCACCTGCGCCCGCAGTTCGAGAGCGACATGCGCGACTGGCTCAAGACCGGCCGGATCAAGTGGCGCGAGACGGTGCTGGAGGGAATCAAGGAAGCGCCGCACGCCATGGTCGGCCTGATGCAGGGCGAGAACATCGGCAAGATGCTGGTCAAGCTCGCCGATTAGGCGAGCTTCAGGAACGCCGCGGCATAGGGGCTCAGCCCGAGCGAGGCGCCGCGCAGCTCCGCCTCGTCGGCGCGGACGCCCAGCAGCTCGGCGCCGGCGAGCTCGGCGATGCTCGGGGCGACCGGCTCACCCGAGAGGTTGAACACGCAGGCGATCCGCTCGGGCCCAGCCGTGCGGGTGAAGGCGAGCACCGGATCGGCCGTCTCCAGGAACGCAATCTCGCCCGTGGTCATCGCGGCCGATCCCTTGCGCAGGGCGATCATCGCGCGGGCGAACGCCAGCATGGACTCCGGGTCCTGCTCCTGCGCCGAAACGGTGAGGCCGGCATGCTCCTCCGCCACAGGCAGCCAGGGCCGCCCCGTCGTGAAGCCGAGGTTCGGCGCATCGGCCCGCCAGGGCATCGGCGTGCGGCAGCCGTCGCGCCCGCCCGTATAGGGCCAATAGAGGTCGCCCACGGGATCCCTCAGCTGGTCGCGCCGCAGCTTCGCCTGCGGCAGGCCAAGCTCCTCGCCCTGGTAGATCACGGTCGTGCCCTTCAGGCTGACCAGCAGCGCGAACATCAGCTTGGCGAGTTCCGGCGGCGGATCGGCCCCGCCGAACCGTGAGACGGTGCGCGGCACGTCGTGGTTGGAGAAGGCGATGGTCGGCCAGTGGCCGGGATGTTCAGCCAGGGTCGCATAGTGGGCCCTGACGAAGCCCGGTTCGAGCTTGCGGGCCAGCAGCATGACGAAGGTGTAGGCCGAGTGCAGCCCCTTGTCGGGCGGCAGATAGGCGCCGCAGCGCGCCTCCTCCTCCGAGAACTCGCCGAACACGAACCGCTCCGCGTGGGCCTCCACCCGCCGCCCGATGAGGTCCAGCATCTCGGCGTTCTCCGGCAGGTTCGAATCGTGCAGGCGCCGCTGCAGGTTGCCGGCATGGGCCCACTCGCGGCCGGTCCGCTCGGCCATGGGCACCGGCGGGTTGTCGGCGAGCGACGCATCGTGCAGGTAGGTGCCGGCGACGTCGAGCCGGAAGCCGTCGACGCCCTTCTCCAGCCAGAAATCGAGCACCGAGAGCGCCGCCTCGCGGGCCTGCGGATTGAGCCAGTTGAGCTTCGGCTGCTGGCGCAGGAACTTGTGATGATAGTGCTGGCGCCGGGCCGGCTGGTAGGCCCAGGCCGGGCCGCCGAACACCGAGAGCCAGTTGTTCGGCGCGGTCCCGTCGTCCCTCGGGTCGGCCCAGACGTACCAGTCCGCCTTGGGGCCCGCCTCGCCTCCGGTCAGGCTCTCCACGAACCAGGGGTGCTCGTCGGAGGTGTGGGAGAGCACCTCGTCGAGCAGCACCTTCAGCCCCTTCGCGTGCGCGGCCTGCAGCAGCCGCTGGACGTCGGCCATCGAGCCGTAGTCCGCCTGCACGCCCTCGAAGTCGGCGACGTCGTAGCCCCAGTCGCGGTTCGGAGAGGGGTGGATCGGCGACAGCCAGATGCCGTCCACGCCGAGCGCGCTGATGTAGTCGAGCTTGGCCTCGACGCCGGCCAGGTCGCCCTGCCCATCGCCGTTCGCATCGAAGAAGGAGCGCACATAGACGTGGTAGAGGACCGCGCCCTTCCACCAGGGGTCCGAGGCCGCGCTCACGGGTGCTCCCCCTCAGGGGGGGCTGTCGCGAAGCGACTGAGGGGGTTGAGGCGCACGATGCCCTCCGCTGCGGCTGAAGCCCGCTCCGGGCCACCTGCCCCTGTGAGGAGGATCGTTGCGGACCTCAAGCCTCGCCGATGTGGTGGATGATCCGCGAGACGATGCCGTACTCCATCGCCTGCTCCGCGCTCATCCAGAAATTCCGCTGGGTGTCCTTGTCGATCCGCTCGAGGGTCTGGCCGGTTTCGCGCGCGATGATGCGGTTCACCCGCTCGCGCATCTTGATGATCTCCTCGGCCTCGATCTCGATATCCGAGGCCTGGCCGCGCACGCCGCCCGTGGGCTGGTGCAGCAGGAAGCGCGTGTTCGGCAGGCAGAGGCGGTTCTCCTTTTCCGCGCCCAGGTAGATGTGCGCCCCCGAGCTCGCCACCCAGCCGGTGCCGACCACCTTCACCGGAACGCCGCAGAATTTGATCATGTCATGGACGGTGTCGCCGCTCTCGACGTGCCCGCCCGGCGAGTTGATGATGATCCGGATCGGCTTGTCGCTCTCCGAGGCGAGCGCGGTGATCTGGGCGGTGACCCGCTCCGCCAGCCGCATATCGATCTCGCCGAAGATCAGCACGGTGCGCGACTTGAACAGCGCATTCTGCACCGGCCCGGAGGTCATCGGCATGTCCGGCAGCCGGCCCTTTTCCTCCTCGTCCGGCTCTTCCTCTTCCAGCCAGACTCGCCACTGGGTCATGCGGGGCTCCTTGGGGCAGGCCGCGACCGGGGGCGCCCGAGGCGCCGCAACCTCGCGGCGGAGATTGGTCCCTTGCAGTTATTGGCCCCAGCGGCTTCCTGCAAGACCGTAAAGCCGTGATCTCCGCCGCAGCGCCGCCGCGGCGCGACCGCTTGACCTCGCGTTCGGCCGCGTCGCAAATGGCCGCACACTCAAACAGCCGTTTTACGGGAGCGCGCCATGAGCGAGGTGATGGATAGGGCCGGGCTGCAGATGGGCGAGCTGTTCGACCTGACCGGCAAGGTGGCGATCATCACCGGCTCCTCCCGCGGCATCGGCAAGGCGATCGCCGAGCGCATGGCCGAGCACGGCGCGAAGGTGGCGATCTCCTCGCGCAAGGCGGGCCCCTGCGAGGAAGTCGCCGGGGCGATCAACGCCAGGCGGCCGGGCCACGCCATCGCCGTGCCGGCCAACATCTCCTCGAAAGACGACCTGACGCGGCTGGTGGAGGAGACCCGCTCGGCGTTCGGCAAGATCGACATCGTGGTCTGCAACGCCGCCTCGAACCCGTTCTACGGCAGCCAGCTCGACATCACCGACGAGGCGTTCAACAAGATCCTCTCCAACAACATCGTCGCCAACAACTGGCTGGTCCAGCTCACCGCGCCGGAGATGAAGGCGCGCAAGGACGGGGCGATCATCATCGTCTCCTCGATCGGCGGCCTGCGCGGCTCGACGGTGATCGGCGCCTACTGCATCTCCAAGGCCGCCGACATGCAGCTCGCCCGCAACCTCGCCCAGGAGCTCGGCCCCTCGAACATCCGGGTGAACTGCATCGCCCCGGGCCTGGTGAAGACCGATTTCGCCCGGGCGCTGTGGGACACGCCGGAGGGCGAGAAGCGCGCCTCCTCCGGCACTCCGCTGCGTCGCCTCGGAGAGCCCGACGACATCGCCGGCGCGGCGGTGTTCCTGGCCTCCAGGGCCGGCTCCTGGATGACCGGCCAGACCATGGTCATCGACGGCGGCAGCACGAGCTGACACGCACAGCGAGCTCAAGAATTAGAACCACGGATTTCACGGATCGGCACGGAACAGAGTTTCCGTGAAATCCGTGTGATCCGTGGTTCAATCCCTGACGCACATCTCCAGGCCGCCGTCGAACGGCAGCGTCGTGTGGCGCATGCGGTTCGTGGGATCGGCGAGCCAGGCGAAGAAGGCCTCGTAGCCGCGGTGCGAGCTTGCCGTGTTGTCGGCGACGATCACCGCGCCTTGGCGCAGGTGCGGACCGATCAGCCTGAGCGCCGGGACCACCATCTCCGTCCAGATGTCGAGCAGCACGAAGTCGATCGGGCCGCCCACGTCCTGCAGCGTCTCGCGCAGGTCGCCCTCGCGCAGGTCGATGAACGGGTCGAGTTCGGCGGCGGCGAAGGTCTCCCGGGCGGCGGCGGCCTTGGCGGCCTCGTGCTCGGTGCCGATCACCGTCCCGCCGCCGTTGTCGCGCACCGCGGCCGCGAGATAGAGCGTCGAGACGCCGAACGAGGTGCCGCACTCGACCACCCGGCGGGCCCGGAGCGCGCGGCAGGTCAGGTAGCAGAACTCGGCCTTGGCGGGCTCCAGGGCGACCAGCTTGTCGGCCATGAACCGGTGGGATTTCTCGTCGAAGTCCTCCCACGACAGCTCGCCCTTTTTGGCGCGGTCCGCGAACCAGGCGCCGGTCTCCGCCTCCTGCGCCCGGCTCTTGGCCTGCAGGCGATCGATCACGGCCTGCAGCTTGGGGTCGGCGATCACGTTCATGGGTTCATTCTTCATGCTCTGGCTGGAAGGTCTTCGGCCGGCGCGGCCTTGCGGGCCAGCTCCCGCGCCTTCGCCAGACGCTCGATTCCGGCGTCCAGGGTGGCGTCGCGCTTGGCGAAGCACAGGCGGACGATATTCGTCACCGGCTGTTCTTCGTAGAGCGCCGAAACGGGGATGGCCGCGACGCCCGCTTCCCGCACCGCGTGCAGGCAGAAGGCGCGGTCGTCCATGGCGACGCCCGAGGCCGCCAGGTCGATGTTGAGGAAGTAGGTCCCCTCGGCCGGCAGGACGGCGAAGCCCTGGCGCTCAAGGCCGTCGGAGAGCCGGTCGCGCGAACGGGCGAGGTCGCGCGGCATCTCGCGGAACCAGGTCTCGGCGTTCTCCAGGCCCCAGGCCACCGCGGCCTGCAGGTTGGGCGGCGTGGTGAAGGTCAGGAACTGGTGCGCTCGGGCGAGGCTGTGCGTGAGGTCCGGCGCGGCGGCCAGGAACCCCACCTTCCAGCCCGTGAGGCCGAACATCTTGCCGGCCGAGCCGATCTTGACCGTGCGCTCGCGCATGCCGGGGAAGCCGATCAGCGGCCGGTGGCGGGCGTTCCCGAACACCACCTGCTCCCAGACCTCGTCGCAGATCGCGATGATATCGTGCGCCACGCAGAACTCGGCCAGCAGGGCGAGGTCGGCCTCCGGGAACACCACGCCGGTGGGGTTCATCGGGTTGTTCAGCACCACGAACCGCGTCCGCTCGGTGAAAGCCGCCTCCAGCATCGCCCGCGTGAAGCGCCAGTGGGGCGGCTGCAAGCTGACGAGCTTCGGGACGCCGCCGGCGGCGCGGATCATCGGCAGGTAGGAATCATAGACCGGCTGGAAGACCACCACCTCGTCGCCGGGCTCGATCAAGCCGAGGAACGCCGCCGCCAGCGCCTCCGTCGCGCCCGAGGTGATGGTGATCTCGCTCGCCCAGTCCAGCACGAGGCCCTGGGTCGCGCCATAGTGCGACGCCACCGCCTGCCGAAGCTCCGGCAGGCCGGCCATCGGCGGATACTGGTTGTAGCCGTTGAGCACCGCGTCGGCCGCCCTGGCCCGGATCGCCTCGGGCCCCGGATCGTCCGGGAAGCCCTGGCCGAGATTGACCGCGCCGAGCTCACGGGCGAGCCCGCTCATCTCTTCGAAGATGGTTGTGGGCAGATTGGCGAAGATCGGATTGGCCATGGGCTGGTTTTGCCGCCCCTCCGCGAAGATGACCAGCCTTTCGAGCCCCGTTCCTCCCTCGTAGGGGGAGGTGGTCCAACGGACCGGAGGGGGTTTCATCCGCCGGGTCGCAGCTGCGTGTTCTGAGCTGAAGCCCCCTCACCGCCTTCGGCGGAGCTCCCCCACAGGGGGAGCAATGGGAAGGATCAGTCCTCCCGCATCCGGCGCTTTCGGAAGGTGGGGTTCAGCACCTTCTTGCGCAGGCGGATGGACTTGGGGGTCACCTCGACCAGCTCGTCCTCCTCGATGTAGGCGATGGCCTGTTCGAGGGTGAGCCGGCGCGGCGGGGTCAGGCGCACGGCCTCGTCCTTGCCCGAGGCGCGCACGTTGGTCAGCTGCTTGGCCTTCATCGGGTTGACGTCGAGGTCGTCGGACTTGGCGTTCTGGCCGATGATCATGCCCTGGTAGGTCTTCTCGCCGCCGCCCACGAACATGGTCCCGCGCTCCTCCAGGTTCCACAGGGCGTAGGCCGCCGTCTCGCCCTCGGAGTTGGAGACCAGCACGCCGTTGCGGCGGCCTTCGATCGCGCCCTTGTAGGGTTCGTAGTGGCTGAACACGCGGTTCAGCACGCCCGAGCCGCGGGTGTCGGTGAGGAACTCCCCCTGATAGCCGATCAGCGCGCGCGACGGGGCCTGGAAGGTGAGCCGCGTCTTGCCGGCGCCGGACGCGCCCATGTCCTTCAGCTCCGCCTTGCGCGCGGACAGCTTCTCGATGACCACGCCGGTGAAGTCGTCGTCGACGTCGATCACCACGTCCTCGATCGGTTCCAGGCGCTCGCCGGTGTCAGGATCGGTCTGGAACACCACCCGCGGGCGGCTGATGGAGACCTCGAAGCCCTCGCGCCGCATGGTCTCGATCAGCACGCCGAGCTGCAGTTCGCCGCGGCCGGCGACCTCGAAGGCGTCCTTCTCGGCGGTCTCGGAGACGCGGATCGCGACGTTGCTCTCCGCCTCGCGCAGCAGCCGCTCGCGGATCACCCGGCTCTGCACCCGGTCGCCCTCGCGGCCGGCCAGCGGGCTGTCGTTGATCGAGACGGTGACGGCGATGGTCGGCGGATCGATCGGCTGGGCGGGCAAGGCCCGGTTCACCTCCGGCGCGCAGAGCGTGTCGGCGACGGTGGCCTTCGAGAGCCCCGCGATCGCCACGATGTCGCCGGCCTCGGCGAGCTCGATCGGCTGCCGCTTCAGGCCACGGAAGGCGAGGATCTTGCTGATCCGGCCCTTCTCGATCTCCTTGCCGTCGGGGCCCAGGGCGTGGATCGCCGCGCCGGGGATCGCGCGGCCGGCCTCGACGCGGCCGGTCAGCAGCCGGCCCAGGAAGGGATCGCTTTCGATCAGCACCGCGAGCAGCTGGAAGGGCTCGTCCACGCGCGCCTCGGCCGCCGGCGCGGGCACGTGCTCGACGATCAGGTCGAACAGCGGCGCGAGGTCCTTCTTCGGGTCCTTCTGCAGGTCCTTGACCGCCCAGCCCTGCTTGCCCGATGCGTAGAGGTGCGGGAAATCGAGCTGCGCGTCGCTGGCCCCGATGGCGGCGAACAGGTCGAAGGCGTCGTTCAGCACGCGGTCGGGTTCGGCGTGCGGGCGGTCGGCCTTGTTCAGCACCACGATCGGCTTGAGGCCCAGCTTCAGCGCCTTGCCGAGCACGAACTTGGTCTGTGGCATGACGCCTTCCTCGGCGTCGACCAGCAGCAGCGCGCCGTCGACCATGCCCAGGATGCGCTCCACCTCGCCGCCGAAGTCCGCATGGCCGGGGGTGTCGAGGATGTTGATCCGGGTGTCGCCCGCCGCGCCATGCCAGAGCACCGAGGTGGCCTTCGCCAGGATGGTGATGCCGCGCTCCCGCTCCTGGTCGTTGGAATCCATCGCCCGCTCGGCGTGCGCCTCGTTGGCGCGGAACACCCCGGACTGGGCGAGCAGCTGATCCACCAGCGTGGTCTTGCCGTGGTCGACGTGGGCGATGATGGCGATATTGCGCAGGGACATTCGGATCAGGGGCTTTGGGCGCACGGGCGCGGAACTGGCGTGACGCGCCGGCGAAGGCGGGCTTTTAGGCGAGGCGGCGGCTCAGGGCCAGCCTTGCCGCGCCCCCGCGACGCTGCGGCGCGAAATTCTCACAATCTTTGTGCGTTGCAGCAACATGGGGCGGTTTTCCCCTGCGGCAAGGCCTGACAGGGTGTGACATTTCCGAAACGCTCGAGCGAAGGGCCATTTCTCGCGCGCGCCGTCGCTTGAGGTCTTGTGCGCTGCACAGTATATGGAGGTTGTGAGGCGTCGCTGACGCTTCTGCCCTTCCTGGGCGTTTCCTCCCTAAGAACTGCCGCGCCTTCGGGCGCGGCTCTTTTTTTGCGCCTCAGACCCTCGAGACTCAGCTCGGCTTCAGCCCCGACCAGTCGGCGTCCGCCAGGGTGCGGGTCAGGGCCTCCAGCCTGAGTTTCAGGTCGGCGAAGCCCACGGTCGGCGCGAGGCTCGCCTCGTCGAGGTAGAGCGCCCGGTTGATCTCGATCTGTAGGGCATGCACGCGCCGGGCGGGGCGGCCGTAGTGCTCGGTCGTGTAGCCGCCGGCGTAGGGCGTGTTGCGCGCCACCCGGTAGCCCATGGACTCCAGCTCGCGCTCGACGCGGGTCGGCAGCACGCCGGCGCAGGCCGCGCCGAACCGGTCGCCCAGCACCACGTCGCAGGGCCGCTCTCGGCCGCCGGTCCGGGCCGCGGCCGCCGGCATGGAATGCCAGTCGATGAGGATCGCAAATCCGTGCGCGGCGTGGGCTTCGGCGATCAGCCGGGCGAGCGCGGCGTGGTAAGGCCGGTGGGCGCCCTCGATCCGGGTGCTCGCCTCGGCGAAGGTGAGCTTGCGGGCGTAGATCTCCTGGCCTTCCGAGACGACCCGGGCGATCGCCCCCAGCCCCGCCGCCACCCGCGCGGTGCGGGCGCGGGCGAACTCCGGCAGTTCGTCGGCGAACATGCCGGGGTCCAGCTCGAAGGCTTCGCGGTTCAGGTCGATGTAGGCGCGAGCGAAGCGGGCGGCGATCAGCGAGACCCCGAGCTCGGGCCCCGCGGCGATCAGGTCGTCGACATAGGCGTCCTCGGAACGGCGGATGCTCTGGGCGTCGAGCGCGGCGGCCGCCATCATGTCGGCGGGGTAGAGCCGGCCGGAGTGGGGCGAGGCGAACACGATCGGCGTCGACGGCGCAGCTCCGTGCGGCGCGGCGCGGCGGACCTCGAAGGCCTCCATGCGCGCGACAGGCTCCTCGACCGCGATCGGCTCCCAGGCGTTCATTCCGTCCATAGAACGCTGAGCGCCCGCCAGGGTCAAAGGGTTCATGGGGAAAGGCCCGCGCCAACGGGGCGACAGGGTTCATCGCGCCTTTACGCTTGGGCTCCTAAGCTGGCCTTCCGACCCGCGACCTGGCCGCCGAACCCGATATGCCCCGCATCCTCCTGGCCGAAGACGACGAGTCCCTGCGCGGCTTCCTGGCGCGCGCCCTGGAGCGCGCCGGCTATGAGGTCACCGCCTGCGCCGATGGCGACGAGGCGGCCGCGCATCTGGACGAGAGCTTCGACGTGCTGCTGACGGACATCGTCATGCCGGGGCTGGACGGCATCGAGGTGGCCCGCCTGGCGGCGGCCAGGCACCCGGGCCTGAGGATCATGTTCATCACCGGGTTCGCGGCCGTCGCGCTGGCCGCCGGGGACGCGGCGCTGCCCGGCGCCAAGGTGCTGTCGAAGCCCATCCATCTGCGCGAGATCGTCGCCGAGGTGGAGCGGATGATCGCCGCCTGAGCCACGAGCGGCGCGCCGCTTGCTAAGGGCTGGGGCCGCCGGTATATCCCCGCACCTCCCGAAGGTCGGACGCGTAGCTCAGCGGGAGAGCACTACGTTGACATCGTAGGGGTCGCTGGTTCGATCCCAGCCGCGTCCACCATTCTTTCCGACCAAACCTGCGACGTGCTCGGGAAAGTCCAGGCGGCGCGTTGCGGCCAGGCGCCGTTCAGGGCCGGGCGCGGCGGGGCAGGGCGGCGACCTCGTCCGGCGTCAGCTTGCGCACGTGGCGGACGAAACAGTGCTGGCGGCCGATGCCGGCGGCGTGGGTGACGACCTCGGCGTCCATGCCGTTGCAGATCCACGAGGAGCTGCGCGAGACCAGAGCCAGGCGCTGGTTCCAGTCGATGTCGGGGCAGGGGCCGAACATGTCGAAGTGATAGACGTCGCGGCCGTTCACCTGGACGTAGAGATTGTGCTCGTCGGGCGCGGCGAAGCTGGTCACGTTGCGGGTGTAGAAGCATTGCTGCGGCGAGTAGCCCGGCGTCTGGTCCCGAGCGACGGCGCCCGGGCCGCCGCTCGCCGCGAGGAGCGCCGCGCCCGCCATGGCGATGGCGATGGTGGTCTTCATCTCTTCGGTCCTCGAACGAGGCGTCCCTCGAAGCGCCCGCCTTATACGCCCGCGCGCCCGCCTTAGGAACCGGCCCGCCGCTCGGCGCGCCTGGCGAAGCGGAGCGGATCGACCAGGGCCGCGAGCAGGTTCGGCAAGGGCGAGGGCGCCTCCAGCGCCAGCGCCGCCACGTACTCGGCGAGCAACGGGGCATGGCAGAAGCCGCGCGAGCCGAAGCCGGTGAGCACGAAGAGCCCCGCCGGCGCGCCCGGGGCGCGGCCGGCGAGCGGCAGCCGGTCGGGCGTGGTCGCGCGCACGCTGGCGCGGCCCGCCAGCGCTGCGGCCTCGAGGCCGGCGGCGAACCGGGGCAGGGCGGCGGCCAGGATGGCGAGGTTGCGCTCGTGCTCGATCGCGCGGACCGCCTCGTCCTCGTCGTCGCGCTCGTGGGTCGCGCCGAACAGCACGCCCTCGCGGGTCGGCAGGACATAGCCGCCCCAGGCGGCCGCGCCGGGCGCGGAAACGCCGGCCAGCCAGCTCGCCTGGCCGCGCACCGGCTGCAGGGGCAGGTCCGCGACCAGCCGCGCCGAAGCCTGGCCCGCCGCGACGATCACCGCCTCGGCCGCGGCCAGCTCCCGCCCGGCCGCATCCAGGAGCCGCCAGCCCGCGGGCCCAGGCGCGAGGCCGGCGACCTCGGCGCGCCGCACCTGCGGCGTCCAGGCGGCGAGCGCCGCCCGGGGCTCGATCACCAGCGCCGCCTCCTGCAGCAGCGCGGCCGGGACCGGCTCGCCGAGCCGGGCGCTCGCCGCCTCCGGGCTCAGCAGGTGGAGCGTCCCGGGCTCGAACAGGTCGGAGGCGGCGATCTTCTCGAAGCGCGCGAGGTCGCGCGGGTTGGCGGCGAGCTGCAGCACCCCGCGGGCGACGATCGCCTCGGGCGTCGCCTCGTAGAGCCGGATGGCGCGCCGGAAGGCCTGGGCGAACAGCTCGGCGGGCGGGCCCAAGCCGGCGTCCAGCCTGGGCGTCACCAGCGCCGCCGGATTGCCGGAGCCGCCGGCCGCCAGCCCGACGGCGTCGATGAGCTCGACGTCGGCTCCGAGCGCCGCGGCCGCCCGCGCCGCCGCGACGCCTGCGATCCCTGCGCCGACCACGGCGATCCGGGCGGGCGGCGGCCCGGCGCGCGCGGGCCCGGGGAGCCGCGCCTCCAGCCGCTCGCGCTTGGCTCCGAACCCCGGCCGCTTCTCGACCTCGAAGCCGGCGGCGGCGAGCCCCCGCCGCACGGCGCCGGCCACCGTGAAGCTCGCCGCCCGCGCCCCGGGCGCGGAGCGGGCGGCGACCAGTGCGAGCAGCTCCTCGCGCCACATCTCCGGGTTCGCCGCCGGCGCGAAGCCGTCCAGGAACCAGGCGTCCGCGGCGCCGGACCAGGCCGCCAGCGCCTCGCCCGCCTCCATGACCGCGACATCGATCAGCGCCCCCAGGTCGGGCAGGTCGATGCGATGGAAGCCCCGCGCGCGGCCCGGCCATCGCGAGATCAGGCGTTGGCTCACGCGGCCGAGCTCGGGCCAGGCGCCGAGCGCGCGGGCCGCCTCCTCCGCGACCAGCGGATAGGCTTCGAGCGTGAAGACCTGCAGCCGCGCGCCGGGCTCCCGGCTGCGCTCCCAGAGCTCCAGCAGCGCGGCGATGTTGAGGCCCGTGCCGAAGCCGAGCTCGCCCACCACGAAGCGGCGGCGGCCCCGCCAGGCCTGCGGCAGCCCGCAACCTTCGAGGAACACCGCGCGGCTCTCCGCCAGCCCGTCCTCGGCCGAGAAGTAGCGGTCGCCGAACCGCCGCGAGCGGGGCTGGCCGTCGGCATCCCAGACGACGGGGCGGGAGCCGGGCGGGTCTGGCGCGCGCATCTTCCTCCGGCCCAAGGGAACAGGGCGCCCAGGGTGGGCGGCGTTCCCTAACCCGGATCGGGATCGAAGGTCACCGCTTCGCGGGCGCGGCGGGCGTGGCGGCTGGCGAGGTTGCGGTCGCCGTCGGCGCGGCGGCAGGCGGGGGCGGCGCGGGACCGGTGTCGTTGGCGGCCCTGGCGGCGTCGGCCGCCGCGGTCGCGGCGGCCCGCTGGGCGGCGTCGGCGCTCGCCGCCGAGCCCTGGGCGCTGGCCGCCCCGGCATTGGCCGCCGCATCGGTCTTGTCGGCGGGCTTGTGGCAGCCGGCGGCGACCAGCGCGGCCAGGGCGGCGGCCGAAGCCAGCAGCTTGCGGTCCATGGTCATGGTCTCTCTCCTCGTCAGGGCGCGCCGCGGCGGATTATGCCGCGCTTCGGCGCCGCCGCCCTAGCTCTCGTTCGGGATGTTGGAGAGCGCCTCTTCCAGCTCCAGGAACGAGGGCTGGGCCTCGGAGGGGACATTGCCGCGGCCGATCTCCACCGAGATCTGTGCGGCGTTGCCGTGCAGGTGGGCGACCAGCACGGACTGGATGATCTTGTAGAAGCTGAGCTCCTCCTCGACCACCTCCTTCATGCGGGTGGCCATCGGGCCCACCAGGCCATAGGCCAGGAACACGCCCAGGAACGTGCCGACCAGCGCCCCGCCGATCATCTCGCCGAGGATCTCCGGCGGCTCGGTGATCGCACCCATGGTCTTGATGACCCCGAGCACCGCGGCCACGATGCCCAGCGCCGGCAGAGCGTCGGCCAGGCTCTGCAGCGCATGGCTGGGCTGCAGCGATTCATGGTGGTGCTTTTCGAGCTGGTTCTCCATGGCGTCTTCCACCTGGTGCGGATCCTCCAGGTTCATGGTCATCATGCGCAGGGTGTCGCAGATGAAGTCGACGGCGAAGTGGTCCTTCATCACCGAGGGGAAGCGGGTGAAGACGCTGCTCTCCGTGGGGTTCTCGATATGGCTCTCGAGGGCGATCACGCCCTTCTGCTTCATGGTCTTGGTGAGCAGGAAGAGCAGGCTGAGCAGGTCGCGGTAGTCGGTCGGCTTCCACTTCGGCCCGCCGAACACCTTCTTCATATTGGCGCCCGTGGCTTTGATCACCGGCAGGGAGTTGGCGATCATGAAGCTCGCCACGCCGGCGCCGCCGATGGCCATCAGCTCGTGCGGCAGCGCGCTCAGGATCACCGCCAGCTTCCCACCCGAGATGATGAAGCTGCCGAACACCATCGCGAACAGCACTACGATGCCGATGATCTGGAACATGCACTCCCCCAGAGGTGGCGGAGAGCATCGGGGTTAATGCTTAATGGCCGGTGAGCGGGTCACGTCCTCTCCTGAGCCATCGGCTTGGGAGAGGGTCGGTGAGGGCCGGCCGGGCCACCTCCGGATTTGAGGTCGCGAGCCCTAGGGTTCGCATCCGGTGCGAACCGTCTTCACGAGCCGGCCCTCACCCTTCCCTCTCCCGCTCGCGGGAGAGGATTCAACCACCGTTTGCCTCCTCGCCTCCTGAGCCTTAAGGCCCCGCCCATGGCCAGCCCCGCCGCCCAGAGCGGCCTTCCCAAGCGCGCGCTCGCGATCATCTTCGCGGTCTCGATCGCCACTGCGCTGGGCAACACCGGGCTGATCTCGGTGCTGCCGGCCATCGGCCGCTCGATCGGCATCCCGGACTATCTGGTGGTGGCGGTGTTCTCGCTCTCGGCGGTGCTCTGGGCGGCGGCCTCGCCGTTCTGGGCCAGGGCCTCCGACCGCTATGGCCGCAAGCCGCTGATGATGCTGGGCCTGGCCGGCTTCATGGTCTCCATGTCGCTCTGCGGGGCGGTGGTGAGCGCCGGGCTTCGCCATCTCGCCGCGCCGCTGGCGATCTTCGGCCTGTTCCTGCTCGCGCGGGCGCTGTTCGGGCTGTTCGGCTCGGCCTCCAATCCGGCGACCCAGGCCTATGTGGCCGACCACACCGGCCCGGAGGAGCGCACCTCCTCGATGGCGGGACTGGCCGGCGCCTTCGGTCTCGGCACGGTCATCGGCCCCTTCCTGGCGCCGCTGTTCATCTTCCCGATCCTGGGGCTGGCGGGCCCGCTCTTCACCTTCTCGCTGATCGCCGCGGCCATGCTCTACGTGGTCTGGCGACACCTGCCGGAGAGCCACTGGACGCCGCAGGTCAGGCGCGCGCCGGCGCCCGGCGAGGCGAGGCCCACGCCCTTGTGGCGCGACGGCCGGGTCATCCCGTTCATGGTCTTCGGCTTCGTGATCGCCACCTGCCAGACCGGCCAGCAGCAGACCCTGGGCTTCCTGATCATCGACCGGCTGAGGCTCTCGCCGATCGAGGCCCAGCGGCCGATCGCCATCGCCATGGCGTTCGGGGCGGTGGCCGGGCTGCTGGCCCAGTGGGGCATCATCCGGATGTTCGAGATGACCCCGCGCCAGCTGCTCCGCTGGGGCGCGGCCGTGGCCGCCCTCGGCAACCTCACGGTCGCGCTGTCGACCGACTACTGGACGGTGGTGGCGGGCTATGCGGTGGCCTCGCTGGGCTTCGGCTTCGCCCGACCGGGCTTCACGGCGGGCTCCTCGCTGGCGGTCGAGGGGCGCGACCAGGCCCGCGTGGCGGGTGGCATCGCGGCGGTCAACGGCATCAACGCCGTGCTCGCGCCGGCCTTCGTGCGGCTCTACGAGACGAGCCACGCCGCGCCCTTCGCGCTCAACATGCTGTTGCTGGCCGGGCTGCTGGCCTACGCCTTCCTCAACGGGGCGCTGCGGCGGGCGGATCCGACGCCCGCGCCGGCGTCGGCCTCGACGATTGCGGGGCTGGAGCGCTCGGACGAGTCGGCGGGCTGACGGGCTGCGGCTCGGGTCGGCTCGGCGCGGGCGCCTGGGACGCAGTTGGGAGCACCGAGGGTGTCGGCGGCTCGGTCTCGGCCTTCAGCCGCTGGACCATCGCGACGGAGAGATAGCCGTCGGCGGTGAGCCCGCGCGCCTTCTGCCAGTCGCGCAGCGCCGCGCGGGTCTTCAGGCCCACGACGCCGTCCGGCGCGCCGGGATCGAAGCCCAGCGCCGCCAGCGCGCGCTGCGCCGTCATCCGGTCGGCAAGCGAGAGCGGGGTCTCCGCGGGCCACGGCCGCACCAGCGGCCCCATGCCGGAGAAGCGGTCGGCCAGCAGTCCGACGGCGAGCGCATAGGCCAGGCTGTTGTTATACCGGCGGATCACGAAGTGGTTCGGGAACAGCAGGAAGGCGGGGCCGCTGGCCCCCGCCGGCGCCACCAGCTGCGCCTGCGCCATCTGGTCGATGTCGTTCCACGGCAGGCCGTCGGCGCGCACCACGCCCTTGGCGGCCCATTCGGCCGGCGTGAGCTTCGGGCCCTCCGACAGGCTCCAGTCGAAGCCGCCCGGGACGCTGACCTCGCGCGCCCAGCTCTGGCCACGCACCCAGCCGGCCTTGGCCAGCAGGTTGGCCGCCGAGGCCAGCGCATCGGCGGGCGAGCCCCAGATGTCGCGCCGCCCGTCGCCGTCGCCGTCCACCGCGGTCGAGAGGAACATCGAGGGGATCAGCTGGGTCTGGCCCATCGCGCCGGCCCAGGAGCCGTGCAGCTGGCTTCGCGAGCACTCGCCGGACTGGATGATCTTGAGCGCGTCGATCAGCTCGCCCTCGGCCCAGCTTCGGCGGCGGCCCTGGGCGGCCAGGGTGGCCATCGAGCGGATCACGTCGAAGTCGCCCTGGATCGCCCCGAATCCCGTCTCCATCGCCCAGACGCCCATCAGGATCTGCCTGGGCACGCCATAGGTCTGCTCGATCCGGTCGAGCTGCGGGACCTCGGCGCGCTTGGCGAGCGCGACGCCCGCCCGTCCCTCGGTCACCACGCCTTCGATGTACTGGCTGACCGGCTTGGAGAACTCCGGCTGGCGGGTGTCCAGGCTGGCCACACGCGGGTCGGGCGCGAGGCCGGCGAACTCGCGAAGGAACACCTCCGGCCTGATCCCGGCCTTGATGGCGCGCGGGTAGAAGTCCGCGGCCCAGGCGTCGAACACCTGGTCGCCAGAGGCGGTGGGCGGCCGCACGAGCGGCGGCGCCTCGGCCGCGACGGGGGGCGGCGGAGCCGGTTGCGCAGGGGAAGCGGGCGGCGCCCTGGTCGCCGGCGGCCGCGGCGCGTACGTCGGCTGCACCGCGCACCCGGCGAGCGCCAACAGGATCAGCAGGTTGCGGAAGCGCATCGTCGCCAAGATTAGCCGTGATTCGGGCCTCAATGCGGACAGACGCAAGTCGCTCGGCGACGTTGACTTGGACACGTCCGCCCCGTATATGCCCGCGCTCTTGTCGGCGCCCGGACGGGCTCCTTATCCAGCCCGAACCAGACGATACGGTCATGAAGGTCAGAAGCTCGCTCAAGTCGCTCAAGACGCGTCATCGCGACTGCAAGCTCGTGCGCCGCAAGGGCCGGGTCTACATCATCAACAAGACCGACCCGCGCTATAAGGCCAAGCAGGGCTGAGCGCGGCCGCGACCATGCCGGGGGTTCGTCCCAAGGCGGTGGTCTGGGATTTCGGCAACGTCATCGTCCGCTGGGACGCCCGCACCCTGTATTCCAAGATCTTCCCCGATCCGCCGGAGCGTGACCGCTTCCTGGCCGAGGTCTGCACGCCCGCCTGGAACGTCGAGATGGACCGCGGCGCGATCACCTTCACCGAAAACTGCGCAAAGCTGATCGCGCGGCATCCCGAGCACGAGGCGGCCATCTGGGCCTGGCGCGACCGCTGGTGGGAGATGTTCTCCGGCGCGATCCCCGAGACCGAGGCGGCCATCGAGGCGCTGCACGACCGCGGCGTCCCGCAGTTCGGGCTCTCCAACATCTCCGCCGAGACGCTGGCCGGCACGCTCGCCATCAGCCCGGCGTTCGGGCGGCTTCGCGCCTATGTCGCCTCGGGCCTGGAAAAGGTGATCAAGCCGGATCCCGCGATCTATCGTCTGGCCTGCGAGCGGTTCGGCTATGCGCCTCAGGACCTGCTGCTGATCGACGACAGCGCCAGGAACATCGAAGCCGCCCGCGCGCTCGGCTTCGATGTCCATCACTTCACCGATCCCGCGGCGCTCAGGCCTGCGCTGGAAGCGCGCGGTCTGCTTTAGCCCACCGACAGCGCCACCGCGCCGC
The DNA here is from genome assembly GCF_035475775.1 of Phenylobacterium sp. Lineage (GTDB taxonomy): Bacteria > Pseudomonadota > Alphaproteobacteria > Caulobacterales > Caulobacteraceae > Phenylobacterium. The sequence goes on along the minus strand of NZ_DATIMC010000078.1, from coordinate 8,452 downwards.
CGGCGATCATCGCTGCGCCCAAAAGGCGGCGCAGCGTCAGCCGCTCCTTCAGGAACAACGCCCCGATCAGGGCCGCGAACAGGATCGAGGTCTCGCGGAGCGCCGAGACCTGGCCCATGGCCGAGCGGCTCATCGCCCAGATCACCACGCCATAGGCGAGGACCGAGATCACCGCCCCGCCGGCGGCCTTGGCGAGCTCGCGCGACGGCTTGATGGCCGGCCACTCGCGGCGGATCGCGATGTAGACGAACGGCATGGGCGCGCCGGCGACCACGTCCTGCAGGGCCGCGTAGCCGATCGGATGGGCCGAGAGCCGCACGCCCAGGCCGTCGATCACCATGTAGCCGGCGATGAACACCCCGGTCGCGACCGCCGCCAGGAGGGAGCCCGCGTCGGGCCGCCCGCGGCCGAAGGCGATCGCCATGATGCCGGCCGAGACCAGCACCACGCCCATCAGGCTGAGCGGCGCGAGCTGCTCGCCTGCGACCACCGCCGCGCCCAGGGTGACCAGCAGCGGCGCGGTCCCGCGGGCGATCGGATAGACGTGCGCCAGCAGGCCGGTGCGGTAGGCCCTGACCAGGAACAGCGCATAGAGCACCTGCACCGCCGCCGAGCCGGCGAGATAGGGCCAGCTCGCCGGCAGGGGCGGCGGGACGATCCAGGTCACCGGCAGGGCGACCAGGGCGCAGATCGCGCACATCACCGACATCGACCAGAGCCGGTCGGCGCCGGAGCGCAGCATGGCGTTCCAGCTGGCGTGCAGCACGGCCGAGCCGAGCACGAGCGCGATCACCAGCGGCGCCATGGGCCTCCTCGCAGCCTGCGCGCCAGCGAATAGCCGCGTTCGCCGCCCCCGTCACGAGCCTGATCGGAGCTTGACTGCGGGGTGTTGGAGTTCTATCTTTGTTCCTTTCCCGCCGAGGGAGAAGCTCGGATCCTTCGCTTTGATGCCCTCAGCCCACGCCGCGCACCAGATCGAAGAACTCCTGGCGGGTGCGGGGATCGTCGCGCACCTCGCCCAGCAGGTGGCTGGTGGTCAGCCGCGTGCCGGGCGTGTTCACCCCGCGCATGGTCATGCAGCTGTGCTCGGAGACGATCACCACGCCGACGCCCTTGGGCTTCAGGATGTCGCAGATCGCCTCGGCGATCTCGGCGGTGAGCTTCTCCTGGATCTGCAGCCGCCGGGCGAAGCCGTGCACCACGCGCGCCAGCTTGGAGATGCCGACCACCCGGCTGGCCGGCAGGTAGCCGACGTGCGCGCGGCCCAGGAACGGCAGCATGTGGTGCTCGCAGAAGCTGACCACCGGGATGTCGCGCATCAGCACCAGCTCGTCGTAGCCGCCGACCTCCTCGAAGGTCCGCTGCAGGTAGTCGCGCGGGTCGGCCTCGTAGCCCTGGAACAGCTCGCGGTAGGCCTTGGCCACCCGCTTGGGCGTCTCCAGCAGGCCTTCGCGGTCGGGATCGTCGCCGGCCCACTCGATCAGCGTGCGCACCGCGGCTTCGGCGTCGGCCTGGCTGGGGCGGGTCTTGGCTGAATCCGGCATGAAGGGGCTCCCGCGTCGATGCGCCTCAACAGTTCTCCACAGGCGAAGGTTCGCGCGGCCCCTGACTCGCCGGACCGCGGCCGCTAGGGTCGCCCGCTCATCCGGATCGCGAGACCTCTGACCATGGCCGACGACAGCTCGAACATCGACGTGCTCAATTCCACCGCCCAGGGGCAGCTGAAGAGCATCATCGAGCGCATCGAGCGCCTCGAGCAGGAGCGGGCCGAGGTCGCCGAGCAGATCAAGGAGGTCTTCGCGGAGGCCAAGGGCAACGGCTTCGACGTCAAGACCCTGCGCAAGGTGGTGCGCATCAGGAAGCAGGACCGCGCCAAGCGGCAGGAGGAAGAGGCGCTGCTGGACCTCTACCTCTCGGCGATCGGAGAGATTTGAAGCGCAAGCCGCCCGACCGGAAGGCGCAGGCCAAGCGGGCCGCGCTGAACGCGCTCAAGCGCGCGCGGCGCCTCGCCGAGACGGCCGGCGTCAAGCTTTCCGACTGGGAGGGCGAGTTCCTGGACAGCGTCTCGGGCCGGGTGAGGACCTACGGCCGGGCGTTCGGCGATCCGGAGAAGGGCGCGCCGGGCGAGGCGCTCTCGGCGCTGCAGCACGTCAAGCTCAAGGAGATCGCCGCCAAGGCGAAGGGCGAAAAGGCCCCGCCGCAGCGCAGGAGATTGCGGCGCGGGTCCAGCGCCTAGGACGCGCGGCGCTGTTTCCGCATCTTGACCAGCGCCAGCACCTCGAGCGCCAGCCCGAGGCCGACCAGCGCGCCGATCCCGAAGTCCGACGCATCGCCGTGCGCCAGTTGCGGCGCGAGGGCGCGGAGGCCGAGTCCCGCCGCGACGAACAGCAGCCCGGCCGCCAGCAGGATGCGTGAGGATAGCTTCTTCAACAAAAGGCTACACGTCTCCCGACGCGACCCGTCACGGGGTCACGACCACCATGAACACCGCCTTGCGCGCCTCCGCCACCATCTGGTCATGGTCGGCCGCGGGCTTCACCGCAACATAGTTGGCGAGATCGGGCAGGTCGTCCAGCATCGGCCGCACGTAGGACGCTTTCAGCGCATCGCAACTCGAAACACCGCAACCGGGCGAGCCGCCGATGGCCCCCAGCGCGAAATCGCAAGGATCGCAACCGGCTAGGCGGCGGCTTCGTCCTCCGCCTCGACGCTTTTCAGGACGCCTTCCAGGCCGTTCTCGCGGACCTTGCGATAGAGCGTCGAGCGGCCGATCCCGAGCCGGCGGGCGACCTCGCTCATGTGGCCGGCATAGACCTCGATGGCGTGCTGGATGAGGTCGCGCTCGATCTCCTCCAGCGTGCGCAGATGGCCGCGCTCGTCGAGGATGCGGACCGGCGGCGGGGGCCCCCCGGCGGCCGGCGCTCCAGGCGCTGCGGCCATCGCAGGCTTCACGGCGGGCTGGTTCGCGACCGGCTCCGGCGGCGGCGCCGCCACGCCCGAGATCGCCGGGAAATCGTGCGGCTGCAGATAGGGCGCATCGGCCAGGACGATGGCGCGATAGACCGCGTTCTCCAGCTGCCGGACGTTGCCGGGCCAGTCGAAGGCGCTGAGGCAGGCCATGGTCTCGGGCGCGGCGCCCACCACCGACTTGCCTTCCTCCACGTTGAACCGGCGGACGAAATGCTCGACCAGCGGGGCGATGTCCGCCTTGCGCTCGCGCAGCGCCGGCGCCTCCACGGGGAAGACGTTCAGGCGATAGAACAGATCCTCGCGGAAGCGGCCTTCGCTGACCGCCTGCGACAGGTCGCGGTTGGTCGCCGAGACGATGCGCACGTCGACCTTGATCGACCGCTTGGCCCCGATCGGATCGATCTCGCTCTCCTGCAGGGCGCGCAGCAGCTTGACCTGTACGTCGAGCGGCAACTCGCCGACCTCGTCCAGGAACAGGGTGCCGCCGTTCGCCTCCTGGAACTTGCCCAGGTGCCGCTCGTGCGCGCCGGTGAAGCTGCCCTTCTCGTGGCCGAACAGGATCGACTCCACGAGGTTCTCGGGAATGGCGCCGCAGTTGACCGCCACGAAGGGCTTGCCGGCGCGCTCGGAGGAACCGTGCACGGCGCGCGCGATCACCTCCTTGCCGACGCCGCTCTCGCCGGTGATCAGGATCGGGATCGAGGACTTGGCCGCCCGCTCGCCCAGGCGCTTGACCATCAGCATGGCGGGCGAGGCGCCGATCAGGTCGTCGAAGGTCGTCCGCCCGGTCGCATGCTTCTTCAGCCGGTCGACCTCGCTCTTCATGGCGCCCATTGAGAGCGCATTGCGGATCGAGACGATGATCCGCTCCGGGCTCGCGGGCTTGACGAAGAAGTCGACGGCGCCGGCCTGCATCGCCTGGACGACGGTCTCGATGCCGCCGGTCGCGGTGACCACGATGACCGGCTGCGGGAAGCCGCGGGCCTTCATCTCCTGCAGCGTGTCCTGGCCGGACGCGCCGGGCATGACGAGGTCGAGCAGGACCACGTCGGCGGCTCCGACGGCCGCCAGGCGCGAGATCGCCTCGTCCCCGCTCTCGGCGTGGGCGACCGCGAATCCGTCGCGCTCGAGCACCGCCTGGATCAGGCGACGCTGGGTCGGGTCGTCATCGACGACGAGGACGGTTTTGGCCATTGAACACACCCACCTGACACACCGGCCGTCGCCTCGCATCGGACGCGGCTCTTTGTGTCGCTTTGATACAGGCGAGGGGTAAAGGCCGGGTTTCGGAAGCCTGAGTCGGGGGTTAACGGCCGTCCGTCGGCTCGGGCGGCTGCACGGCCTGCAGCGCGCTCACGTCCGCCGGATGGATCAGGGCCGCCTCGGCGCCGCCGCCGAGGCTGGCCGCCGGGATGAGCACGGGGGCCTCGACCGTCGCCGCGGCGGGCATCTCCGGCGCGCCCGGCTCAGCCTGGGCCGGCGGCGGGGCCGCCTCGGCCGTCTGGACGGGGCTCGGGCAATCCAGCTTGGCGGCCAGGCCCTTCAGGAAGCCGCGGCGCGCCCAGCCGGCCATGGCGGCCCGGGAGAGCGCCTTTTCCTTGCGGTCGGCCCCGGTCAGGAAACGGATGTAGCTGCGATAGGGAATGGCGCCGCGGATCGCATGCCCCACCCAGTCGGTCGGCGAGAAGGTCCTGGCTTTCGGCGGATTGATGTCGGGGCCGAGCAGCGCATCGAGCTGGGCGAGCTCCTGCGGCAGGGTCACGCAGGCCGGCGCGGCGGGCGGAGCGTAGGGGTCGGCGGCGGCGCGCTTCAGCACGTCGGGGATGCGGGGCCCGAGCAGGCCGAGGTCCAGGCCCTGGTCGCCCGGCTGGACCCCCTTCGGTTCGGCGAGCGCCGCCGGCGCCGTGCAGGCCGCGGCCGCGGCCAGGAACACCCCCGCCCAACGGCCCGAATGATGTGGCATCGACGGCTACATCTCTCATGTCCGACCTGGACGCGGTGCAGAACCCCTTGAAACGCGGAAGGTTCAACCGCGCACGCGGACCTCCGGCGGGCCGGCCGTGAAGCGGCCGACGACGGCGGCCTCGGCGCAGCCGCGGCTCCTGACGAGCTGCAGCACCGCTTGCGCCCGATCCGGATCCACGGCGACCAACAGCCCGCCGCTGGTCTGCGGATCGGTGAGCAGGTCGCGCCGCCACTCCGCGAACTCCGCCGGGAGCTGCACGGCGGCGCCGTAGCTCGCCCAGTTGCGGGCCGAGGCGCCGGTGCGCACGCCCGCCCTGGCGAGCGCCTCCACGCCGCTCAGCAGGGCCGGGCCCGCCGCCTCGATCTCGGCCGTCAGCCCCGCGCCGCGGCACATCTCCAGCGCATGGCCAAGCAGGCCGAAGCCGGTGACGTCGGTCATGGCGTGGACGCCCGCGGTCGCGGCGAGCTCAGGGCCCACGGCGTTGAGCTGGGTGGTCGAGGCGATCAGGGCCTGGTAGCCGGCCGGCTCCAGCCGGTCCTGCTTGAAGGCGGCCGACAGCACGCCCACGCCCAGCCCCTTGGTCAGGATCAGCACATCGCCGGCGCGCGCGGTCCGGTTCGTGACGAGGCGGTCGGGATGAACCAGGCCGAGCGCGACCAGGCCGTAGATCGGCTCGTGGGAATCGATCGAGTGGCCGCCCGCCACCGGCGCGCCGGCTTCGGCGCAGACCGCCGCGCCGCCCGCCAGGATGCGCCCGATGGTCTCCACCGGCAGCTTGTCCAGCGGCATGCCGACGATGGCCAGCGCCAGGATCGGCTTCGCGCCCATGGCGTAGACGTCGGACAGTGCATTGGCCGCCGCGATGCGGCCGAAATCGAACGGATCATCGACCACCGGCATGAAGAAGTCGGTGGTCGCCACCAGCGCCTGTTCGTCGCTGAGCTTCCAGACCGCGGCGTCGTCGGAGGTCTCGGTCCCCACCAGCAGGTCGGGGAAGGCGGCGGCGGCCGGCACGCCCTTCAGGATCGCCTGCAGCACGGCGGGCGCGATCTTGCAGCCGCAGCCGCCCCCGTGGGCCAGAGAGGTGAGGCGGACGGGCGCCGGCGCGGGGCTTTGGTCGAGCGGGCTCATGGGTCCAGTATAGGAACCGCGACGCGGAAGCCGAAGGGCGAGCTTGAAGTGCCGATCGAGATCGTAGAGCGCGCGGACGCGGCGAGCCTCGCCCGCTTCGACATGCTCATCGATGCCCGCTCGCCGGCCGAGTTCGCGGAGGACCACGTCCCCGGCGCGGTCAGCCTGCCCGTGCTCTCGAACGCGGAGCGGGCCGAGGTCGGGACCATCTACGTCCAGGAGAGCCGCTTCCGCGCGCGGCGGGTCGGGGCGGCGATGATCGCCCGCAACGTGGCCCGTCACCTGGAGGGCGCGCTGGCCGACAAGGACGGCGGATTCCAGCCGCTGATCTACTGCTGGCGGGGCGGCCAGCGGTCCAACGCCATGGCCACCATCCTCTCCCAGATCGGCTGGCGGACCGCCGTGCTGGCCGGCGGCTACCGGACCTATCGGCGTCACGTCTCGGCCCGGCTCTATCAGGCCGAGCTGCCGCACCGAATCGTGCTCCTGGGCGGCGCCACCGGCTGCGGCAAGACCGAGCTGCTGGATCTCGCGGCCCGGCGCGGCGTCCAGGTGCTGGACCTGGAGGGCCTGGCGGCGCATCGCGGGTCGCTGTTCGGCGCGCTGCCGGGCGTGGCGCAGCCCAGCCAGAAGATGTTCGAAACCCGGCTGCTCTCGGAGCTCGATGGCCTCGATGCGGCCCGTCCGGTGCTGGTCGAGGCCGAATCCAGCAAGATCGGCGAGCTGATGCTGCCGCCGGCTCTGTGGCGGGCCATGGAGTCCGCCCCGCGCATCGAGGTCGCCGCGCCGGCGCCCGCCCGCGCCCGCTACCTGGTATCGGCCTACCGCGAGATCACCGAAGACCGCGCCGCTCTGGATGAGGTGCTCGCCCGCGTGCCAGACCGGCCGGGCCGCAAGCGCCTCGCCGAGTGGCGCACGCTCGCCGAGGCCGGCGAGTTCGAGGCGCTGGCCGCCGCGCTCATGGAGCTGCACTACGATCCCGCCTATCGCCGCTCGGCGCGCGGGGACGAGCGCCCGCGCCTGGCCACGATCGAGATGGCCGGCGTCACCCCCGCCGACCTGGCCGCCGCCGCCGAGCGCATCGCCGGGCTGCTGGTTGACGCCGCGGAGCGCTTGCCGGGAGCAGCGGTCCGCGCATAGTTCTCCGCAAGGTCCAGCTAGTGGCCGGGGGAGGGCGTCATGCGTTCGATCAAGCTCGGGTTGGCTCTGGCTCTGGCTGCGGGGTTGGCCGCCTGCCAGAAGCCCCCCTCCGCCGGCAACGTGGACGGCGCGCGGATCGCAGCGGCCGACAGCAACGCCGAGTGGGTCTCCTACGGCAAGGGCTACTCCGAACAGCGCTATTCGCCGCTCGACAAGATCAACGCCGGCGACGTCGGCCAGCTGGGCCTCGCCTGGTACGCCCAGTTCGACACCGATCGCGGGCAGGAGGCCACGCCGCTGGAGGTGGACGGCGTGCTCTACACGACGACCGCCTGGTCCAAGGTCTACGCGTTCGACGCGGCCACCGGAAAGCTCCTGTGGAGCTACGATCCCAAGGTCGACGGCCGGAAGGGCTACGACGCCTGCTGCGACGTGGTGAACCGCGGCGTCGCCGTCTGGAAGGGCAAGGTCTACGTCGGCACCATGGACGCGCGGCTGATCGCGCTCGACGCCAAGGACGGCGACGTCGTCTGGCAGGCTCAGGTCGGCGATCCCGCCAAGCCGTTCACCATCACCCAGGCGCCGCGCGTCGTGAAGGACAAGGTGCTGATCGGCGAGTCCGGCGCCGAGTACGGCGTGCGCGGCTTCCTCGCGGCCTACGACGCCCAGACCGGGAAGCTCGACTGGCGCTTCTACACGCTTCCGAACCCCACCGGCGCGCCGGACGGCCAACCCTCCGACAAGGTGCTGAAGGAGAAGGCCGACGCCACCTGGCCGGAAGGCGCGTGGAAGATCGTCGGCGGCGGCGGCACGGTCTGGGACGCCATCGTCTACGACCCGCAGCTCAACCTCATCTACTTCGGCGTCGACAACGGCACGCCCTGGGACCGCGAGCAGCGCTCGGGCGACAAGGGCGACAACCTGTTCCTCTCCTCGATCCTCGCCATCAACGCCGACACCGGCCAGTACGTCTGGCACTACCAGGTGAACCCCGGCGAGAGCTGGGACTACTCGGCCGTGCAGCCGATGATCCTCGCCGACCTGAAGATCGGCGGTCAGGTCAGGAAGGTGCTGATGCAGGCGCCGAAGAACGGCTTCTTCTATGTGCTCGACCGCACCAACGGGAAGCTGATCTCGGCCAAGAACTACGTGCCGGTCACCTGGGCGACGGGCATCGACCTGAAGACCGGGCGCCCGCTCGAGACGCCGCAGGCCCGCTACAAGCAGAATCTCGACCTGCAGCAG
>NZ_DATIMC010000077.1:0-7890 GCF_035475775.1 Phenylobacterium sp. | reverse complement strand
CCTTCGGCGGTCACCGGCTCGGCGGCCGAGAGCGTCAGCGCCAGGTCGAGATCGTGGATCATCAGGTCGAGCACCGCCGAGACGTCCTGGCTGCGCTCCGAAGGCGGCCCGTGGCGCAGCGCCTCCAGCAGGATCGGCTGCTCGGGGACGTCCAGCAGGCCCATGGCGCGGAAGGTCACCCGCTCCTGGTGGCCGCAGGCGACGACCAGCCCCTTCGCCTCGGCCGCCGCGCGCACCGTCTCGGCCTCCGCCACGCTGACCGCGATCGGCTTTTCCACATAGACCGGCTTGCCGGCCGCGAGCGCCGCCAGCGCGTGCTCGGCGTGGACGGTCGCAGGCGAGGCCACCGTCACCACGTCGACGGCCTCGAGAAAAGCGTCGATCTCATGGAACGCCCGCCCGCCGAGCGGCAGGGCGAGCTTGGCGGCGCGGTCCGGATGCAGGTCGAGCACGGCCGCGAGCACGACGCCGGGCAGGCGGGCGTACTGGCCCGCGTGATAGCCGCCGAAGACGCCGGCGCCGATCACGCCCGCCCGAAGTGACTCAATCATCGAATGCTCCGAACCCGGGGCGGCCCTAACATGGCCTGCGGCCTCGACGCCACCCGCCCCGCCAAGCTAAACAGCTGTTTGAAGGGCCGAGCCGTCGGCAGGAGAGATCACATGACCACCGTCAAGGAAGTCCGTCTGAAGAGCCGCCCGGTGGGCATGCCGAGCCGGGAGAACTTCGACTTCGCCAGCGTCGAGTTGCGCGATCCCGGCCCCGGCGAGGTGCAGGTGAAGAACCTCTGGATGACCGTCGATCCCTACATGCGCGGCCGGATGAACGACGTGAAGAGCTATGCCCCGCCGTTCGCGCTGGGCGAGGTGATGAACGGCGGCGCCATAGGCCAGGTGGTGAAGTCGAACGATCCCGCCTTCCAGGAAGGCGACCTCGTGCAGTCCCAGAACGGCTGGCGCGAAGCCTTCACCGCGCCCGCCAAGACCGTCCAGAAGCTCGACGCCCGCGGGCTGCCGCCCCAGGCCTTCCTGGGCGTGGCCGGGATGCCGGGGCTGACCGCCTACGCCGGGCTCCTGCGCATCGCGGCGCTGAAGGACGGTGACGTGGTGTTCGTCTCCGGCGCGGCCGGCGCGGTGGGCTCGCTGGTCTGCCAGATCGCCAAGGCCAAGGGCCACAAGGTGATCGGCTCGGCAGGGGGGCCGGAGAAGGTCGCGTTCCTGAAGGGGATCGGCGTCGACCACGCCATCGACTACAAGGCCGAGAAGGACCTCGCCGCGGCCATCCTGGCGGGGAACGCCGAGGGCATCGACGTCTACTTCGACAACGTCGGCGGGCCGCACCTGGAGGCGGCGCTGAACGCGGCCAAGCAGTTCGCCCGCTTCGCCATCTGCGGGATGATCTCGATCTACAACGCCTCGGCCCCGCAACCCGGCCCGTCCAACCTGGCGCTGCTGATCGGCAAGAACCTCCGCATGGAGGGCTTCATCGTCTCGCACCACTTCGACCTGATGCCGAAATTCATCGAGGACCTTTCCGGCTGGGTTCGCGAGGGCAAGGTCAAGTGGCAGGAGACGGTGTTCGAAGGCATCGACAAGGCCCCCGACGCCTTCCTCGGCCTGTTCACCGGCGAGAACGTCGGCAAGATGCTGGTGAAGCTGGGCTAGGCCCCGCCGAAGCTCGCCAGCGCGGCTTCGGCGATCGGGCCGCCCCACTCCTGCAGGAAGTGGCCGCCGTCGGCGACCATCATCGGTTCGGGACAGCCGCGGATGTGGGTGCGGAGCCTGGCCATCACATCCGGGCCGAGCACCGGATCCTGCGCGCCCACGGCCATGAACGTGGGTCCCTCCCATTCGCGCGACCAGAACGCGAGCGCCGCGCGGCTCTCCTCGACGCCCTCCATGCCGGGCTCGGTCATGACCAGCTGCGGGAAGGCGCGGACGCCAGCCATGTAGCTCGGATCGGGAAACGGCGCGCCGTAGGCGGCGGCTTCGGCGTCCGAGAGCATGGGCGCGGCGCGCTTCATCAGGGCGGCGACATCGAATTCGGGGTTCGCGGCGACGTACGCCCGCCAGGCGGCGAACCCAGCGCTGGGCGTCTCGCCGGCCGCCAAGGTGGTGTTCATGACGATCAGCCGCTTCAGCCGGCGCCGGAAGCCCGGGTCCAGCGGCAGGGTGAGCCCGATCAGCCCGCCCCAGTCCTGCACCACCAGGGTGATCTCCTGCAGGTCCAGCCGCTCGACCAGCCGCAGCACATGGTTGCGATGGAAGTGGAAGCCATAGGCCCCCTCCTCGGTAGGCTTGTCGGAGCGGCCGAAGCCGAAGAAGTCCGGCGCCACGACCCGGCCGCCGGCGCCCAGGAACACCGCGGCCATCTTGCGGTAGAGGAAGCTCCAGGTGGGCTCGCCGTGCAGGCACAGGAAGCTCGCGGGCGCATCCTTCGGGCCTTCGTCGATCCACGCCGCGCGCAGGCCTTGGTAACCCGGCAGGTCCTGGGCGTAGTGCGGCGGCCAGGGAAAGTCCGGGAGGTTCGAGAACCGCTCATCGGGGGTGCGCAGGGCCTGGGTCATGCGGCAAGCTAAGACACGGAAGCGGACCGGTTAACACAGCGTGATTGGCCCCCATCCGCTCAAGGTCTAAAACCCCGCGAGCCCAAGCCGGAGCCGCAAGTGCCGCGCCTGTTCAGCGCCTACATCATCGTCGACTGGAGCGCGGCGGCGAAGCCGACCACCGGGGCGGATTCCATCTGGATCGGCGTCCTGAAGCGCGACGTCCGCTTCCGCATGGCCTTCGAGAGCTACAATCCGCCGACCCGCGCCGAGGCGGAGAAGCGCCTCGCCGCCGTGCTCGACGACCTGAAGAAGCGCTCCGAGCGGGCGCTGGTGGGGTTCGATTTCCCGCTGGGCTTCCCGCGCGGCTTTGCGGCGGCGATGAAGCTCACCGCCGAACCCGCCTGGCGCGCCGTCTGGGACCAGCTCGACCGCATGGTCAAGGACAAGGCCGACAACACCAACAACCGCTTCGGCGTGGGCTCGGAGATCAACCGCCGGCTCACGGCCGGCCCCTTCCCGTTCTGGGGCTGCCCGCCGAAGGACGCGCTCACCACCCTGCAGCCGAAGCGGACGCGGCCGCACGGCCCCGACGACCTGCCGGAAATGCGTCATGCGGACCTCGCCGCCAAGGGGGCGGCCTCGATCTGGAAGCTCTACTACAACGGTTCCGTCGGCGGTCAGGCGCTGCTGGGCATCCCTTTCGTGAGGCGGATGAAGCTGACGCGCGGGGACGCCTTGAGGGCGTGGCCGTTCGAGACGGGCTTCAAGCCGCTCACCGAGGCCGACCTCGCGGGCGTCGCGGTGGTTGTCGCCGAGGTCTATCCCTCGCTCCTGAAGCCGGAGGGCGCGCCGGGCGAGGTCAAGGACCTGACCCAGGTGCGGACCACGGCCGAGCATTTCGCCCGCCTCGACGAAGCGGGCCGGCTGGGGGCGCTGTTCGGCCCGCCCAGGGGGACCCCGCCCGACGTGGTGCTGGACGCCGAGCGCGAGGAAGGCTGGATCCTGGGCGCCGGGGCTTGAGCCGCGTCCGCCGTTCGGCCCGCGATCGTCGCCGCTGGTCCCTGGCGGTCCCCGCGGGCCTGCCGCACGTCCCCGCACCCTTGCCGCCGAACGCCGGGCGATCTTCACTGCAGGCCGCATCGAGACGGGGCCGACCCATGAGCTTATCGCCGTTCCTGAGGGCCCTCGCGGCCGCCGCCCTGCTCGCGCTTGGCGGATGCGCCCCGCATGCGCCCAGACCCGTGGCCCGGGCGCCCGACGTGGGCTGGGGCTTCTACGGCGGCGACGCCGGCGGGCAGCGCTTCTCGGCCGCAGCCCAGATCACGCCCGCCAACGTGAAGGACCTCGCCGTCGCCTGGACCTACTCCACCGGAGAGGCGAAGCGGCACGACCTGAAGCACGCCGCCTTCGAGGACACCCCGATCCTGGGCGGCGGGCGGCTCTACATCTGCTCGCAGTTCGACGCGGTCTCGGCGGTGGACCCCGGCACCGGACGCCAGCTCTGGCAGTTCGACCCGAAGGTCGATCCCAAGGTGCGCTACCCCAACGAGTTCACCTGTCGCGGCGTCACCTACTGGCGCGATGCGAGCGTCACCGACAACGTCCGCTGCTCCGAGCGGGTCTATGTCGGCACCGTCGACCGCCGGCTGATCGCGCTGGATGCGGCGACCGGCGCGCCCTGCGCCGGCTTCGGGCGGAACGGCGTGGTCGACGTCGGCGAGGGCGTCATGCTGACGCGCGCCGGCCAGATGCAGATCACCTCTCCCCCCGTGGTCGTGAACGGCACGCTCATCGTGGGCTCCTCGCTGGACGACAACCAGCGGGTCCGCGAGGTCTCCGGCGCGGTCAGGGCCTATGACGCGCGGACCGGCGCGCCCAAGTGGAGCTTCGATCCGCTGGCGGGCTCCGCGCCGGGCAACGTGGCCGGCGCAGCCAACGCCTGGGCGCCGATGTCGGTGGACCCGGCGCGCGGCTGGGTGTTCGTGCCGACCACCAATCCGAGCCCCGACTTCTACGGCGGCCTGCGCAAGGGGCCGGACGGCCAGGCCAACTCCGTGGTGGCGCTGGACGCCGCCACCGGGCGCGTGGTCTGGAGCTTCCAGACCACCCACCACGACCTCTGGGACTACGACATCCCCGCCCAGCCGACCCTGGCGGACGTCGCCTATGGCGGCCGGATGACGCCGGCGGTCATCCAGGGCACCAAGCAGGGCCTGATCTTCACCCTGGCGCGCGACACCGGCGCGCCGGTGATCCCGGTCGACGAGCGGCCGGTCCCGCAGGCGGGCGCCGCGCCCGGCGAGCAGCTGTCGCCGACCCAGCCGTTCCCGCGCGCGCCGCGGCCGCTGTCGCCCAGCGCCATCAAGCCCGCCGACGCCTTCGGGCTGACGCCCTGGGACCGCAACCACTGCAAGAAGGAGATCGCGGCCGCGCGCTTCGAGGGCATGTACACGCCGCCTTCGCTGCAGGGCAGCCTCGTCTATCCCTTCACCGGCGGCGGGGTGAACTGGGGCGGGCTCGCCTTCGACGCCGGCCGCCAGCTGGTGTTCGTCAACACATCCAACGCGATCCACAAGGTGACGCTGATCCCCGCCAAGGACGTCCCCCGCGCGCAGCGGCGCGAGCGCGACAAGGAGATCTCGCCGCAGACCGGCGCGCCCTACGGCATGAAGCGAGAGGTGGTGTTCTCGCCGATCGGCATGCCCTGCAACCCGCCGCCGTGGGGCCAGCTGCACGCCATCGACATGCGCACCGGCCGGGTGGTCTGGGAGGTCCCGCTGGGCACTACGCGCGACCTCGCGCCGGGCTCGCAGTTCTTCCTGCACAACACCGGCACGCCCAACTTCGGCGCCCCGATCGCCACCGCCTCCGGCGTCGTCTTCATCGGCGCGGCGATGGACAACTACCTGCGCGCCTTCGATGCGGCCAATGGGAAGGAGCTCTGGCGCGGCCGGCTGCCCGGCGGCGGCCAGGCGACGCCGATGACCTACGTCTGGCACGGTCGGCAGTACGTGGTCATCGCCGCCGGCGGCCACGCCAAGTCCGGCACCAAACGCGGCGACAAGGTGGTGGCCTTCGCCCTGCCCGGCCCGCTTCGCTAGAGCGCGTTGCGGCTCAGGCTCCAGAAGCGCGCCAGGAGCAGCCCCGCCGAGACGAAGCTCGCGGCGATCACCGCCCAGGAGATCCCGATGATGCCCAGGCGCATCGGGATCGCCAGGAACCAGGCCAGCGGCATCATGACCAGAATGTAGCTCGTCAGGTGCGTGCCGCTGGGCAGCCAGACGTCGCCGCGGGCGCGCAGCGCCTGGGCCGCCACCACCTGCAGGGCGTCCGGCAGGAACATCAGGGTGGCGAGCGCCAGCGCCGGGGCGGCCATCGCCAGGGTCGCAGCATTGCGCGTATAGCCGCCGCCGATCAGCGCCGCGTTCGGCCAGACGCCCAAGGTCGCCGCCACGCCGAACGCCGCGGTGACGGTGAAGGCCACCGCTCCGGCCCGGTGCACGCCCGGCCCGTCGCGCGCCCCATAAGCCCGGCCGACCAGCACGGCCGCGCCGGTCGCGAGACCCAGCGGGACCATGAAGACGATCGCGGCCACGTTCAGCACGATGGTCCAGGCCGCGACCGCCAGCCCGCCCATCCAGCCGGCGATGATGTTGAGGCTCGCGAACGAGGCCACCTCGAAGAAGTTGGACGCGCCCGCACCGAAGCCGATCCGCCGCTGCTCGGCCTCCGCCGCGCGGTCCCGTTCGGGCTTTCTGAAGACGCCCAGCGCGCGCGCCTGCGGCATCAGGCCGATGTAGGCGAGCGTCGCCACGGCGAGGAAGCTGCGGGCCAGCGTCGTCGCCCAGGCGCCGCCCATCGCGCCCAAGGCCGGCAGGCCGAAGCCGCCCGGCACCAGGATGAGGTCCACGGCCAGGTTCACCGCGTTCGCGCCCCACATGATCCAGGCCGCGGGCCCCGGCTTCGAGAGCCCCTCCAGCCAGGAGGCGGCGGCGACGCTCAGGGTGAAGCCCGGGAATGACAGGCAGAAGATCCGCAAGACCGGCGAGGCGCCGTCGGCGAGGTCCTTGGGCAGGCCGACGGCGTGCAGGAACGGCGGTCCCGCAAAGAACAGGAAGACGGCGGAGACCACGCCGATCCAGAGGCCATAGGCGAGCCCGCGCCGCAGCACGGCCCCGGTCAGGTCGCGCCGTCCCTCACCGATCACCCGCGCGGTCATCACCTGCACGCCGGTGAGCAGGCCCATGCCCATGGTGATCACGACGCTGGTCGGCGCCCAGGCCAACGCGTGGTAGCCGAGCTGCGTCGCCGAATAGCGGCCCACGATCACTGCATCCGTCAGGCCCATGGCCATGACGCCCAGCCGCGCCACGACCACCGGCCCCGACAGCTTCAGGAGCCGGGCCAGATCGCGTCGGACAGGATGCTCGCGCCCTCCGGCAAGGAAGGGCGCCTGGGCCGCGGGACGGTCCATGGCGACGCCTGTTTTGTCAAAGAAGCCGCGGACCCTGACGGAACCCGCCCCGCTCCGCAAGGCCGGCTGCGCGCGGCGAGGCGGAATCGTCCGGCGCACCGCAGAACGGCGCTGTATCCATTTTTTAGAATACAGTGTATATTGATGCGGGCTGCAGGGAGGGGAGGGCCATGGCCGAGATCGACCAGGCGCGGATGTGCGGCGAGCTCGAGGGCGAG
Organism: Phenylobacterium sp.; assembly: GCF_035475775.1. Classification (GTDB taxonomy): domain Bacteria; phylum Pseudomonadota; class Alphaproteobacteria; order Caulobacterales; family Caulobacteraceae; genus Phenylobacterium. Next base: position 650 of record NZ_DATIMC010000077.1, on the reverse strand, counting down.
TTCGTGGTGTTCCTGATCGGGGCGCGGCTGGCCAAGCCGTGGAAGGTCTGGAAGTGGTGGCCGGTGGTCAGGGCGATGATCGCCATGCGCCAGGAGCTTGCGGCGCACCCCGAGCTCGGGTTGCTCCACGCCCAGGACTTCAACGCCTTCCCCGACGCCATGGCCGTCCAGTACTGGCGCTCGTTCGAGCACCTGGAAGCCTACGCCCGCGCCCGCGACCACAACCACCTGCCCGCCTGGCGGAGCTTCTACAAGACCGTCGGCATGGATGGGGATGTCGGCATCTGGCACGAGACCTATCTGGTCGCGCCGGGCCGCTACGAGGCGATCTACGGCGGCATGCCGCCGTTCGGCCTGGGCCTGGCCGGCAAGCTGGTGGACGCCGTCGGCGCCAAGCAGGAAGCCCGCCAGCGGATCAAGGCCTCGGAAGTCGCCAAGGCCGCCTAAGGGCGCCTGGCCCAGTAGATCGGCGTCAGCATGTGACGGATGACGCGGCCGCCGAAGTCGGCGGCGGCGATCTCCTGCAGCCGGTCGAGGATGCGCTCGCGCTCCTCGGCGGGCCTGGCCTGCATCTCGGAATAGGTGGCGTAGAGCGCCCGCACGCCCGGCGGATCGAGCACCAGGGTCCAGCGCATCTCCTCGTAGTGCGG
>NZ_DATIMC010000076.1:0-10071 GCF_035475775.1 Phenylobacterium sp. | reverse complement strand
GGACCGGCAGGCCCTTGCGGTGGCGCAGCCCGCGGTAGCAGGCCAGGTCCATCAGCCGCTTGATATTCACCGCCGTCTCGCGGCGCAGGTCGCCCTCGACGGTGTAGTCGCGATCGATGGCCTCGCGGATGTGCAGGACTTCCTGGTCGGTCAGCTCGTTCACCCGGCGGCCGTCGTCGATGCCGACATTGCTGACGATCTCGCGGGCCTTCGCCGGCCCGATCCCGTGGATGTACTGCAGCGCGATCACGACGCGCTTATTGGTGGGAATGTTGACGCCAGCGATACGGGCCACGTGGGAAGATCTCCTGATCACGCAAGAGAAGCGCGAACGGCGCCCCGGCCCTGCAACCCAAAGGCATAGACCGACGCGTCCTTCGCGCTCTTTCGCGGAAGCGCCTCGTTATAAGGATCGTTGCGCTTCCGTCAATGGCGGAACGATGCATTTATGAACGACAATTGGGCGGCGCAAGGCCCCCTGCCCTGCCCGCGTCGCCACGCCTGCACCGCGCCAATCTCGCGCAGCATGGTTAAGGAAACCATGAACCGGGGTCTGGGCGCAAATGCGGCGCGCCGGGACGCTCACCAGCGGGGCTCCGCGAGCGCCTCGTCGAGCGCGGCGGCCACCTGGTCGATGGAGCCCATGCCGTCGATCTCCAGGAGCTTCTTCTGGTTCTCGTAATAGGGCAGCAGCGGCGCGGTCTGGTCGTTGTAGGCCGAAAGCCTCACCTTGAAGCTTTCGGGATTGTCGTCCGGACGGCCGCTCTCGGCGAAGCGGCCCGCGACCCGTTGCATGAGCGCCTCGTCGTCGACCTTCAGGCGAAGCACCAGATCGATCCGCGAGCCGCGACGCTCCAGCATGATGTCCAGCGCCTGGGCCTGGGCGAGCGTGCGCGGGAAGCCGTCGAAGATTGCGCCGCCCGCCGCGTCCGCCTCGGGCAGCCGCTCTTCGATGAGCGATATGACGATGTCGTCGGACACCAGCTCGCCGCGCTGCATGATGCCGGCCACTCGCTTGCCGAGCTCGGAGCCCGAGGCGATGGCGGCGCGCAGCATGTCGCCGGTGGAGAGCTGGACCATCCGGCGGGTCTCGACCAGCCGCCGGGCTTGCGTGCCCTTGCCCGCCGCCGGCGGGCCGAACAGGATCAGGTTCATGCGCTAACGCCCCTCCATCCGCGGACCCTCTCGCGGGGCCGCGCGAACCCACTGTCTTCAGCCTAGCGGCCGCGCATCCCGCGCAGCTTGGATCGCTTGATCAGGCCCTCGTACTGGTGGGCCAGGAGGTGCGACTGGATCTGGGTCACCGTGTCCATGGTGACGCTGACCACGATCAGCACCGAGGTGCCGCCCATGTAGAAGGGCGCGTTGTAGAAGCCGATCAGGGCCTCGGGCAGCAGGCAGACGATGGCGATGTAGGCGGCGCCGATCACCGTCAGGCGGGTCAGCACATAGTCGAGGTACTCCGCCGTGCGCTTGCCCGGCCGGATGCCGGGCATGAAGCCGCCGTATTTCCGAAGGTTCTCCGCCGTCTCCTCCGGATTGAACACGACCGAGGTGTAGAAGAAGGTGAAGAACACGATCAGCGCGCCGTAGAGCAGCATGAACAGCGGCCGGCCGTGCTGCAGCTGGCCCACCGCGCCCGGCAGCCACTGCGCCCAGGGCGGCAGGTTGGCGGACGCCAGCAAGCCCATGACGGTGGCGGGCAGCAGCAGCAGCGAGGAGGCGAAGATCGGCGGGATCACACCCGAGGTGTTGATCTTCAGCGGCAGGAAGGAGGTGTCGCCGCCGAACATGCGATTGCCGACCTGGCGCTTCGGGTACTGCACCAGCAGCCGCCGCTGGGAGCGCTCGACGAAGACGATGGCCGCGGTCACCGCCACCACGAGAATGCCGATCACCAACAGCGATCCGCCACTCATCGCGCCGGTGCGGGCGAGCGAAAAGGCCTGGCCGAGATAGCGCGGGATCACCGCCACGATGCCGGCGAAGATGATCAGGCTGGTGCCGTTGCCGACGCCGCGGCTGGTGATCTGCTCGCCCAGCCACATCAGGAACATGGTCCCGCCGGTGAGAGTCACCACGGTGGACGCGACGAAGAACAGGCCCGGATGGTCGACCACGCCCTGGCTGGCCTGCAGGCCCATGGCGATGCCGAACGACTGGAACACGGCCAGCACGACCGTCAGATACCGGGTGTACTGGTTGAGCTGCTTGCGGCCGGCCTCGCCGCCTTCCTTGCGCAGCTTCTCCCAGGGCGGATAGACGCTGCCCAGGAGCTGCACGATGATCGAGGCCGAGATGTAGGGCATCACGTTCAGCGCGAAGACCGCCATCCGCGAGACGGCGCCCCCCGAGAACATGTTGACCATGCCCAGGATGCCCTTGGCCTGGCCCTGGAAGGCCTGGGCGAAGGCATTGATGTCGATGCCCGGGATGGGGATCCAGGCGCCCAGGCGATAGACCACCATCGCCACGAGGGTGAACCAGATCCGCTTGTGCAGCTCCGTCGCCTTCTGGAAGGCTTCGAAGTTCATGTTCGCGGCGAGTTGTTCGGCGGCCGAAGCCATCTAGGTTCCTCGGGATCTTCTCAGGTGCTGCTTGAGATAAGGCGCTCGGCGATGAAGCGCGAGACCGGAATCATCGCAGGCGTCAGGCCTGGGGCTCCGCGGCCGCCGCCGCGCGGGTCACCGTGAGCGAGCCGCCCGCCTTCTCGACCGCCGCGCGCGCCGAAGCCGAGGCCCAATAGACGGTGATGTCGAGCTTGGACTTGAGCTCGCCCTTGCCCAGCAGCTTCACGCCGTCCTTCGCCCGGCGCAGCACGCCGGCGGCCAGCAGGGCGGCCGCGTCGATCGGCTGCTTGGCGTCGAGCTTGCCGGCCGCGATCGCCTGCTCGATGCGCCACAGGTTCACTTCCGCGAACGCCTTGCGGAACGGCTTGTTGAAGCCGCGCTTGGGCATGCGCATGTGCAGCGGCATCTGGCCGCCCTCGAAGCCGGCGATGGCGACTCCGGAGCGGGCCTTCTGGCCCTTCACGCCGCGGCCGGCGGTCTTGCCCTTGCCGGAGCCGGGGCCGCGGCCGACGCGCATGCGGGCTTTCGTCGAACCTTCGCGCGGCGACAGTTCGTTGAGCTTGGTCATCTCGTTCGCCTCTCCTTCGGAGATCAATCGCCCGGACGGCGTCCGGACTCGGCTGTGAATTCATCCCTCCCCTTCGGGGGAGGGCTGGATCTTACTCGGTCACCACCTCCACCATGTGGGCGACCTTGGCGATCATGCCGCGCACGGCGGGGGTGTCTTCCAAGGTGGCGGTGCGCCCGAGGCGGTTGAGACCCAGGCCCACGAGCGTGGCGCGCTGGTCCTTCTTGCGGCGGATCGGACTGCCGGTCTGCCGGACGGTGATCTTCCCGGTTTCCTGAGCCATCAGCCTCAAGCCTCCGCGTCCGCCGAGGGCTGGGCCGCAGATGCGCCGTCGGCGCGGCGGCCGATCACGTCGGAGACCTTCTTGCCCCGCTTGGCCGCGACCTGGCGCGGCGAGGCCTGGGCCTTCAGCGCCTCGAAGGTCGCGCGGACCATGTTGTAGGGATTGGAGGAGCCCATCGACTTGCCGACCACGTCCTGCACGCCGAGCGTCTCGAGCACCGCGCGCATGGGCCCCCCGGCGATCACCCCGGTGCCGGGCGGGGCGGCGCGCACCAGCACCTTGCCGGCGCCCCAGCGGCCGTTGCCGTCGTGGTGCAGCGTGCGGCTCTCGCGCAGCGGCACGCGGATCATCGACTTCTTGGCTTCCTCGGTCGCCTTGCGGATCGCTTCCGGCACTTCGCGCGCCTTGCCGTGGCCGAAGCCCACGCGGCCCTTCTGATCGCCGACCACCATCAGGGCGGCGAACGAGAAGCGCCGGCCGCCCTTCACGGTGGCGGCGACGCGGTTGATGTGCACCAGCTTCTCGACGATATCGCTGTCGCGGTCGTCTTCGTTGCGATTGCGACGATCGCCGCGATCTTCGTTCCTGCGAGCCATCGAGGGTTCCTTAGAAGTTCAAGCCGGCTTCGCGCGCGGCGTCCGCCAGCGCCTTCACCCGACCGTGATAGAGATAGCCGCCGCGGTCGAAGACCACGTCCTTCACGCCCTTCTCGATAGCGCGCTGCGCCACCAGGGCGCCGACTCGGGCGGCGGCGTCCTTGTCCGAGCCCTTGGTCTTGCCCTTGGCCTTGGCCTCGCCGGACTCCAGCGAGGACGCCGCCGCGAGCGTGACGCCGCGCTCGTCGTCGATGACCTGGGCGTAGATGTTCTTCGCCGAGCGGAAGACCGACAGCCGTGGACGGCCGCTGGCCATCTTGCGCAGCCGCGTGCGGTTGCGTTGCGCCCGACGCTTGGTTGAATCGCGAGGAGAGAGCGCCATGACTACTTCTTCTTGCCTTCCTTGCGGCGGACCTTCTCGCCGGCGTAGCGGACGCCCTTGCCCTTGTAGGGCTCCGGCGGGCGCACGCGGCGGATGCGGGCTGTGATCTCGCCCACCAGCTGCTTGTCGATGCCGGAGACGCGGATCTCGGTCTGCCGCGGCACCGCGAAGCTGATGCCCGGCGGCGGCTTGATCTCCACGTCGTGGGAGAAGCCCAGCTGCATGGACAGCATCTGGCCCTTCATCGCCGCGCGGTAACCGACGCCCACCAGCTCCAGGGTCTGCTCGTAGCCCTTGGTCACGCCGACCACCATGTTGTTCACCAGGCTGCGCGAGAGGCCCCACATGGCTTGCGCGCGCGCGCCGTCGTTGCGCTTGGCGAGCACGATCTGCTGGTCTTCGAGCCTGGCCTCGATCTCGTCGGCGAGGGTCCAGGCGAGCTGGCCCTTGGGCCCCTTGACCGTCACCGTCTGCCCCTCGACGGTCGCCTGCACGCCGCTCGGGAGCTCCACGGGCTTTTTGCCGATGCGCGACATCTCAGTAGACCCGAGCGAGGACTTCGCCGCCCACGTTCGCCTCGCGGGCGGCGGTGTCGGACATGACGCCCTTCGGCGTCGACAGGATCGAAATCCCGAGCCCGTTCTTCACCGGCTTCAGGTCGTTGATCGACGAATAGACGCGGCGGCCTGGCTTGGAGACGCGGCTGATCTCGATGATCACCGGCTGGCCGTCGAAATACTTCAACTCGATCTCGAATTCGGGGAAGGCGCCGGGCTTCTCCAGGAGGTGGTAGCCGCGGATGTAGCCCTCGTCGAGCAGCACGTCGAGCACCCGGGCGCGCATCTTCGAGGCCGGAGTCGTGAGCTTCGAGCGGCCGCGCTGGGCGGCGTTCTTGATGCGGGCGATCAGATCGCCGATGGGGTCGTTGACCATGGTCCCCTCCTACCAGCTCGACTTGACGAGGCCGGGGATCAGGCCCGCGGCGCCCAGGTCGCGGAGCGAGATGCGGCTCATCTTGAGCTTGCGGTAATAGGCGCGCGGCCGGCCGGTGATCTCGCACCGGTTGCGGATACGGGTCGCCGAGCCGTTGCGCGGCAGCTGCGCCAGCTTCAGGCGGGCGTCGAAACGCTCCTCCAGCGGCAGGGATTCATCGTTGGCGATGTCCTTCAGCAGTTGGCGCTTGGCGGCGTACTGCTGCACCAGCTTCTTGACCCGTTGGTTGCGGTTGACGGCGCTCTTCTTGGCCATGTCTCTTTCTTCCCTCCCGTCCCTAAGCCGTGAACGGGAACTGGAATTCCCGAAGAAGCTCGCGAGCTTCGTCGTCGGTCTTCGCAGTCGTGGTGATGATGATGTCCATGCCCCAGACCTGATCGATCTGGTCGTAGTTGATCTCCGGGAACACGATGTGCTCGCGAAGCCCCATGGCGTAGTTGCCGCGGCCGTCGAAGGAGGTGGGCTTGAGCCCCCGAAAGTCCTTCACGCGCGGCAGGGCGATCGTGATCAGCCGGTCGAGGAACTCGTACATACGGTCCTTGCGCAGCGTCACCTTGGCGCCGATGGTCATGCCCTCGCGGAGCTTGAACGAGGCGATCGACAGGCGCGCCTTGGTCGGCGACGGCTTCTGGCCGGCGATCTTGGCGAGATCGGTCATCGCCGACTGCACCTTCTTGGAATCCGCCACCGCTTCGCCGATCCCCATGTTGATGACGATCTTGTCGATCTTCGGGATCTGCATCTCGTTGGTGTAGCCGAAGCGGTCGCGCAGCGCCTTGCGGATGCGCGCCTTGTATTCGCTCTTCAGCCGCGGTTCGTAAGCGTCGTCAGCCATTGATCACCTCGCCGGTCGTCTTGGCGAACCGCACCTTCTTGTCCCCGTCCAGGCGGAAGCCGACACGGGTCGCCTTGCCCTTGGAATCGACGATGGCGAGGTTCGACACGTGGATCGGCGCTTCCTTGTTCTTGATGCCGCCCTGCGGATCGAGCTGCGTGGGGCGGGTGTGCCGCTGGACCATGTTGACGCCTTCGACGACCGCCCGCTGCGCCTTGGGGAACACCCGCGCAACCGTGCCCTGACGGCCCTTGTCCTTGCCGGTGAGGACCACGACGCGGTCCCCCTTCTTGATCTTCGCGGCCATCACAGCACCTCGGGCGCGAGCGAAATGATCTTCATGTGGTTCTTGGCGCGCAGCTCGCGCGGCACCGGGCCGAAGATGCGCGTGCCGATCGGCTCGCTCTGCTTGTTGACGATGACGGCGGCGTTCTTGTCGAAGCGGATCACCGAGCCGTCCTTGCGCTTGATGCTCTGGCTGGTGCGCACCACGATCGCCTGCAGCACATCGCCCTTCTTCACGCGGCCGCGCGGGATCGCCTCTTTCACCGAGACGACGATCTTGTCGCCCACGCCGGCGTAGCGGCGCTTGGCCCCGCCGAGCACCTTGATGCACATGACCCGGCGGGCGCCGGAATTGTCGGCGACGTCCAGGTTGGTCTGCATCTGGATCATGACTGTCGAGCCTTCAGGCTTGGGCCGCGCCGCCCTTGGGCAGCACTTCCCAGGTTTTGGTCTTCGACTTCGGCGCGCACTCGATGATGCGGGCGACGTCGCCGGCTTTGTAGGCGTTGGCCTCGTCGTGGGCGTGGTACTTCTTCGACCGGCGGACGGTCTTCTTCAGGACCGGATGCAGGAAGGTCCGCTCGACCTTCACCACCACGGTCTTGTCGCCCTTGTCGGAGACGACCAAGCCCTCGAGGATTCGTTTCGGCATCGATCGGTCTCCTTAGGCCTGCGCCTTGCCGCGCAGCACGGTCTTGATGCGCGCGATGTCCTTGCGCACCTGGTCCACGCGGTGGGTCTTCTCGAGCTGGCCGGTCGCCCGTTGGAAGCGCAGGTTGAACTGCTCCTTCTTCAGGCTGGTCAGCTGCTCGCTCAGCTGGTCCGGGGTGAACCCCCGCACTTCGTCGATCTTCATCAGGCGTGCTCCTGGGCGGCGGCGTCGATGCGGGCCACGATCCGGGTCTTCACCGGAAGCTTGGCCGCGCCCAGGCGCAGCGCTTCGCGGGCCACGTCGTCGGGCACGCCGTCCACCTCGAACATGATCCGGCCGGGCTCCACGCGGGCGGCCCAGAACTCCACCGAGCCCTTGCCGGATCCCATCCGGACCTCCGCCGGCTTGCCGGTGACCGGCACGTCCGGGAAGATGCGGATCCACACCCGGCCCTGACGCTTCATCTGGCGGGTGATCGCCCGCCGGGCGGCCTCGATCTGGCGCGCGGTGATCCGCTCCGGCTCCATGGACTTCAGCCCATAGGAGCCGAAGTTCAGCAAGGCGCCGCCCTTGGCCATGCCGGAGATGCGGCCCTTGAACTGCTTGCGGTACTTGGTTTTCTTCGGAGACAGCATCGATCGGGCCCTTACGCGTTCTGCGGCTCGCCGCGGCGCTCGCGGCGCGGACCGCGGTCGGGACGATCGCCCCGTTCGCGCCCGCCGCCCTCGCCCGCCGGCCCGCTCTCGCCGGCCAAGCGCTTGTCGAGCGCCATCGGATCGTGCTCCAGCACCTCGCCCTTGAAGATCCACACCTTCACGCCGATGACGCCGTAGGTCGTCTTGGCCTCGGTGACGCCGTAGTCCACGTCGGCCCGCAGGGTGTGGAGGGGCACCCGGCCCTCGCGGTACCATTCCATCCGCGCGATCTCGGCCCCGCCGAGGCGGCCGGAGACGTTGATCCGCACGCCCTTCGCGCCCAGGCGCATCGCCGACTGGATGGAGCGCTTCATGGCGCGGCGGAAGGCCACCCGACGCTCGAGCTGCTGGGCGATGTTCTCGGCCACCAGCTGGGCGTCCGTCTCGGGCTTTCGCACCTCGATGATGTTGAGGTGGACCTCGCCGTCCGTCATGGCGGCGACGTCCTTGCGCAGCTTGTCGATGTCCGCGCCCTTCTTGCCGATGATCACACCCGGGCGCGCGGCGTAGATCGTGATGCGGCACTTCTTGTGCGGGCGCTCGATCACGATCCGCGACACGCCGGCCTGATAGAGGCGCTTCTTCAGCCAGCGGCGGATCTTGATGTCCTCGTGCAGCAGACGGCCGTAGTCGGCCCCGTCGGCGAACCAGCGGGAATCCCAGGTGCGGTTGATGCCGAGACGCAGCCCGACCGGATTGACTTTCTGACCCATCAGGCGGCCTCACCCAGCTCGCGGACCACGATGGTGATCTCGCTGAACGGCTTCTCGATGCGTGAAGCGCGACCGCGCGCACGGGCGGCGAAACGCTTCATCACCAGGTTCTTGCCCACGAAGGCCTCGGCCACGACCAGGGAGTCGATGTCGAGGTTGTGGTTGTTCTCGGCGTTGGAGATCGCCGAATAGAGCGCCTTGCGCACATCGCGGGCGATGCGCCTGGGGCTGAACTCCAGCTCGTTGAGCGCGCGCTGCACCTTCAGGCCGCGGATCGAGGCGGCCACCAGGTTGAGCTTGCGCGGGCTGGTGCGCAGGGTCCGGACCTTGGCCACGGCCTCGGCGGCGGAGAGCCGGCGCGCTTTGGCTTTCTTGCTCATCCCTATTTCCTCTTGGCCTTCCGGTCGGCGGCATGGCCCGGGAAGTACCGGGTGGGCGCGAACTCGCCGAGCTTCATGCCGACCATGTCCTCGCTGACCAGGACGGGCACGTGCTTCTGGCCGTTGTGGACGCCGAAGGTCAGGCCCACGAACTGGGGCATGATGGTCGAGCGCCGCGACCAGGTCTTGATCACGTCCTTGCGGCCCGAGCCCTGGACGGCCTCGGCCTTCTTGAGCAGGTATCCGTCGATGAACGGACCTTTCCAGACAGAGCGGGTCATGTCTTAGCGAGCCTTCCTGGCGTGACGCGAGCGGATGATGAACTTGTCCGTCGCCTTGTTCGTGCGGGTCTTGCGGCCCTTGGTGGGCTGGCCCCAGGGGGTGACCGGGTGGCGGCCGCCCGAGGTGCGGCCCTCGCCGCCGCCGTGCGGGTGGTCGATGGGGTTCATGGCGACGCCGCGGACGTGCGGGCGCTTGCCCTTCCAGCGGTTGCGGCCGGCCTTGCCGAGCACCTCGTTCATGTGGTCGGGGTTGGAGACAGCGCCCACCGTGGCCATGCAGCTGTCCTGCACCATCCGCAGTTCGCCTGAGTTGAGGCGGATCTGGGCATAGCCCGCATCGCGCCCGACCAACTGGGCGTAGGCCCCGGCGGCGCGCGCCATCTGCCCGCCCTTCTGCGGCTTCAGCTCGATGTTGTGGATGATCGTGCCAATCGGCATGCCGCGAAGCGGCATGGCGTTGCCGGGCTTCACGTCCGTCTTCTCCGCGGCCATCACCTCGTCGCCCACCCGCAGGCGCTGCGGCGCCAGGATATAGGCGAGCTCGCCGTCGGCGTACTTGATGAGCGCGATGAAGGCCGTCCGGTTGGGGTCGTACTCCAGGCGCTCCACGCGGCCGGGCACGCCCAGCTTGCGCCGCTTGAAGTCCACCACCCGATAGAGCCGCTTGGCGCCGCCGCCGCGGAAGCGCACGGCGATCCGCCCGCCGCCGCCCCGCCCGCCGGACTTGGTCAGCCCTTCGACGAGGGACTTCTCCGGCCGTCCCTTGTGCAGCTCGGACTTGTCGACCAGCACCAGCCCCCGGCGGGACGGCGAGGTCGGATTGAATTGCTTCAAGGCC
>NZ_DATIMC010000075.1:0-8641 GCF_035475775.1 Phenylobacterium sp. | reverse complement strand
ATGGCTGCGTCAGGCTTTCGCCCATTGCGCAAGATTCCCTACTGCTGCCTCCCGTAGGAGTCTGGGCCGTGTCTCAGTCCCAGTGTGGCTGATCATCCTCTCAGACCAGCTATGGATCGTAGCCTTGGTAGGCCTTTACCCCACCAACTAGCTAATCCAACGCGGGCCGCTCCTAAGGCGATAAATCTTTCCCCCGAAGGGCACATACGGTATTAGCTGAAGTTTCCCTCAGTTGTTCCGTACCTTAGGGCACGTTCCCACGCGTTACTCACCCGTCCGCCACTGCTCCGAAGAGCCGTTCGACTTGCATGTATTAGGCCTGCCGCCAGCGTTCGCTCTGAGCCAGGATCAAACTCTCAGGTTGAGTTGACGTTCTGACTTTCTGCGTAACCAGTTCTGCTAGAGAACCGGCTGGCTATAGTCTGCGTAGTTCTTGACGAGTTCCCATTCACATCGACCACCGCGAGCCGAAGCCCGGGCGATCCATATTCATGGTGTCTTTCAAGAGACCGCAGTCACAGTCAGCGTCGAGACAGTCTGGTTAGGACTGTCGCCAGGACGCCGCCGCCTGCGTTTCTCTTTCCAAATCAACGATGTCAAAGACCCGATCGGCTCTCGCCGATCCCACCGCTTGACCCCGGTGGCGGGCGGAGGCGGCTATCTAGGGGCCGCCCATTTGGGTGTCAATCGATCCTTTCGGACTTTTTCGCCGCGTCCCCAAGCTTCTGAAAAGCTTCGGGATTCGGCGCAAAATCCGCTCTGGGCCGCCCGGGGGATGCCCCAAAAGGTCCGTAGCGATTCGATTGAACCCGGGGAAAATAGTCATTTCGATCCGAAAAGCAAGCGACTTTCGCCGCCTGCGTCTCGCGGCCGAATGAGCGGCTTCCCACGGGGAGGCGGCTATCTAGGGGCCGCGCCCTCTCCTGTCAACGCCAGGTTCGTCAGACGCGGCGCCTGCGGCGAGTTCGTCGCTCCCGCCGCCCTCGCTTGCACGCGCCGCCCAGCCTCTTAAAGAAGGGCGGCGGAGGTGGCGTCCATGCTTTCTCAGAAGGCGCGCTATGCGTTGCGCGCCCTTGTCGAGCTCGCCCGGGCCGAGGGCGAGCAGCTCACCTCCGGCGAACTGGCGCTCAGGGCCGATGCGCCGCGCAAGTTCCTGGAAGCCATCCTGCTCGAGCTGTCCCGCAACGGCCTGGTGATCAGCCGGCGAGGCAAGTTCGGCGGTTACGTGCTGTCGCGCCCGGCCGCCGAGATCAGTTTCGCCGAAGTCATCCGGGTGATCGAAGGCCCGCTGGCGCTCGCGCCGTGCGTCTCCCCGCGGCTCGGGTTCCGCAAGTGCGAAGACTGCGAGGACCTCGCCACCTGCGCCTTGCGCGAAGCGCTGCTGCGCGCCCGCGACGCCACCGCCCAGGTGCTGGAAGCCTACAGCCTGGCCGAGGCGGCCGCGGCGCCCGAGGGCGCGCTGCGGTCGGCGGGCTAGGGCCGCCGGAAGAATGGGCGGGGAAGGCTCGTTCGTCCTTCCCCGCCTCTTTCGCCGGCGGGCGGCCGGCTTCCAGCCCTCCGTCCGGAGGGAACGCTAGCTGGCGGCGATATAGGCCTTGAGGCCGTCGGCTTCGGCCTCGACCTCGGAGATCTTCGCCTTCACCAGATCGCCGATCGAGACCAGGCCCACCAGCCGCTCGGCCTTGCAGACCGGCAGGTGGCGGATGCGCCGGTCGGTCATGCGACCCATCAGGGAATCCACCGTCTCGCCGGGTTCGGCGAACAGCACGTCCTTGGTCATGTGGCGGGAGACCGGCGTTGCGAGCGCCGCGGCGCCGGACAGCGCCACAGCACGGACGAGATCGCGCTCGGAGATGATGCCGACCACCTGCTCGGCCTCCAGCACCACCAGCGCGCCCACCCGGCGCGTGTGCAGGAGGGCGGCCGCGGAGGCGAGGGTCTCGCCGGGCGCGACCGTGAACACGAGGTCGCCCTTGGACTTGAGGATCTGCGAGACCAGCATGCGCTCGCTCCTTCTGAAGTCGTCGCAGAACAGCGTTGCGCAGAATGGACGAGAGTCAAAGCACGCGCGCGTGAGCGGCGCTCAGGCGCGGCGCGCGATCCGGGCGAAGGGACCGATCAGAAGGACGCCCGCCAGGAAGCCCGCGAGGTGCGCCTCCCAGGCGATGCCGGCCCCGCCCGCGCCCGGGACGAAGGCGCTTCCGAGCGCCCCGATCAGCAGGTTCACGATCACCCAGGCGGCGCCCATGCCGATCACCGGGGAAGAGACGATGCGCCCCAGCCGTCCGCCGCCGGCGATCAGCCGCGCCGCGGCGCCCATCAGCCCGGAGAGCGCGCCCGAGGCGCCGACCAGAGCCGCAGCGCTTCCCCAATGCACGGCCGCGTAGCCCAGGTTCGAAAGCACCCCGCAGACCAGATAGAAGGCGAAGAACAGCGCCGCGCCCGGCAGTCGCGTGCCGAAGAACCGCGCCACCGGCGTGGCGAAGGCGAGCGCGAAGGCGGCGTTCATCAGCGCGTGGCCCCAGTTGCCATGCAGGAACAGCGCGGTCACCAAGGTCGCCCAGCGATGCTGCAGGAGCGCGGCGGGCGCAAAGGCGTAGCTCGCGATCACGAACTCGTCCGAAAGCCGGCTCTGCAAGGCGTAGCCGCCGAGGATCACCACCACCAGGGCGATCGCCGGCCAGGGCGCGTTGAACACCGGCTCGCGATCCGGCCGGCGCGCCTCGCTCTCGGGCTCCTGCCCCGACCATGGTCCGCGCGCAGGTGTGTCCTGGAAGTACGACGCCGTCATCGCCCCCATGTAGGCGCGAACGCCGCGGCGCGCGACCTTGGCCGTGATGCCGCCTTGCCTTCGCCGCAACCAGCCGCTTTGTTGGCGCCCTGATCTCCGCACCCTCAGGACCTTCGATGATCCGTTCCCTGCGCGCGGGCCTCGCGCTCGCCGCCGCATTTTCCCTGCTCGCCGCCGGTTTCGCCGCAGCCCTGCCTTTGCCGCACATCCCGCACTTCGGCGGCGGCGAGGCGGGCGCGCCCCTGAAGCTGAAGCCGGGCGAATGGCCGCAGGCCCGTTCCGACGTCAAGGCCGACCCGGACATCCGGTTCGGGGCGCTCCCCAACGGCATGCGCTACGCCATCAAGCGGCAGGCCGTGCCGCCCGGACAGGCCTCGATCCGGCTATGGGTGCACGGCGGGTCCCTCGACGAATCCGACGCGCAGCAGGGCCTCGCCCACTTCCTCGAGCACATGGCCTTCAAGGGCTCCAAGGCCGTGCCCGAGAACGACATGATCAAGATCCTGCAGCGCCATGGCCTGGCTTTCGGGGCCGACACCAACGCCTCCACCAGCTTCGGCGAGACCGTCTACAAGCTCGACCTGCCGAAGACCGATGACGACACCATCGACACCGCGCTCATGCTGCTGCGCGAGACGGCCTCGAACCTCACGCTTTCCCAGACGGCGATGGATCACGAGCGCGGCGTGGTGCTCTCCGAGGAGCGCAGCCGAGACACGCCGTCCTACCGCATCTTCAAGGACCGATGGGCGTTCCTGTTGCCGGGGCAGCGGCTGATCGAGCGCTATCCGATCGGCAGGAACGAGGTGCTGCAGAAGGCGCCGGTCAGCCAGATCGCGGACTTCTACCACCGTTACTATCGGCCGGAGCGGCTGGTCCTGGTCGCGGTGGGCGACTTCGACCCGGGCGCGATGGAAGCCAAGATCCGCGCCCGTTTCGGCGACATGAAGCCGGTAGGCCCCGCCGGGCCCGATCCGGACCTCGGACGGGTGAAGCCGCGCGGGACCGAAGCGCGCGTGGCGGTCGATCCCGGAGCGCCGCTCTCCATCCAGATCGCCTGGGTGCGCCCGCCGGACCTCGCCCCGGACACCCTCGCCAAGCGACGGCGCGATCTCGTCCAGCAGCTCGGGTTCCAGGTGATGAACCGGCGCTTCCAGGCGCTGGCCCGTTCCGCCGACCCGCCGTTCCTGGGCGCCGCGGCGTTCAAGTTGGACGAGGAGCACTCGGCCGAGATCGCCATGGTCACGGTCAATGCGGAGCCGGACAAGTGGCGGCCCGCCCTGGCCGCCGCCGACCAGGAGTTGCGGCGCGCCGTCCAGTTCGGCGTGCGCCAGGACGAGCTCGATCGCGAGATCGTGGAAGTCCGCGCCCTGCTGAAGGCCCAGGTCGCCGGCCAGACGACACGCCGGCCCGCCAGGATCGCCGATCAGATCGTGGGCTCGCTCGCCGACCAGGAGGTGGTCACCAACCCGGAACAGGACCTGGCCTTCTTCGAGGAGACGGTGAAGGGCCTGAAGGCCGGCGAGGTGTCGGAGGCGCTGAAGACCACCTTCCGCGGCTCGGGGCCGCTGGTGTTCATGGCTTCGCCCAAGCCGCTCGAAGGCGGCGATGCGACCCTGCTCGCCGCCTTCCAGGCCGCCGAGAAGGCGCCGGTCACCGCGCCCGCGGCGCCCACTCAGGTGAGCTGGCCCTACGAGAGCTTCGGCGCGCCGGGCAAGGTCGTGGAGACCAGGGACATCACCGACCTCGACACCACCTTCATCCGCTTCGAGAACGGCGTCCGCCTGACCGTGAAGCCCACCAAGTTCTCCGCCGATCAGGTGCTGGTCCGGGTCAACATCGGCCACGGCCTGGCCGACCTGCCGCGTGACCGGCAGAGCCTGCGCTGGGCCTCCGACGCCCTCATCGAGGGGGGCCTGAAGAAGATCAGCAGCGAGGACATGGAGCGCGTGCTGGCGGCCAAGGTGTTCAGCGCCCGCTTCGGCATGGTGGACGACGCCTTCGTGCTCTCCGGACAGACGCGGCGCGAAGACCTGCCCACCGAGATGCAGGTGCTCGCCGCCTACACCGCCGAGCCCGGCTGGCGGCCGGAGGCCTTCGCCCACGTGAAGAACGAGGCTAGGACGCTGGAGAACCAGTTCGAAGCCACCGACAGCGGCGTCTTCTCCCGCGACCTGCAGGGCCTGCTGCACGACGGCGACCGGCGCTGGACGTTTCCGACCCGCCAGGAGCTCGAGACCGCCAACCTCTCGAACCTGCAGGCCGAGGTGGCTCCGCACCTGGCGAGCGATTCCATCGAGGTGGTGGTGATCGGCGACGTCACGCCCGAGGAGGCGACCGAGGCCGTGGCGGGGACCTTCGGCGCCTTGCCGCCCAGGCCCGCGCCAACCCCGCCGCCGGATTCCGAGCGGCAGATGGGCTTCCCGCAAGGCACGTCCCAGCCGATCGTGCTCCGGCACAAGGGCCGCGCCGATCAGGCGATCGGCTTCGTCGCCTGGCCCGCGCACGATTTCTGGTCGAACCCGCAGCGGGCCCGCAACGACGCCGTGCTCGGCGAAGTGATGGGGCTGCGCCTCATCGAACAGCTGCGCCAGGCGCAGGGCGTCACCTACTCGCCCTCGGTGAGCTACAACCACAGCCTGACGTGGAAGGATTGGGGCTACATCTCCGCCAGCGTGGAAGTCCCGCCCGCCAAGCTCGACGGCTTCTTCGCCGACGCCGCCAAGATCGCCGACGACCTGCGCGCCAAGGGGCCGACGCCGGATGAGCTGCAGCGGGCCAAGACGCCCAGGCTCGAGGAGATGCAGAAGGCGCGGGTGACCAACGGCTACTGGCTCTCGGAGCTCTCCGGCGCCCAGGCCGATCCGCGCAAGCTCGACGCCATCCGCCAGCTGCTGCCCGGCACCGAGCGCGTGACGGCCGCCGACGTGCAGAAGTCGGCCGCCGACCTGCTGGTCGAACCCAGGGCCTGGAAGCTGGTGGTGAAGCCGGCCTCGGCGAAGTGAGCGCCTAAGCCGCCTGGCGACCGTCGGCGAACACTGGCGCATCCTCCGGCGCCGGCGCCGCCCGGCCGAGGACCATGTCGCAGGCCTTCTCGGCGATCATGATGGTCGGCGCGTTGGTGTTGCCGCCCACCAGCGTGGGCATGACCGAGGCGTCGACCACCCGCAGGCCGGCGAGCCCCTGCACCTTCAGCTCCGCGTCGACCACCGCCATCGGATCGCCGGCCGCGCCCATGCGGCAGGTCCCGACCGGATGGTAGATCGTCTCGGCGGTGCGGCGGATCCAGGCGTCGATCTCCGCATCGCTCTGCACCGCCTCGCCGGGCGAGAACTCCGGCCCGCGATAGGGCTCGAAGGCGGCCTGGCGGGCCACCTCGCGCAGCATCCTGACGCCCTGCCGGATCGCGCGCCGGTCTTCCTCCGCCGAGAGATAGTTCGCGAAGATCGCCGGATCGGCCAGCGGGTCGGCGGACTTCAGCCCGATGCGGCCGCGGCTCTGGGGCCTGAGCTGGCAGACATGGAAGGTGAAGCCGTCCTTCTTCACCTGCAGCTTGCCGTGGTCCTGCATGATCGCCAGCACCGTGTGGACCTGCAGGTCCGGCCGGTCGAGGTCCGGCCGCGAGCGCAGGAAGGCGCCGGACTCCAGGAAGTTCTGACGGCCGATCCCCTTGCCGAACAGGGCATAGTTCAGCCCCACCCCCAGCGTGCGGACAATCCCCTTGCGCAGCGAATAGACGGTGATCGGCTGGGTGCACTCCCACGACAACGTCACGTCGAGGTGGTCCTGCAGGTTCTGGCCAACCCCCTTCAGCGCGTGGACGCTCTGGACGCCGTGGCTCGCAAGCTCGTCGGGGTCGCCGATCCCGGAGAGCTGCATGATGTGCGGCGACTGCACCGCGCCAGCGCAGAGCAGCACCTCGGCCTCGGCGTGGATGACGCGTGGCGCCTTCGACTTGCCGACCCGCACCTCGACGCCGACCGCGCGGCCGTTCTCGACCAGGATGCGGGTGGTCCGCGCCCCGGTGAGGCAGGTGAGGTTCGGGCGAGCCAGGGCCGGATGCAGATAGGCGCGCGCGGCGCTCCAGCGCTGGCCGTCCCTGATGGTCAGCTGGTAGGGCCCGAAGCCTTCCTGCTGGAAGCCGTTGAAGTCGTCGGTCAGCGGATAGCCGGCCTGGCCGCCGGCCTCGATCGAGGCGCGGTAGATCGGGTTCGGCGAGGCGGCCTTCGAGACGTGCAGCGGCCCCTCGCCGCCATGCCAGGCGTCGGGACCGCCCTCGAAGCTCTCGGCGCGCTTGAAATAGGGCAGCACATCCCGATAGGCCCAGCCCGCGAGGCCCATCTGCCGCCACTGGTCGTAGTCGCGCGCGTGGCCGCGGACGTAGATCATGCCGTTGATCGACGACGAGCCGCCCCAGCCCTTGCCTCTCGGCCACCACAGCCGCCGGCCGTCCAGGTTCGGCTCGGGCTCGGTCCAGAAGCCCCAGTTGTAGGGGCCCGGCTTGGCGATCAGGCCGCCCACGCCGGCCGGCATCTTGACGATCAGAGAGGAATCCTTGCCGCCGGCCTCGAGCAACAGGACCCTTGTCGCCGGATCTTCCGAGAGCCGGTTCGCCAGCACGCAGCCGGCCGAGCCCGCGCCGATGATGATGTAGTCGTAGCGGTCCATGGTCGGGCTCATCCTTCACGTGCAGCGCGCAAACCTGACGCACGTGTCATTTTCTGGCAAGCGCGGAGCCGATCCCACCCGATCGCGGACAATATCGTCGGACCGCAAGGGCCAAATTCCGGGCGCAAGTGGCGAGCGTTGGACAATGTTCAGTTGTCAAAGATCACGTTTGTTCCTGTTACGTTCTGTATCGTGACGGCCCTGACCGGTCAAGGAAAAGCACGCCTTCAGAACGCGGGGCTCAGCGTCCCTTCCACTGCGGCGGGCGCTTCTCGGCGAACGCCTTCGGGCCCTCGACGAAATCCTCCGACGAATAGAGCGCCGCCACCGCCGGATACTTGCTCTGGCCCTTGAGGGCCGTCTCCAGCGAGGGCTCGTCCAGGCCCTGGTAGACCGCCTGCTTGGAGGCGCGCACCGACATCGGCGAGAGCTCGCAGATCTGCTGCGCCCAGCGCCTGGCGGCGGCCATCAGCTCGCCCGGCGCGACCACCTCGTTGACGAAGCCGAGCTCGCGCCCCTCGGCCGCGCTCACCCGCCGCCCGGTGAGGATCATGCCCATCGCCCGCTTGGTCCCGATCGCCCGCGGCAGCCGGTGCAGGCCGCCGGCCAGCGCAGCCAGGCCGACGCGCGGCTCCGGCAGGGCGAACACCGCGGCTTCCGAGGCCACGATGATGTCGCAGGCGAGCGCGATCTCGAAGCCGCCGCCCATCGCCACCCCGTTCACCGCCGCGATCAGGGGCTTGGCGAGATCGAACCGCGAGGTCAGGCCCGCGAAGCCGGAGGGCGGGCTACCCATCCGTCCGCCGCTCGCCTGGTGCTTCAGGTCGTTGCCGGCCGAGAACGCCCGCTCGCCGGCCCCGGTGACGATCGCCACCCATTGCGCGGGATCGGCCGCAAAGGCGTTGAACACCTCGTCGAGCTCGAAGTGGGCCGGCGAATGCAGCGCGTTCATCACCTCGGGCCGGTTGAGGATCACCGTCGTGACCGGCCCTTCCCGCTCCACCTGGACGAATTCGTAAGCCATGGCGATCTCCCATTTCATCCCTCCTCTTCAGGGGAGGGACAGGCCGCGAAGCGGCCAGGGTGGGGAGGTGCGGATCACGCTACGGGCCGCGCGTTCCGGCCCTTCCTCCCCACCCGATCCTCGCTTCGCGCGGACCACCCTCCCCATGAAGGGGAGGG
>NZ_DATIMC010000074.1:0-7848 GCF_035475775.1 Phenylobacterium sp. | reverse complement strand
AGGGCGAGGCTCACCGGAAATTCCCTTGGTCACGCAGGGCGCCTATACTGCCTGCGGCTGCGGCGCGCCGCAACGGGCCTTGACTTGGCCGCAGTGGGAAAGCATCTGCAACGCTATGGCCGATAAGCCCAAGCTCGAAATCACGCTCTGCGCGCCGCGCGGCTTCTGCGCCGGCGTCGATCGGGCGATCCAGATCGTCGAGCTGGCGCTCGAGAAGTACGGCGCGCCGGTTTATGTGCGTCATGCGATCGTCCACAATAAGTACGTCGTCGAGGGGCTGCGCCAGAAGGGTGCGGTCTTCGTCGAGGAATTGGACGAAATTCCGCCCTCGGAAGCCCCCGTGGTGTTTTCCGCGCATGGCGTGCCCAAGAGCGTGCCGGCCGACGCTGCCGGGCGCAACATGTTCTTCCTCGATGCCACCTGCCCGCTGGTCAGCAAGGTGCATGTCGAGGCGCAGCGGCATTTCTCCGAAGGCCACGAGATCGTGCTGATCGGCCATCGCGGCCACCCGGAGGTGGTGGGGACGATGGGGCAGCTGCCGCCGGGCGCCATCAGCCTCGTCGAGACCGTGGCGGATGCCGAGGCGTTTGTACCGCAGGATCCGGGCAAGCTTGCCTTCGTGACGCAGACGACCCTCAGCGTCGACGACACCAGCGCGATCGTCGCGGTATTGCGCCGACGCTTCCCGGCGGTTGTCGGGCCGCACAGGGAAGATATCTGCTACGCGACCACCAACCGCCAGGAGGCGGTGAAGCAGGTGGCGGCCAGGAGCGAGGTGCTGCTGGTGCTCGGCAGCGCCAACTCCTCCAACTCCGTGCGGCTGGCCGAGGTCGGCCGGCGGGCGGGCGCGACGGCCTACCTCATCGACGACGCGGCCGGCCTCGACCTCGCCTGGCTGGCGGGCGCGAAGGCGGTGGGCGTGACCGCAGGCGCCTCGGCGCCGGAGGTGCTGGTGCAGGGCGTGATCGAGCGCCTGGCCGAGGTCTTCGAGGTCACGGTGGAGGAACCCGACGCGGCCCGCGAAACGGTGAGCTTCAAGCTGCCGAAGGCGGTCGCCTAGGGGCCTTCTGAAATATCGTGGCGAGCCTGAAATGTGATTGGACGCTATGTCGGATGGGCGACAAGGGTTCTCGGCATGTCAGACGCCGAACGCTTCCGGGCCAAGGCCGACGAAATGCTCCGCCTGGCGACCAGCGCGGTGACGGCGGTGGAACGCGCCGGCTATCTTTCGATCGCCAGGGCCTGGGCCGACCTGGCGGACCAGGCCGCCGCCTTCGACGCGAAGCGGCGCGCTCAGACGGGCGGCAAGGCCGTCATCCCGTTCCCGGACGATCCGCCGGAGCCGGAGGCGTCGTAGGCGCAGTCCCGCTTTGCGCGCCGGGGCCGCGGAATCCGCCCTAGCCCCCGATGGCGAACGGCAGCACGGCCGCGACGTCGATGTCGTCGACGTGCGGCATGGCCTGGGCGCCGAGCCCCACCGCCAGCGCAGCCGCGGCGCTCATGGCGACGATCAGCAGCCTCCAGCGGTTCATGCCGTCCTCCGGGAAGATTCGCCCCGCGCTCTTCGAGCCCCAACCGGACGGTTGGTCAAGAGGTTGCGTGCGCCAGGAAACGCTTGATCCAGCCGGCCACCCGCAGCCGGTCGTCGGCGCCCGAATAGGAGGCGACGGCGGCGTTGGCCTGCTCGTCCGAATAGCGGTCGCCGCGGCGGTGCTCGATCAGCGAGACGGCGTAGGCCGGATCGAACTCCGGGTGCGGCTGGATCGAGATCGCCGGCTGGTCGCGCCAGGCCAGGCCCGCATAGGGCGTGAACTCCGAGGCGGCGAACACCTCGGCCCCCGGCGGGATTTCGACCACCTGGTCCTGGTGCGAGGCCGGCAGCCGGATGCGCAGCGGCGGCTCGTCCATCCAGGGCTCGCGCGCGAGGATCTCATAGACCTGTTCGCCGACCCCCCAGCCCTTCGGCGACTTGACCACCGTCCCGCCGAACGCCTGGGCCATCAGCTGATGGCCGAAGCAGACCCCGACCAGGGCGGCCTTGCCCTTGGCGAGGTTCAGGAAATCCATGGTCTCGCCGATCCAGGGCAGCGGATCGTAGACCCCGGCGGAGGAGCCGGTGATCAGGTAGGCGTCGCACTCCTCCGGCCGCGCCGGCAGCTCGCCTTCGTCCACCGCATAGGTCCGCCAATCGTAGGCGTCGGGCCCGAGCAGCTGCCTGAACATGTCCGGATAGGTCCCGAACCGCTCGATCGCCGGCTTCGGCGGCCGGCCGGTCCTGAGGACTCCGAGCTTCATCCGCTCTCCGCGATCCTCTCCCTTGGGCGAGGAGGTCAATAGGCCATCCCCTGGGCGACCGCCTTCAGCTTCTCGATCGCCGAGAGCTTGTCGTCGATGAAGTCGTGGTCGATCCACCAGGCCTCGACCTCGCGCATCACCTGGCCGACCATCGGGCCCTTCGGCACGCCGGCGGCCAGCACCTCCTCGCCGCTGAGCGGGAATTCCGGGACGGTCCAGCCCTCGGCCAGCGCGATCATTCCGCGCCACTGCGGCGTCACGGCGGTGCGGTCGGCGGCCGCCCAGGCGAGCTTGGCCCGATCGCGGAACGCCGCCTTGCCCTCGCGGTAGACGGCCTGGCGGATCTCGCGCGGGCTCATCCAGCTCTTCAGCTTCGGGAGCGGGGCCAGCGCAGCCACCAGCCGGTCGCGCTCGGCGTTGGAGAGCCTGAGCGATTCCGCGAGCCGCATCGCGGTCAGCTGGTCGTCGGGCAGCAGCGCCGCGAGCCGCAGGAGCGGGTCGGCTTCGAACAGCAGGTCGGTCTCGATCTCCACCAGGCCCTTGAAGCGCTCGAGGTTGATGGGCTCGGGCAGCATCATCTCCAGGACGCCGGCCTCGAGCATCAGCCCCGTCGCCTGGCGCGGATCGTCGGCGGCCAGGAGCTTCAGCAGCTCCTTGGAGATCCGCTCGGCCGCGAGCGTCGTCACCCGGTCCTTGAGCCTGGCGCAGGCCGCGAGCGCCGCGGCGTCCGGCGCGCCCTTGCCGTACCAGGCGAGGAACCGGAAGAACCGCAGGATCCGCAGGTAGTCCTCGCGCAGGCGCTGCTCGGGATCGCCCACGAAGACGATGCGGCCCGCCCGGGCGTCGGCCGCCCCATCGCCGGTCGGATCCACGAGGCTCCCGTCGCGGCGCGCGTAGAGGGCGTTCAGCGTGAAGTCGCGCCGGCGCGCGTCCTCGTCCCAATCGGAGGTGAAGGCCACCACCGCGCGGCGGCCGTCGGTCGAGACGTCCCGGCGCAGCGTGGTGATCTCGAACGGCTGGCCCCCCGCGATGGCGGTGATCGTGCCGTGGTCGACGCCGGTCGGGACCGCGCGCAGGCCCGCCGCCTCCACGGCCCGGGTGACCGCCTCCGGCGTCAGCACCGTGGCGATGTCGATGTCGTCGACGGGGCGGCCGACCAGGCTGTTGCGGACGCAGCCCCCGACGAACCGCGCGCAGTCCGTCCCCCCCGCCGCCTCCAGCGCATCCATCACCGCCGCGGTCGGGGGCGCGGTCATCCACGGGCGCTGGCCCAGGGTCTCGGTCATGGTCGTTCGGCCATCCTCGCCGGCGGCGCCCGCTTCTCGAACCGCCCGGGGATCACCTGGCCGGAGGCCAGGGTCTGGGCGGGCACGTAGGTCTCGCCGCGGTTGTCCCTACGGAAGATGGCGCCGGCCATCAAGGAGAGGCCGAACAGAAGCGCGCCCGCCGCGAACAGCCAGGGCCAGGGCGTCGCGCCCATGGGACGGCCCGCGCGCCGCGCCCAGACCGCCCAGACGATCCAGATCGCGAACGGAATCGCGAACAGCCCGCCGCGCTCGATCAGCACCCTAAGCAAGGGCGGCTCCATAGAGCCGGTCGTAGAGGGCGCGCAGCATGCCGGCCGTCGCACCCCAGATGTACTGGTTCTCGTGGGTCATGGCGTAGAACCGGCGCACTTCGCCGCTCGGCAGGGTGCGCTCGTGCTGCTCGTAGTTCGCCGGGTCCATCAGGAAGCCGAACGGGGTTTCGAAGATCTCCGCCACCTCGTCCGGATTGGGCCTCAGCGACAGCGTGGGCCGGACAAACCCGACCACCGGCGTGATCAGGTAGCCGGTGCCGGTCCGATAGGGCGTCGACTGGCCGACCAGGGTGACGAGGCCGGGCTCCAGGCCAATCTCCTCCTGCGCCTCGCGCAGCGCGGTCTGCGAGGCGGTCTCGCCGGGATCGCGCCGGCCGCCCGGCAGCGCGACCTGGCCGGTGTGGTTCCTGAGCGTGTCGGCCCGGCGCGTCAGCAGCACCGAGACGCCCTCCGCCCGTTCGACCAGCCCCATCAGGACGGCGGCCCGGGTCAGCGGCGCGTCCGATGTCGGCCATTGCTCGGGATTGAGGTCGAAGTCCGACCGCGGGGCGAGCCCGTCGGCCGCCTCGGCGTCCTCCAGCGGATCGAGGTGGCGGGCGATCCAGGCGCGCAGCTCCTCCGAGGGCGTGTGCGCGTTCACGAGCCCTCCGTCGCGCCGAGGTCGAACCAGGCGCCGTGGGACGCCACGCCCAGCCGCCCGCCGCGGTCCTGCGCCATCTCCACGAGCTCGTAGAACACCGGCCGGCCGATCAACGCCTCCAGCCCGCGCCGCACGTGCACATAGGGCCTGGGCTCGCCGCCGGCCTGGTTCGCCACGCGGATGGGGTTTTCCGGCCCCGCCTCCACCTCGTCGCCGACGTTGGTCAGGAACTTGAGCACCGGCCGGCCGTCCTCGTCCATCATGCGGTCCACGCGCACCGCCACGAAGGGCGCGTCCTCGACGGCGATCTTCATCTTCTCGACCGGCGTCACCAGCCAGATGCCGTCCGCATCCTTGCGCAGCACGGTGGAGAACAGCCGGACCAGCCGCTCGCGGCCGATCCGGGCGCCTTCGTGCCACCAGCTGCCGTCGCGCTTGATGAGGATGTCGATCTCGCCGGAATGCGCCGGATTCCACAGGTGCACCGGCGGCAGCCCGCGCCCGGGCGCCTGCTTCACCGCCGCCGCCACACCCTCCAGCTTCGACTTGCCCGCCGTCTCGACCATGTGACGAACGTAGGGAGGGTCGGGCGGCCCCTCAAGAAATGTTCAACAAGCTCCACCAGAGACGGCGCTTCCCGCCGGGCCCCCGATAAGGCCTTCTTGGCGGGTCAGTTCGAGTGCCGGGGTGCCAGCTTGCCGTCCGCGTTCGCTTCCAGCGCCGCCTTGCCGGCCTACACCGGCGTCTATGTGTTCGGCGACAGCCTGGTCGATCCTGGCAACGACCTGCGCGCCGCCGACCTCATCGGCGGCCTGCCGTTCGTGGGCGTGCCGGATGGCGCGCCGACCGCCGACAAGGGCTACTTCGAGGGCCGCTTCACCGACGGCTACAACGGCGCCGACCTGGTCGCCAACAAGCTGCTGCACGAGCCGACGCAGCCGACCTTCGCCTTCGGGATCCAGGATCCGCTGCTGGGCCTCACGCTGCCGTTCCTCAGCAAGCCGAACGGCGTCAACCTGAGCTTCGCCTACGGCGGGGCGATGGCCATCCAGCCCGACAGCCTGCCGCCCGACCTGCACGACCAGGTCGGCATCTACGACAACTTCACCGCCGATCCCAACGCGCTCTACCTGATCGTCATCGGCGCGAACGACATCCGCGCGCTCGTGCCGACCGGCGGGACGATGGTGACCGGGGCGGCGGCGGACGCCCAGCTGAGCGCCATCGCCGGCGAGATCACCCAGGAGGTCTCGCACCTGCTCGCCCGCGGCGCGCGGCACGTCCTCGTGGCCGACATCCCCGACGTCGGCCTGACCCCGGAGTACGCGGGCTCGCTCGACGAGGCGGCGCGCCGGGCGCTGGCCTCGCAGTATGTCCAGACCGCCGACGCCCGGCTGCAGGCCGACCTCGCGAACCTGGCCGTGCCCGCCGGCGCGACGGTGCTGGACTACGACTTCCAGGGCTACACCCACGACGTCATCGCCAACCCGGCGGCGCACGGCTTCACCAACGTGACCCAGGCGCGGATGGACGTGCAGGCGGGCCATCTCGACCCGGTGGGCAGCGGCTTCCTGTTCTTCGACGAGGTGCACCCCTCGGCCCAGGCGCACGCGCAGATCGCCGGCGAGATCCTCGACGCCCTGCGCGGCGACCCGGTCGTGGACAACCTCGCCCCGGCGATCGGGCCGCAGGCGATGACCACGGTGGCGCTGGGCGGTACGGATTCCTTCACCGCCTCGCTGGTCGGTGGACGGAGCTACGTGATCGACGTCCTGGGCCTGAGCAACGGCGCGGGCTCGCTCGCCGATCCGCTGCTGCGCGTGCTCGACGCTTCGGGTGCGGTCGTGGCGCAGGACGACGACAGCGGCCTGGGGCTGGATCCGCACCTGCATTTCACCGCGACGGCCAGCGGCGAGTTCACCATCCAGGTCTCGGGCGTGGGCGTGACGAGCGGCGGCTTCCGGCTGCAGGCCGGCGAGGCGAACGGGGCGAACCTGCTGACCAGCGGGGATCTGGAGGGCTCCAACGAGACCGTCACCGCCGGCGCGGGCGACGACACGGTGGCCGCGCTCTCCGGCTCCAACTATCTGCGGGGCGGCGACGGAAACGACTCCATCCAGGGCGGCTCCGGGTTCGACGACATCAACGGCAACAAGGGCGACGACGTCATCGACGGCGGCTCGGGCGGCGGCGACTGGCTGGTCGGCGGGCAGGGGAACGACCTGATCACCGCCCACGCGGGCCAGAACATCCTCTACGGCAACCTCGGGAACGACACCCTGCACGCGGGCTCCGGGGGCGAGCTGATGCGCGGCGGCCAGGGCGACGATTCCATCACCGGCGGGATCGGCAACGACTGGATCTCGGGCGACCGCGGCTCGGACACCATGAGCGGCGGGGCCGGGGCCGATGTCTTCCACAGCTTCTCCGGCGCCGGGCTCGACGTGGTGCTCGACTTCAACGCCATGCAAGGCGACCGCGTGCAGCTCGATCCCGGAACCGGCTACACGGCGAGCCAGATGGGCGCCGACACCGTCGTCGACATGGGCGGCGGCGACGAGCTGATCCTCAGGAACGTGCAGCTCTCGAGCCTGCCGCAGGGCTGGATCTTCACCCTCTGAGCCGCGGGAGGGCCCGTCAGAACGCGCCGGCCGGCTGCAGGTTGGCGAGCGCCAGCAGCACCGCCGAGGCGCAGGCGAAGCTCATGCTGGCGATGAAGTACAGGCGCGCGACATAGGAGGGGGCGGCTGAGGCGGGTTTCATGGCGATCTCCCTGGCTTCGCCCGAACCCTGCGACGGCGCAGCTGAACTCCGCGCGAATCGCCCGGTCAGCCGCCGTTCATCTTGGCCGTAGGCGAGCGCCCTCGAGCGGCCGCACCAGCCCCTTCAACCGCTCGCCCTCCGGCCTGAAGGCGACGCCCAGCACGCGGTCGCGGTCCACCGGGCCGGGCAGCTCCACCGCCCGGGCGCAGGCCGCCGAGAAGCCGAAGCGGCCGAAATAGGGCTCGTCGCCGACCAGCACGACCGCCGCCTCGCCGGCCGCCTTCGCCGCCGCGCAAGCCTGCTCGATCAGCAGACCGCCCACGCCTGACATCCGCTCGGCCTCGTCGACCGCGATCGGGCCCAGGAAGACGATCGGCGTCTCGCCCGCGCGCACCCGCCACTGGCGCACGACGCCCACCAGCCGCCCGCCGCGCCAGGCGCAGAACGACAGCTCCGGGGCGAACTGGGCGAACTCGCGCACGCGCTCGGAGACCTTCACGAAGCGGCCCGGCCCGAAGGCCCGGTCGATGACGGCGTCGGCGAGCCGGGCGTCGGCCGCCCGCTCGTTGGC
>NZ_DATIMC010000073.1:0-50575 GCF_035475775.1 Phenylobacterium sp. | reverse complement strand
CCTTCTCCCGCAACGGGAGAAGGGTTGGTCGGGAGGGGAGCTAGCGGCGCCCGGCGCCCCCAGGCCCGCGCTCGAAGTATTTGAAGAAGTCGCTGTCGGGGGCGATCACCAGGGTGGTGTCGCCGTTGGCGAGCGAGGCGTCATAGGCCTGCATCGAGCGATAGAAGGCGGCGAAGGCCGGGTCGCGGCCATAGGCCTGGGCGAAGATCCGGGTACGCTGGGCGTCGCCCTGACCGCGGGTGGTCTCGGCCTCCTCGGTCGCCGTGGCCAGCGTGATGGTGACGGTCTTGTCGGCGGTGGCCATGATCTGCCGCTTCTGCTGCTCGCCCATCGCGCGGGTCTGGGCGGCGATCTGCTCGCGGGCGGTGCGCATGCGGCGGAACACCGAGGCCTGGATCTGCGCCGGCAGGTCGGCGCGCTTGATGCGCACGTCGATCACCTGGACGCCGAACCGCGCCGCCTTGGCGCGGCGCTGCATCTCGATGCGGGAGGCCTGCATCAACTCGGCGCGACGGGTGGAGATGATCTCGGTCTGGGTCGTCGAGCCCAGGATGTCGCGCAGGGTGGAGTTGAGCAGCCGGTCGATCCGGTCGGTCGCCGTCCGCTCGTCCCGAAGCGTGCGGTAGAACTGCAGCGGATCGCCGATCCGGTAACGGATGAAGGCGTCCACCACCAGCCGCTGCTGGTCGGAGGAAATGATCTCCTCCTGGTCGACTTCCTGGCCGAGGTTGCGCCGGTCGAGCCGCACCACGTCCTCGACGAACGGTTGCTTCATGTGCAGCCCGGCCTCCGACCGGCCGGGCGCGTTGATCACCCGCTCCGGGTCGCCGAAGCGCACGACGATGGCGCTTTCGCGCTGGTCGACGATGAAGAAGGTGTTGAACACCACGATCAGCAGCCCGACGGCCAGCACGATCCATCCGAGCCAGCGGCGGTTCATTGGCTGGCTCCCGCGCCCGGTTGCGCGCCCGACGAGGACGGTTGGGCCTGGCTCTGCTGGTCCGGGGCGGCCGGGGCGGCCTGGGCCGGGGGCGACCCCGAGGCCGCCGCCGGCGCCCTCGGCTTGAAGACGTCGGGCGGCAGGACGATCGGGGCGTTGGTCCCCTTGCCCGAAACCACGACCTTGTTGGAGTGGTCGAGCACCCGCTCCATGGTCTCGAGGTAGAGCCGCTCCCGGGTGACGCCGGGCGCGCGGCGATATTCGGTCTCGATGGAGTTGAATCGGGCCGCGTCGCCCAGCGCCTCGCGGACCGCCTGCTCACGGTAGGCCTGGGCGCCCTGGACGATGCGCGAGGCGTCGCCCTTGGCCTCGTTCACCACCCGGTTCGAATAGGTGTTGGCCTCGTTGACCGCGGAATCCGCATCCTGCTGGGCGTTGCTCACGTCACGGAAGGCGGCGACCACGTCCGGGGGCGGTCCGGCGGCGCGGATCTGCACGCCCACGACGCTGACGCCGGCGCCCCAGGTGTCCAGCGTGCGCTGCATCAGGTCGGTGGTCTGGGTCTCCACCTTGCCGCGCCCGGTGGTCATGATCTGGTCGAGCGGCGTGGTGCCGATCACCTCGCGCATGGCGCTCTCGGCCACGGCCTTCACCGCTTCTTCCGGGTTGCGCGTGGAGAACAGGTAGCGGGCCGCGTCGTTGATCCGCCAGGTGACGCTGAAGGTCAGGTTGACGATGTTCTCGTCGGCCGTGAGCATCAGGCTTTCCTGCGGCGCCTCGGCGTCGGGCGCGCCGCCGATGTCGATGCGGTTCAGGTTGGTGACCGGCACCTTCTCCGCCCGCTCGATGGGGCCGGGGAGGTGGTAGCGCAGCCCGGGCCCGGCGGAGCGCGAGTAGGCGCCGAAGGTGGTGACCACCGCCTCCTCGTTGGGCTGGACGATGTAGAGCCCCGAAAGCGCCCACAACGCGAAGACGCCGCCGGCGATCGCCGCCACGGCACCCGGCCGCACGCCCTGCCCCGGGCCGCCGCCGAACAGGCCGCCGAGACGCCGCCGAAGCCGCTCGAACAAGGCCTCGAGCTCCGGCCCCTCCGGCCGCCTCGGCCCGCGCGGACCGCCCTGATCCCCGCGGCGCGCGGGCTCGCGCCTATTGTCGTCGGGCGGGGGCGATCCCCATGGGCCCGGATTGGCGTTGTCGTTCCAGGGCATCAGGCGCGAGGCGTCTTGGTCAAACGGGACTCCCGTCGCGGCCGCCCGCGGATGGGCTTGTAAAGCGGCTCCGTCAGCCGGATATGAAACCCCTTCTCGGCCAAAGCAAGACATTGGCGTCCTCGAGGCTTCCATGGGCGATCCCGCCGTTCCCGACCGCGCGCAGGTGCTCGAGGCGCTGGACGCCGTGAAGGACCCGATTTCCGGCCGCGGCCTGGCGGCCGCCGGGCTGGTGCGCGGCCTGATCCTGCGCGCCGGCCGGGCCGCCTTCATGCTGGAGGTGCCGCCGGAGCTGGTCGAGCGCTACCAGCCGGTGCGCGAGGCCGCCGAGCAGGCCCTGGCGCAGGCGCCGAACGTGCACGCCGCCCAGGTGGTGCTGACCGCCGAGGCGCCGGCCGCCGCCAGCTTCAAGACCGCCCCGCGGCGGGCCCGGGTCGCCGAGGACCCGCAGGCCCGGCTCGGCCGCATGCCCGAGGCCGAGAAGCCGGAGCACGTGAAGAAGGTCATCGCCATCGCCAGCGGCAAGGGGGGCGTGGGCAAGTCCACCGTGGCGGTGAACCTGGCGGCGGCGTTCGCCACGCTCGGCCTGCGCGCGGGCCTGCTGGACGCCGACATCTACGGCCCCTCGGCCCCGCTGATGTTCGGCGTCGACGAGGAACCCGGCTTCAGCGCCGACAAGCGGCTGATCCCGCTCGAAGCCTGGGGCGTCAAGGTGATGTCCATCGGCTTCATCGTCGAGCCGGGCTCGGCGGCGATCTGGCGGGGGCCGATGGCCACCTCGGCGCTCCGCACCATGATGGCCAGCGTCTGGGGGACCGAGGCCGAGCCGCTGGACGTGCTGGTGGTCGACCTGCCGCCGGGCACCGGCGACGTGCAGCTCACGCTCGTGCAGCGCATGAAGCTGGACGGCGCGGTGATCGTCTCGACGCCGCAGGAGATCGCGCTGATCGACGCCCGGCGCGCCGGCGCCATGTTCCGCAAGCTGGAGGTTCCGATCCTCGGCGTCGTCGAGAACATGGCCTGGTTCGAGGGCCCGGACGGGGCGCGCATCCCGATCTTCGGCCAGGGCGGGGCGGCGAAGGAGGCGCAGGCGTTGGGCGTGCCGTTGCTGGCGGAGGTGCCGATCGAGGTCGCCCTGCGGGAAGCCTGCGACGCCGGCCGGCCGTTGGTGGCGACCGCGCCGGACAGCGCCGCCGGCCGCGCGTTCCTGCAGATGGCGCGGACGCTCGCCTGACTACTGCGCCGCCGCGATCGTCTCGTTGGGCCCGACCAGGCTTTCCTCGGCTGCCGCCACGTCGGCGGCCGCCAGGCCCTCGAGCTTGGCGCGGATCTCGCTCTGCCGCTGCCTGGTGAGGTTGTAGCCGAAGAACATCGAGCCGCCGACCATCACCAGGATGATGGGCGCGAAGAGGTAGCACATCTCCAGCCCCCAGATGGCGTGCGGCGTGTTGTGCGCCGTCTCCTTGGGGTCGTAGCCCACCGCCTGCAGGATCGGATAGACGATCGAGACGGTGATCGAGGAGCCGAACTTCTGGGTCATGGTGACCAGCGCGAAGAGCACGCCGGCGCGCTCCTGGCCGGTCTCCAGCCGGAGCTGGTCGGCGACGTCGGCCACCATGGCGCGGATCAGGAGCACGAAGGAAGACGCGGTGAAGCCCACGGCGAACATGCCGGCGAAGGTCGGCCAGAACAGCTTTGCCGGGATGACCATCAGCATCGTCTGCATGATGGCGTAGGCGACGCAGCCGATCTGCACCGTGCGGTGCTTGCCGAACTTCTGCGCCACACGGCCCCAGAACGGCGCGCCGATCAGGCCCGCGCCGATATAGGGGATCAGCAGGATCGGCACCTGGGTCTTCAGCGAGAAGCCCTTGGCGTCGTGGAAGAAGAACACGTAGAGCGGCGCCGTCGTGCCAGGCCCGAGCGTCAGGAACAGGTCGGCGAGCACCAGCCGCAGCATCGAGGGCGTGGTGATCACCGCGAGGTAGTCCTTCAGCGTCAGCTTCTCCTTCTTGACCACCGGCGCGATGCGCTCGGGCGCGAGCAGCACGGCGAGCGGGACTGTGATCGCGGTGATCGCGATGATCATCCAGCCGATCAGCGGCAGGCTCTCGGCGCTGGCGGGACTGATCCGGCCGCGGGTCACGACCGGCAGGAGGTTCACCGCCACGCTGCCGAGCACGGCCAGCCCCAGCATCCATCCGAAGATCCGCGAGCGCTCGTTGTAGTCGCCGGTGAGCGTGCCCGCCCAGGCGGCGTGCGAGAGGGCCAGCATCGAATAGGAGGCGTAGAGCACGAAGTACCAGGTCGCCAGATAGCCCACGCCCGCGGCATCGGGCGGATTGAACGCCTTGAAGATCGCGAACGCCATGACCGGCAGGCCCGCGAGGTACCAGGGCCGGAAGCGGCCGAGCGGGGTCTTGGTCTTGTCCATCAGCCAGCCGAGGCCAAGGTCGACGCCCAGGTCGGTCAGGCGGATCACGGCGATGGCGCCGCCGATCACCAGCAGGCTGATGCCCATCTTGGCGGCGTAGAAGCGGGGCAGGTAGACGCCCATCACGCCGAGCAGCATGGCCGAGCCGATGCTTCCGCCGGCGAAGGCGAGAAGGCGCGGGAACGGCAGGCGGCCGCTCGTCGCGGCGCTGGTGGAACTCACGGGCGTCTCCTCAAATCAATGGGTCGCCCTCTGGCGGGGCGCTAATCCTGAAATGAGAGCGCGGCCCCTGGCGGCGCGCAAGCTCTATTCCGCTGCGGTAGGCCACGGGCGCGTGATCGTCCGGGCCTATTCCGCCGCCATCGGGGACTTCTCCGCCGGCTCGCCGGTCAGGCTGACCTCGGCGTCGGCCAGGGAGGCCGCCTCCAGCGCCGCCAGGTCGGCGCGGATCTCGGCGTGGCGCTGCGGCGTCAGCTTGTAGCCGATGAGCAGGAGCCCGCCGACCGCGACCAGGATGATCGGGGCGAACAGATAGCACATCTCGAGGCCATGGATCGCCGCGGGCGTGTTGACCGCCGTCTCCTTGGCGTTGTAGCCGACCACCGCCAGGATCGGGAAGATCACCGACACGGTGATCGACGAGCCGAACTTCTGCATCATGCTCAGGAAGGCGTAGATCACGCCCGACCGCTCCTTGCCGGTCCGCAGGCGCAGCTCGTCGCCGACGTCGGCCGCCATCGCCTGGAGCAGGAACAGGAAGGCCGACGCGCAGAAGCCCACCGCGAACATGCCGACGAAGGTCGGCCAGAACAGCTTGGCCGGGATGGCCATCAGGATCGTCTGGGTGATCGCGTAGCAGACGCAGGCGAGCTGGATCGTGCGCGGCTTGCCGAGCTTCTGGGCGACGCGCGCCCAGACCGGCGCGCCGAGCAGGCCCGCGCTCATGTAGGGGATCAGGAGCAGGTTCACGATCGTGAAGGCGAAGCCCTTCGCGTCATGGAAGAAGAACAGGTAGATCGGCCCGGTCACGCCTGGACCCAGCACCAGGCACAGCTCGGCGATCACCAGACGGTACATGGATGGCGTGGTGATGACCGCCAGGTAGTCCTGGAACGTCGTGCGGTCCTTCTTGATCTCACTGGCCACCGGCTCGTGCGCCGAGATCAGGGCGAGCGGCACGACCACGCAGGCCACGCCGATCAGCACCCAGCCCACCGCGCCCATGGTCGAGGAGACCGCCGGGTTGATCCGCCCGCCGGTGATCAGCGGCAGGGCCAGGATGGAGGAGGTGCCGAGCACCGCCATGCACTGCATCCAGCCGAACAGCCGCGACCGCTCGTGATAGGCGCCCGCGATCCGGGCGGCCCAGGCCGAGTGCGCCAGCGCCAGCATCGAATAGCCGACGTAGACCACGATCAGCCAGGTGAAGAGATAGCCCGTGCCCGCGCCGGGCGGCGGATTGAACAGCTGATAGGCGGCGATGGCGAAGATCGGCAGGCCCGCGGCGTACCAGGGCCGGTAGCGGCCGAAGCGCGTATGGGTCTTGTCCATCATCCAGCCGAGGACGAGGTCGAAGCCGAGGTCGGTCAGGCGTACCGTCGCCATGACGCCGCCCAGCGCCAGCAGGGTCAGCCCGATGTGGCCGGCGTAGAACTTCGGCAGGTAGACGCCCACCAGGATCGCCATGATGTAGACCGGCGTGCTGCCGGTGGAGAAGGCGAGCAGCCGCGGGAACGGCAGGGAACGGCCCCCGGATGCGGCGGAAGTGGCGGTCAAAGGCGTCTCCTCAAAATGTCGATGGTCGCCCTCTTTCGGGGCGCTAATCGGGCGAAGGGAATGCGGACCGCCTCTGGGCGCAAGGCATTTCGCCGCTGCAATGTGGGCTAAGCGCTCGGGGCCGCGATCTCGCCGGGCTCTCCGGTCAGCGATTGCACTCCGGGCGCTTCGGCATAGAGCGCGTCGCGCGCGTCGAGCTGGCGGCGGATGTCGGCGTGCCGGTCGGCGGTCAGCCGGTAGCCCAGGAAGCAGGCCCCGCCGGCCATCACGAAGAAGATCGGCCCCACGATGAAGGCCAGCTCCAGCCCGTGGATCTGGGCCGCGCCGTTGGCCGGCCCCAGCTTGGGGTCGTAGCCGATCATCTGCAGCACCTTGAAGGTGAAGGTGATCGAAAACGCGCCCGCCACCTTGGAGGTGGCGCTGGTCAGGGCATAGAGCAGGCCCATCTGGTGGCTGCCCTTCTCCAGGCGGATCTCGTCGCCCACGTCGGCGGTGATGGCGCGGATCGTGACCACGAAGCCGGCCGCGAACGCGCCCAGGCAGAACATGATCGGCACCGAGGGGATCCACGCTCCCTTGGGGGTCAGCGGGATGATGATCAGGAACAGCGAGTAGAGGGTCGTCGAGACGATCAGCGCCCGGTGCTTGCCGATGCGGTTGGCGAGCCAGGCGGTGGTCGGCGCGCCCACAAGGCCGGCCAGGATGTAGATCACCAGCAGCAGGTTCGCCATGCCGAAGCTGACCCGCCGGGAGGCCTCCCAGTAGAAGATGTAGAGCGCGGCCATCCAGCCCGGCCCGAGGGTGACCGCGAGGTCGGCCGCCAGGATGCGCAGCACGTTCGGCCGCGTCACCAGCCCCACGTAGTCGCGCAGGGTGAAGCGCGGGCCGTGCGCGCCGCCGACGATCTTTTCCGGCGTGCACAGCACCGCGAAGCCGATGGCGAGGGGCGCCAGCCCGGTGAGGAACCAGCCCACGGCGCGGACGCTCTCGGACTCGCCGCCGCCGCTGATCCGGCCGACCATCACCGGGATCAGCATCACCGTGGCCGAGCCGGCCACGCCCAGCGCCGACATGATCCCGAAGATCCGCGAGCGGTCCTGGTAGGTGCTGGCCAGCGAGGAGGCCCAGGAGTTGACGCCCAGCACCAGGATCGAGGTGCCGAGGTACATCACCAGCAGCCAGATCGTCAGAGTCCCGCGGGTCACGCCCACCGGCGCCTGGTAGAGCATGTAGAGCGCCAGCATCAGGATCGGGATGCCGACGACGATCCAGGGCCGATAGCGGCCGAGCGGCGTGCGCGTGCGGTCCATCATCAGCCCCAGGGCGGGATCGATGGGGATGTCGATCAGCCGCACCAGCCCGAACAGGCCGCCGACCGCCAGGCCCACGCCCAGGTCCTTGGAGAAGAACGGCGGCAGCTGCACCGCGATCGAGGTGTTCAGCGCGGCGAACGGCAGGTAGGCGCAGGCGAACGCCAGGGCCGAGAAGACGGACAGACGACCGGCGTCGGTGCGGGGGGCCTTGGGCAAGCAGCGTCTCCTGGGTCTGTCGGGTCTCTGGCGGACCCGATCGGGCCTCAGGTTACGCGCGATCACCTCGGCTCAGGCAAGTGGATTCCGTGTAATCCCGCTATGCGAAATGGACGCCAGGCGGCTCCCAGCGCCGCGTGCAAGCTTTGCTCTATTGGCGCGACGTATCAGGCGCCCTGCATCTTGCGGAAGAACTTCTGGGTCTGCTCGCCGCCCGCGACGTAAGCCTTCTGACCCGCCGCATCGGTGATCTTGGTCAGGCTGTCGCGCACCTCTTCCGCCGACAGGCCGCCTTCGCCCAGGTAGACGCCCTCGGTCTCGACGATGCGGGCGCAGGCGAAGGCGCCGGCGCCGGCGGTCAGGATGGTTCCGGTGGGCGCCTCGTCCGAGCACAGGAACACCACGGCCGGGGTGACGAACTCCGGCTTCAGCCGCGCCAGGATCTCCGGCGGCATCAGGTTCTCGGTCATCCGCGTGGCGGCCACCGGCGAGATGGCGTTGACGTGGATGTTGTTCTTCTGGCCCTCCAGCTTGAGCGTGTTCATCAGGCCGATGACGCCCATCTTGGCCGCGCCGTAGTTCGACTGGCCGAAGTTGCCGTAGAGCCCGGACGAGGAGGTGGTCACCACGATGCGGCCGTAGTTCTGCTCGCGCATGATCTCCCAGACGGCCTTGGCGGGCTTCACGGTGCCCATCAGGTGGACGCCCAGCACGAACTCGAAGTCGGCGATCTCCATCTTGGCGAAGGTCTTGTCGCGCAGCACCCCGGCGTTGGCGACCAGGATGTCGATCCGGCCCCAGGCGTCCATCGCGTCCTTGACCATCCGCTGCACGCCGGCGTCGTCGGTCACCGAGGAGCCGTTGGCGAGCGCCTCGCCGCCCAGCGCCTCGATCTCCTCGACCACCCGGTGGGAGGCCTCCGAGCCGCCGCCCGAGCCGTCGACCGATCCGCCCAGATCGTTGACCACCACCTTCGCGCCGCGGCGGGCGAGCTCCAGGGCATGCTGACGGCCGAGCCCGCCGCCCGCCCCGGTGACGATGGCCACTTTGCCGTCGAAGCGGATGTCCGCCATGAGGATCCCCTGGATTGTCGCGTTGCGCCGCGGCGCGCCTTGTGCGGCGCGGCCGGGGAGGCGTCAAGCGCACTCCCTTGATGGGGAGGGCTATCCCCGCGGGACGGCCCGGGCCTGCGCCTGCTGCTGGTCTCGCATGAACTTCACCAGCACGCGCTGGCCGATCAGGAACGGCGCCTGGTCGGCGGAGACCACCACCTCCACCACCCGCTCGTCCGAGCGGTCGGTGGGATCGTCCGACTGCAGCTTGCGGGCGCCGAACACCGGGGCCTGGCGGATCACGCGGCCGGGATAGGTCTTGGCCGGATCGGACTCCGGCGACATCCGCACGGCCTGCCCCAGCGCCACGTTCGGCAGCGCGCCCTCGGAGATCTCGGCGCGCACGATGCGCGGCGCCTTCGGCTCCAGGTCGAACATGTTGGAGACGTTCAGCGTCGAGGCGCCGGCGCCCGGGTTGGCGTAGCGGCGCACGATCTTGCCGTCGACGGGGGCGCGGATCACCGTGAGCTCCTGGTTGTAGCGGGCCTGGGCGAGCTTGGCCTCGGCGGTCGCGATCTGCGCCGTCTGGGCGTCGATGTTGGCCTGCGCCTGGCGCACCGCGTCGCGCGCGTCGTCGAGCTTCTGGCCGGCGACCCAGTTGCCGAGCGCAAGCTTCTCAAGCCGGCGCTGCTCGCGCTGGGCGGTGGAGAGCTGCACCTTCAGCAGCTCCATCTGGGCGCGCGCCTGGTTGAGCTCGGCCTGGGCGCTCTGGGCCGCGAGGCGGGGCTCGTCGTCTTCCAGCCGGGCCAGCACCTGGCCCTGCTTCACGTCCTGGCCCTCCTGCACCAGCACGTCCTTGACCACGCCCGAGGTGCGGGCCGCGACCTGGATGATGCCGCCTTCGACGTCGGCCTTGCCGTTGGCGACGGCGACGTACGGGCTCCTCTGCGCAGCCGCCGCGCTCTGCCGCGCCTCCAGCGCCTTCCTGGCCTTGGCCTGGGCGGACATCACGCTGAACGCGCCGCCGCCCAGGATGAGCGCGACGAGGGCGATCCAGACGATCGGTTTGCGGAAGAAGGCAAGCATGTCTCTAGGCTCCGACGAGCTCGGGGTGCGGGACGG
Organism: Phenylobacterium sp.; assembly: GCF_035475775.1. Classification (GTDB taxonomy): domain Bacteria; phylum Pseudomonadota; class Alphaproteobacteria; order Caulobacterales; family Caulobacteraceae; genus Phenylobacterium. The sequence continues at coordinate 40,514 of NZ_DATIMC010000073.1, read as the reverse complement.
CCGGGGCGGGGCCGGGCGCCTGGCGCGCGGGCTCGTCGCTCAGGACCTCGCCGTCCTCGATGTGGATGATGCGGTCGGCGTAGGCCTCCAGCCGCGGATCGTGGGTGACGCAGATCACCGCCGCGCCGCGCTCCTTGGCGGCCCGCTGCAGCAGCTTGACGATGACCTGGCCGGTCTCGCCGTCGAGCGCGCTGGTGGGCTCGTCGGCGAACAGGAGCTGCGGGTCCTTGGCGAGCGCCCGGGCGATCGCCACGCGCTGCTTCTCGCCGCCCGACATCTCGGAGGGCCGCTGGCGCAGCCGGTGGGTGAGGCCGACCTCGTCCAGCGCGACCGCCGCGCGCCGGCGCGCCGCGGACCGCGAGAAGCCCTTGTACTTCAGAATCAGCGCCACCTGGTCCAGCGCGTTCAGCGACGAGAACAGGTTGAACCCCTGGAAGATGAAGCCGCAGTGGTCGAGCCGGAAGCGGTCGATCCTGCCGGGCTTCAGCGCCCAGAGGTCCTCGCCCATCGCCGTGACCTGGCCCTCGTCGGGCTTCAGCAGGCCCGAGAGGCAGGCGACCAGCGTCGACTTGCCGGAGCCCGAGGGCCCCATGACCATGGTCACCTCGCCGTGGCGCGCCTCGAAGTCGACGGCCTTCAGCACCTGGATGTGGGTGCGGCCGGTCTTGAAGCGCTTGGAAAGGCCCTTGGCCGAAATCGCGGTCGTGGAGCTCATCTCAGCAGGTCCGCAGGCTGGCTCTTCTTCAGGATGCCCAGGGACAGGAGCCCCGAGGCGACGGAGATGGCGAGCAGCAGCAGCGCGACGGTGACGATCCAGCGGAGCGGGAAGCCCATCGGCACGCCGGCCTTGTCGCCGAGCAGCGACACCAGCCAGGTGAACAGGCCGGTGAAAGCGAGGCCGACGACGCCCACCCACAGCGAGAGCTCCAGCACCAGCTTGCGCAGCGAGCCCATGGAGACGCCCAGCGCCCTCAGGCTCGCCAGCTCCTTGATGTTGGCGAGCAGCGCGCCGCGCAGCGTCTGGGAGGTGATGCCGACCCCGATCAGGAAGCCCAGGAACAGAGAGAAGCCCAGGAACACGCCGATGATCTGCTCCTTCATCAGCGCGCCCCGATTGGCCTTGGAGAGCTCGGCGCGCGTCCAGGCGCGGTAGGCCCCGTGGGAGGCCGCGTTCAGCTGGCTGCGGACCAGCTCGGCCCTGGCCGGATCCTTGATGCGCACCATCAGCGGGCCGAGCCGGGTGTCGTCCTGCTTCAGGCCCAGCATCCGGTAGCTGTCGCGCGACATCACCACGGTCGGCTGGTTGATGCTCGGATAGCCCTGGAGCACGGCGCGGACATGGACCGTGCGGCCGTTGATCACGGCGCTGTCGTCGAGCTTCACCCCGAGCCGCGCCAGGCTGGTCTTATCGATCGCCACCGACAGCGGCTCCATCAGCGCCAGCCGCGTCGCCTCGGAATAGTCGACCGGCAGGGTGACCGCGTCGGGGCGGCTCACGTCGACCGTCCAGATCTGCACGAAGTCGGTCTTGCGCTTGTGGCCCGGCGGCGGGTTGTTCATCCACATCGAGCCGTTGCCCTGCAGGTCCTGCACCTCGACGACCTGGGGGTTGAGGTAGATCAGCGGCATGATCCGCGCCGGCACGCCCGAGCCGGGCCCGGAATCGATCAGCGCCTCGACCTTGGGCCCCATGACGATGATGTCGGCGCGGCTGCGGTCGATGGTGGCGGTGATGCCCTGGACGATGCCGGTGAACATGCCGACCTGGGCGAGGATCAAGAGGCCCGAGAAGGCGAGCGCCACCACCGCGGCGGTGTAGCGGCGCCACTCGTAGATCAGGGTGGACAAGGCCAAAGACATGCGGCGAGACGCCCTTTCGGTGAGCGCGGGGATGTCGCCGCGGCCCGCCCCGAGCCAGTTAAATCGCCGTAAGACGATGGCCGGGTGGGTCGCAGGATGCGCTCGCCTGATAGGAGGCGCCGAGACGAAGACGCGGATGCGGCGCGGGGGATTAAACCTTCGTAATCCGGCTCTTCGGCCGCCCGCTTGCGCGCCGGCGGCTTCTCAGCGCCAATCCCCGGGGGCCTGCGACTCTGCAGGCGCGGGGTGGTTTCGCAGCATGTTCGGTCCGCAGAACGCGCAGAGCCTGGTGGGCGTCGCGGTGATCCTCGGGCTCTGCTGGGCGGCCTCGGAGAACCGGCGGGCCTTCCCGTGGAAGCTCGCGATCGGCGCCATCGCCCTGCAGGCGATCCTGGTCGCTGCGCTGTTCGGCTTTCCGGTGCTGCGGGCGGGGCTCGCCGGCGCCGGGCAGGCGGTCGACGGGCTCTCGGCCAGCACCCAGGCGGGCGTCGCCTTCGTGTTCGGCTTCCTGGCGGGCACGCCCGACCAGCCCTACCCGCTGACCAACCCGGGCGGGCTGTTCGTCTTCGCCTTCCGCGTGCTGCCGGTGATCCTGGTGGTCTGCGCGCTGGCGGCGCTGCTCTGGCACTGGCGGATCCTGAAGTGGATCACCCGCGGCTTCGGAGTGGTGTTCGAGAAGACCATGGGCCTGCGCGGCGCGCCGGCGCTGGCCACCGCCGCCACCATCTTCATGGGCCAGGTGGAGGGCCCGATCTTCATCCGCAGCTATCTCGCGAGCCTGTCGCGCTCGGAGCTGTTCATGCTGCTCACGGTGGGCATGAGCTGCGTCTCCGGCTCGACCATGGTGGCCTATGCGACCATCCTGAAGGGCGTGCTGCCGAACGCGGCGGCCCATGTGCTCACCGCCTCGATCGTCTCGGCGCCGGCCGGCGTGCTCCTGGCCCGCATCCTGGCCCCGCGCGACCCGGCGGCCGAGCAGCCCCAGGCGCTCGGGCCCGAGGCGGAGAAGGTCTACGGCAGCTCGGTCGACGCCCTGATCCGCGGGACCTCCGACGGCCTCGCCATCGTCATGAACGTGGCCGCGACGCTGATCGTCTTCGTGGCGCTGGTGGCGATGGTCAACGGGCTGCTCGGCCTCGCGCCGCGGATGGGCGGGGCGCCGCTTTCGGTGGAGCGCGGCCTGGGCGTGATCTTCGCGCCGCTCGCCTGGAGTCTCGGCGTCGCCTGGAAGGACGCGGGCCTCGCCGGCTCGCTGCTGGGCGCGAAGCTGGTGCTGACCGAGTTCACCGCCTTCATCCGCCTGGCCGCCGTGCCCGTGGGCGCGATCGAGCCGCGCACCCGGGTGATCATGACCTATGCGCTGTGCGGCTTCGCCAACGTCGCCTCGGTGGGCATCAACCTGGCGGGCTATTCCGTGCTCGTGCCGCAGCGCCGCGCCGAGGTGGTGGGCATGGTCTGGAAGGCGATGGCGGCGGGCTTCCTCGCCACCTGCCTGACCGCCTCCATCGTGGGCGCCATGCCTGCGGCGCTGTTCGGCGGCTGAGCTCCCGCGTCATCCCGGACGGCCGACGGGCCGATCCGGGACCCAGGTCCGCCGCATCGGAAACGTTGGGTCCCGGCTCTCCGCTTCGCTACGGCCGGGATGACGGCTAGAAGGAGTGCAGCAAGGAGGCCCCATGAAGCTCTACGACACGCCGCTCGCTCCCAATCCGCGCCGGGTGCGCTGGTTCCTGGCCGAGAAGGGCATCGCCGACCTGCAGGTGGTCACGCTCAACCTGATCGCAGGCGAGCACAAGACGCCGGAGTACCTGGCCAAGGCGGGGCTCGCCAACGTGCCGGCCCTGGAGCTGGACGACGGCACGGTGATCACCGAATCCGTCGCCGTCTGCCGCTATCTCGAGAGCCTCTATCCCGAGCCCAACCTGTTCGGCCGCGATCCGAAGGAGACCGCGCTCATCGAGATGTGGACGCGCCGGGCCGAGCTGCTGGTCGCCACGCCGTTCATGCTGGGCGTACGCCACACCCACCCGGCGCTGGCCGCCCTGGAGACCCAGAACCCGGCGGTCGCCGACTACAACAAGGAGGCTGGGCTCCGCGCCTGCAAGGTGCTGGACCGGCGCCTGGCCGAGAGCGAGTGGCTGGGCGGGGCGCGCTTCACCGTCGCCGACATCATCGCCTACGTCGGCATCGACTTCGGCCGGATGATCAAGCTCGTCCCGCCGGAGGATCTCTCGCACCTCGGCCGCTGGATGGCGCTCATGCGCGCCCGCCCGGCGGCCAGGGCCGGGATGCCGCAGCCCCAGCCGGCGTGACGGGTTGCTCCTCCTGAGGCGGAGGCGCTAGTGCGCCGGCCGCTGCGGCGCTTCGCCTGGGCGCGGCTCCTTCCAGGCGTGCGCCTCGCCGGAGGGCATGGGCGTCTGGATTTCCCGCAGCTCGCCGGCCAGGCGCGCGGCGGTCTCGGCCACCAGCCGGCCCTGGAAATAGGCGCCGGCGAGCTCGTTGTCGCTCGGCCTGCGCTGGCCCTGGCTGCCGGCGATGGTCGTGGCGCCGTAGGGCGCACAGCCGGTGATCTCGTCCAGCGTCATCTGCCCGGCGAAGGAATAAGGCAGGCCCACGGCGATCATCCCGAAGTGCATGAGGTTGGTCAGGATCGAGAACAGCGTCGTCTCCTGGCCGCCGTGCTGGGTCGCGGTGGAGGTGAAGGCCGCGCCGACCTTGCCGTTCAGCGCGCCCCTGGCCCAAAGCCCGCCGGCCTGGTCGAGGAAGCTCGCCATCTGCGAGGCCATGCGGCCGAATCGCGTGCCGCAGCCCACGATCACGGCGTCGTAGGCGACCAGGTCGTCGATCCGGGCGATCGGCGCCGGCTGGTCGAGCTTGTAGCCGGACTTGCGCGCCAGATCCTCGGGCACCAGCTCGGGCACGCGCTTGATGTCGACCTCGGTTCCGGCGATCGAGCGGGCGCCGTCGGCCTCCGCCTGCGCCATGGCTTCGATGTGCCCGTAGGTCGAGTGGTAGAGGACGAGGACCTTGCTCATGCGGGACTCCTGGGTTGCGGCCACAACCCCGGTCCGGGCCTCCGTGTTTCCTAATCCGGCTTCAGCAGCTCCAGCGAGTGGATGCGGGCCTCGAGCGAGGGGCCGCTCGCCATGATGAACAGCTCGTCGGCCTGGCTGGTGCGGGTCTTCTCGGCCAGCCGGCCCAGCACCGTCATCTGGTCGCTCGCGATGGTGCGGGCCTCCACCATCTGCAGCACCGGCGAGGCGCTGCGGTCGGCGAGGTAGGCCATCGCCTCGGCCACGTCGGGAAACCGCTGGCGCGCGCCCTCCAGCATGGCGACGCTCGCCGCCCGGCGCGGCGCGTCCAGCCGCCAGGCGGCCTCCGCGTCATCGGCGGCGAAGGCGATCAGCGCGATCCCCGCCCAGGGCGTCTCGCGAAAGGCCGACGGCTGGAAGGCCTGGCGGTAGGCCGCGACCGCCTGATCGCCATCGGCGCGGGCGATGAACTCGGCGAACACCATGCCGATGCCGGCCTGGCCGGCGAACACCGCGCTCTCGGCCGAGGAGCAGAGCATGAACAACTCCGGGTGCGACGGCCCGGCGGGGCTCGCGTGGATGCCGTGCAGCGGGTGCTCGTCGCCGATCGGCTCCTGGCCGGCGGCGTCCAGCAGCCAGGCCGAGAGCAGGGCGAGGTAGCGCGGGAAGGCCTCCGAGCCCACCGAGCGCAGCGCGCCGCCGGTGCGCGCATCGGCGCCCAGCGCGCGGCCCAGCCCCAGGTCGATGCGGCCGGGCGCCAGCGCCTCCAGCTCCATGAAGGTCTCGGCGACCTTCAGCGGCGAATAGTTGACCAGCATCACCCCGCCGGAGCCCAGCCGGATGCGGCGGGTGACCTGGCTGAGCGCGGCGATCAGGATCTCCGGGTTGGGCGAGCCAAGGCCGCGGATGTTGTGGTGCTCGGCCACCCAGAAGCGGTGGAAGCCCAGCCGCTCGGCGGCCTTCGCCACCTCCAGCGTTTCGCGCACCGCCTGGGCCTGGGTGGCCCCGGCGGACACCGGCGACAGGTCGAGAACCGAGAGCAGGGGCATGGAGCCTCTCTAGGACGGATCGACCTCGCAGGCGACGGGCTGCGTGCGGCGCGGCAGATACGTCGTCCCTCGTCCTCGATGGAGGAGGGAAGGGGTGGGGGTGAGGCCGCTGAGCTGACGCAGGGAACGCGGGTGGCGCCTGCGTCTCTCGGGAATTCGCGGCGCGGTCCTGCCTTCACCGCCATCCCCGGCCCCTTCTCCATCGAGGAGGAAGGGGGGCGGACTACTGGCCACCCCGAGCTGGCGCTACGGTCGGAGGTTCAATCCATGTATTCCCAGGTGTTCGCGCCGTCGAAGTGGCGGATGCGGATCTTGTCCCAGTCCAACCCGTCGACGTTGCGGGCGTTGATCGCCATGCGCTTCTGGGCTCCGTCCAGGCTCTGCCAGTGGGTGGTCACGCCGCAGGTCTTGCAGCGGTGGAACGCCAGCATCCGGTCGCCCCAGACGTAGGGCTGGGTCGAGCCGGCCTTGGAGAGCTTCACCTGCGCCGGCGAATAGTAGGCCCACCGCGCGCCGAGCCGCCGGCAGATCGAGCAGTTGCACTCGGTCACTTCCGTCGGCGCGGTCTCGACGGTGAGCTTCACCGCCCCGCAGTGGCAGGCCGCCTCGATCATCGCGCGCTCCTCCCGAAGAGCGTTGTCGCAATCAGAAGGTCATATGGGGGCCGAAGTCCAGCTTAGCCGCGGCGGGGCGGGGTCTTCTTGATCACCGAGGAGAAGCTGGCGACCGGCTCGCCGCCCGCCGAGGCGTTGGCGATGAGGCCGCGCACGAACACCATCGAGCGGCCGGCCTTCACCACCTCGCCGCGGCATTCCACGAGCTCGCCCTCGCGCGCCGTGCCGACCAGCTCGCAGTTGAAGGTGGCGGTCACCGTCGGGACGCCCTGGATCGCGTCGCGGGCGATCACGAACAGCGCGAAGTCGGCGAAGCTCATGACGCAGCCGCCGTGCAGGAAGCCGCCGCCGTTCATGTGCTTGCGCTCGGCCCGGAACGCGCAGACCGGAACACCGTCTGCGCGCTTTTTCCAGTAGAACGGCCCGGCCAGGTCCTCGAACGGATCGCCGCCCGGGTAGTGCGACCAGCCCGCCCACTCGCCCGCGGCGACTTGCGTGAGCTTCGAGCCGTAGTTGGTATCCAGCTGCTCTGCGCCGCCGTCCATTGCCCCTCGCAGGTTCGAACTCTAGTTTGACGGCCGCTTCCGAACCGTCCGAGGGCCCCATGCGACGCGCCGCCATCGTCTCCCCCATCCGCACCGCCGTTGGCAAGTACCTGGGCTCGCTTTCCGAGCTGACCGCCGGCGAGCTCGGCGCGGTCATCCTGAAGGCGCTGGTCGAGCGCACCGGGATCGACCCCGAGGCGATCGACGACGTGATCTTCGCCCAGGGCTATGGCTCGGGCGAGGCGCCGTGCATCGCCCGCTGGTCGGCGCTGGCCGCCGGCCTGCCGATCGAGATCCCCGGCTACCAGCTCGACCGCCGCTGCGGCTCGGGCCTGCAGGCGGTGATCGATGCGGCGATGATGGTCCAGACCGGGGTCGCCGACGTGGTGATCGCCGGCGGCGTCGAGAGCATGAGCAACGTCGAGTACTACACGACGGACATGCGCAAGGGCGCGCGCGCCGGCTCGGTCACCCTGTACGACCGCCTGGCCCGGGGCCGGGTGATGAGCCAGCCGATCGACCGGTTCGGGGTGATCTCCGGGATGATCGAGACCGCCGACAACCTCGCCCGCGACTACCAGATCAGCCGCGAGGCCTCCGACGAATACGCCGCCATGAGCCACCAGCGCGCCGCCAGGGCCTGGGCCGAGGGCAAGTTCGACGACGAGGTGGTCGCGGTCTCCGTGCCGCAGAAGAAGGGCGATCCGATCGTCTTCGCGCGTGACGAGGGCGTCCGCGCCGACGCCACGCCCGAGGGGCTCGCCAAGCTGAAGCCGATCGAGAAGGACGGCGTCGTCACGGCCGGCAACGCCAGCCAGCAGAACGACGCCGCTGCCGCCTGCCTGGTGGTCGCCGAAGACAAGCTCGCCGAGCTCGGACTGGAGCCGATGGGCTGGTTCGTGAGCTGGGCCGCCGCCGGCTGCGATCCCTCGCGCATGGGCATCGGCCCGGTGCCCGCGGTGAAGCGGCTGTTCGAGCGCACCGGGCTTTCCTGGGACGACATCGACCTCGTCGAGCTCAACGAGGCCTTCGCGCCGCAGGTGCTGGCGGTGCTCAAGGGCTGGGGCTGGGACGAGCGCGACCGGCTGAACGTCAACGGCTCGGGGATCTCGCTCGGGCATCCGATCGGCGCCACCGGCGGGCGCATCCTCGCCAACCTGCTGCGCGAGCTGCAGCGCCGCGACGGCAAGTATGGGCTTGAGACCATGTGCATCGGCGGCGGCCAGGGCATCGCCGCGGTCTTCGAACGCGCCTGAGCCGAACCGGGGAGTCCGCCATGCCGCTCGACATGGACATCCGCGAGCAGCTGATCGACACGGTCCGCCGCTTCGTCGCCGAGCGCCTGCGCCCGCTGGAGGCCAAGGTCGCCGAGGACGACGCCATGCCGCCCGAGGTGGTCGAGGAGATGAAGCAGCTCGGCCTGTTCGGCCTCTCGATCCCGGCCGAGTACGGCGGGCTCGACCTCTCGATGGAGGACGAGTGCCTGGTGGCCATCGAGCTCGGCCGCACGAGCCCGGCGTTCCGCTCCACCTTCGGCACCAATGTCGGCATCGGCAGCCAGGGGCTGGTGATGTTCGGCGCCCCCGAGCAGAAGCAGAAGTACCTGCCCGGCATCGCGTCGGGCGAGATCATCACCTCCTTCGCGCTCACCGAGCCGGAGGCGGGCTCCGACAGCGCCAATGTGCAGACCCGCGCGATCCGCGATGGCGACTGCTACGTCCTGAACGGCTCCAAGCGCTTCATCACCAACGCCAACAAGGCCGACCTCTTCACCGTCATGGCGCGCTCCGATCCGGAGAAGCCCGGGGCCGGCGGCGTCTCGGCGTTCCTGGTGGAGCGGAACCTCCCGGGCCTCTCGGTCGGCAAGCCCGAGAAGAAGATGGGCCAGCAGGGCGCCCACATCTGCGACGTGATCTTCGACAACGTCCGCGTGCCGGTGGAGAACCGGCTGGGCCGCGAGGGCGAGGGCTTCAAGGTCGCCATGCAGGTGCTGGACCGCGGCCGCCTGCACATCTCGGCGGTCTGCGTCGGCGTCGCCGAGCGGCTGATCGCCGACTGCGTGGGCTACATGGGCGAGCGCAGGCAGTTCGGCCAGGCGCTGAGCAATTTCCAGCTGCTGCAGGGCATGATCGCCGACTCCAAGACCGAGTCCATGGCCGCCAGGGCGCTGACCCTGGAGACCGCCCGCAAGCGCGACGCCGGCCAGGGCGTCACCCTGGAGGCGGCGGCGGCCAAGTACTTCGCCTCCGAGATGGTGGGCCGCGTCGCCGACCGGGCGGTGCAGATCTTCGGCGGCTCCGGCTACGTGGCCGACTACGGCATCGAGCGCTTCTACCGCGATGTGCGGATCTTCCGGATCTACGAGGGCACCAGCCAGATCCAGCAGGTGGTCATCGCCCGCGAGACCCTGAAGCGCGGCGGCTGAGCTTGCGAAATCAAGTTAGCTAAGCTAAGTTAGCTAATCATGGTCGTCTCGAACATCCACCAGGCCAAGACCAACCTCTCCAAGCTCATCGAGAAGGCGGAAGCCGGCGAGGAGGTGGTGATCGCGCGCAACGGCAAGCCGGCGGTGCGGCTCGTGCCGGTGGAGAAGCCGGCCGAGCTGCCGCGCCGGCCGGACGGCCTGCCGGGGTGGATGGGATCACTGAAGGGGCAGATCTGGATCGCGCCCGACTTCGACGAGCCCGACGAAGAGCTGATCCGCGCATTCGAGGAAGGCGAGATGTTCCCTCCCGACGACGATGAGCACGAGTGAGGGTCCTTCTCGACACGCACGTCGCCCTATGGACGTTCTTCGACCCGGCGCTGATCGGACGAGAGGCGACTGAACTGCTGCGGGACCCGGAGACGGAGATCGTGGCAAGCGTCGTCAACGTCTGGGAAATCTCGATCAAGCGAGCCACCGGCAAGTTACGGACGCCAGACGATTTTCCCGCTCGGCTGCGACGATGGACGCAGGAGATGCTTGCTGTGAACGAGGCGCACGCCTGGCGAGTTGGCGAACTGCCCCGGCATCATCTGGATCCCTTCGACCGCCTGCTGGTGGCTCAGGCTCAGATCGAGAACCTGCCCTTGATCACCCACGATCGGCAGCTCGCGCGCTACGACATAAGGATCGTCCGCGCATGAGCGCTGCGATCGAGGCCGCGATCTTTCAGCTGCTGAGCGCCGGAGCAAAGTCGATTTCGCCGGAGGAGGTCGCGCGCGCAGTTGATCCCGACGGCTGGCGCAGGCAATTGTCGCATGTGCGGGGCGCGGCTGCAGCCCTGGCGCGGCAGCGACGGCTGGTCATCCTGCGCCACGGCAAGCCGGCCGATCCGGACGATTTCAAGGGCGTCTGGCGGATGCGTCTGCCGGAGACCTGATGATGGAGGTTCGCTGATGATCATCTATGGCAACTCGCTCTCCCCGTTCGTGCGCAAGACGATGGTGTTCGCCACCGAGAAGGGCGTCGAGTTCGAGCTCGTCGCGCCACAGGCCGGCGGCGAGGCGTTCAAGCAGGCGAGTCCGTTCGGCAAGATGCCGGGCTTCAAGGACGGCGACTTCCTGATTTCGGATTCCACCGCGATCATCACCTATCTCGAGGCCATCAAGCCCGAGCCGAACCTGATCCCGACCGATCCGAAGGCGCGGGCGCGGACCATTTGGTACGAGGAGTACGGCGACACGATCGTGGCGGCCTGCAGCGGCACGATGTTCTTCAACCGCATCGTCTCGCCGCGGTTCTTCGGCCGGCCCGGCGACCTCGCCGCCGCCGACGAGGCGCAGAAGACCGCCTTCCCCAAGGCCGCCGACTACCTCGAAAGCGTCGCGCCGGCCTCCGGCTATCTGGTCGAGGACCGCTTCACCCTGGCCGACATCGCCGTCGCGAGCCCCTTCGCCACCGCCAGCCACGCCGGCTGCCCGCTGGAGGCGAAGAGCCATCCGAAGGCGGCGGCCTACGTCGCCCGCATCCTCGAGCGGCCCTCCTTCGCCAAGCTGATCGCCCAGGAAACCCAGGCGCTCGCCGCCACCGCCCAGCACGAACCTGCGTGATTTCGCGCGCCTCTCCCCCTTGCGGGGAGAGGGTAGGGTGCGGGGGTGTCGGCGCTCCCAGGGGCGGCGACTATCCGCCGCCCCGGCGCTGCGCCGAGCTCTGGCGGGCCCGCCTGCTGGCGGCGCTGCCGAGCGTCCAGTTGACCCTGCTGATCGGCGGCTACGCCCAGGCCTGGACGCTCGGCGCCCGCAGGTCGCTCGGCGAGACCGTGCGAAACTGGCGCGCGCACCTTCCCGGGCGGGGGGTCCTGCCGCACCCCTCCTGGCGCAACACCGCGTGGCTCGAGCGAAACCCCTGGTTCGAGGCCGAAGTTACGCCCTATCTCCGCCAAAGGGTCCGCGAAATCCTCAGCCGATAGTCCCGACGAGTCATGCCGCGTCTGCTCATCGTCCTAGCCGCGCTCGCGCTTTCCGCCTGCACGCCCCTGCTGGTGCAGCATCCGCTGAGCCCGCCCACCGCCTTCTCCGGCCCGCGCCTCGAGGACGACGCGGTGGTGAGCTTCGACGGCGCGCGGCTCGGCCTGAAGCACTGGGATCCGGTCGGCGAGCCGTGGGCGGTGATCGTCGGCGTCCACGGCATGAACGACTACTCCAACGCCTTCCACCTGGCGGCGCCGTGGTGGGCGAGCCAGGGCGTCGCCACCTACGCCTATGACCAGCGGGGCTTCGGCCGATCCCCGGAGCGCGGCGTCTGGGCCGGCGAGGGTCTGATGACCGAGGACCTGCGCACCGTCACGGCCCTGGTCCGCCGCAAGTTCCCGCACGCCATCATCGCCGTCGCCGGCGAGAGCATGGGCGGCGCGGTGGCCGCGGTCGCCTTCGCCTCCGACCGGCCGCCCGCCGCCGACCGGCTGATCCTCATGTCGCCGGCCGTCTGGGGCTGGAAGGAGCAGCCGCTGCCGAACAAGACGCTGCTGTGGTTCGCCGCCAATTTCACCGCCGGCAAGGTCTATGAGCCGCCGCGCTGGCTCACCTCCAAGATCAAGCCCACCGACAATCGCGAGGAGCTGATCGCCATGGGCCGCGACCCGCAGATGATCTGGGGCGCGCGCTCCGACGCCCTCTACGGCCTCGTCTCGCTGATGAGCGACGCCTCCGACGCGGTGGGCCGCGCCTCCGTGCCGACCTTCTACCTGCACGGCGCGCACGATCAGATCATCCCGAAGGCCGCCGCCTACCGGGCGGCCGCGCACCTGAAGCCCGCCGACCGCTCGGCCAACTACGCCAAGGGCTACCACCTCTTGATGCGCGACCACGAGGGCCCGATCGTCTGGGCCGACGTGCTGGCCTTCATCCGCGACCCGCAGGGGCCGCTGCCCTCCGGCGCGCCCGCCATCCCGCATTCGCCGGCGCAAGGCGCCGAAATTGCACGCGCCTCGGGAGCCTTGTGAGCGCGCTGGCATGGGCGTAGAGCGCTCGCGAAACCATTTTGCCCAGTAGGCGCTGCGCTTAGCATGACCTTGTTCGATTCACCGGACTTTGAGGGACACGAAGGCGTCCACGCCTTCTTTGACGAAAGATCCGGCCTGAAGTGCGTGATCGCCGTGCACTCGACGGCGCGGGGCCCGGCGGCGGGCGGCTGCCGCATGTGGCCCTACGCCAGCGCCGAGGCGGCGCAGAACGATGCGCTCAGGCTCTCACGCGCCATGTCCTTCAAGAACGCCATGGCCGACCTCGATCTCGGCGGCGGCAAGGCGGTGATCCTGGGGGATAGCCGCACCGAGAAGACGCCGGCCCTGTTCGAGGCGTTCGGCCGTGCGGTGGAGGCGCTGGGCGGCCGCTACTGGACCGCCGAGGATGTCGGCGTCTCCCCCGCCGACCTGGTCCACGCCCGCAAGGCGACGCGCCACGTGGCGGGCCTGGAGGGCCATCCCGCCGCCTCCGGCGATCCCAGCCCGGTCACCGCCGAGGGCGTGTTCCGGGGCCTGCGCCTCTGCGTGCGCCGCGCGCTCGGTCGCGACCTGGATAATGTGACCGTGGCCATGCAGGGCGTCGGCCACGTGGGCGGCCACCTCGCCGACAAGCTCGCCGCGGCCGGGGCCAGGCTGGTCATCACCGACGTCAACCCCGAGGTCCTGCACGCCGTGGCGGCGCGCACCGGGGCCCGGATCGTGCCGCCGGCCGCCATCTTCGACGCCGAGGCAGAGGTCTTCGCCCCCTGCGCGCTCGGCGGGTCCATCAACGCCGACACCTTGCCGCGGCTGAGGGCGCGGGTGATCGCCGGCGCCGCCAACAACCAGCTGGCCGATGCGGCCACGGGCCAGGCGGTGTTCGCGCGCGGCATCCTCTACGCGCCGGACTACGTCCTGAACGGCGGCGGGATCATCAACGTCGCCGGGGAGATCCGCGCCCTCGAGTGCGGCGAGGCTTTCGATCCCGCGTGGGTCGAGGCCAAGCTCGACCGCCTCGCCCGGACCCTGGAGGAGGTCCTCGACCGCGCCAAGGCCGAGCACCGTCCCACGAGCGACGTGGCGAACGAGATCGCCCGTAGCCGCATCAGCCTCGCGGCGGAGGCGAAGCGGCAGGCCGCCTAACGATATCCGCTCACCCCGGCGAAAGCCGGGGCCCAAGCCGGGTTCGGGCTTGGAACTCCATGCTGCGGCGAAGTCAGCCTGGATCGCGGCCTTCGCCGGGACGAGCGGACGAAGCGTATTTGCGCCTGGCCAGCCAATCCTCGCGCGTCAGCAGCCAGGTCTCGCGCATCAGCTCACCGCAGACATAGGCGTGCGGCTTCACCCCGATGAGCGTCGCGCCTTGCTTCTCCTTGATGCGGTGCGAGCGGACGTTGTCGACGGCGTTGTTGAGGTAAAGGAAGGGCCACCCGAGCTCCTGGAAGGCGAAGCTGGTCACGGCGTCGGCCGCTTCGGTCATCAGCCCCTGACCCCAGTGCGACCGTGCCAGCCAGAAGCCGCGCATGTCCTGGTTCGCCAAGTCAGGCTTCAGCTCGATGCGCCCGATGCAGGCATTGTCGCCGTGCTTCACCGTGATGGTCCAGCAGCAGGCCTCGCCTCGTTCCAGCCGCGCCAGGCACTCGCGCATGTTGGTCTCGGCCCCGTCCGCCGGATAGGGCCAAGGGATGCCGGCGTGGAGGTGCTTGACCAGCTCCCAATCCGGGAAGTCGCGCTGGATCGCGGGCACGTCCTGCATCCGGGGCGGCCGCAGGACCAGCCGCGGGGTCTCGAGCACGGGAGTGGGCGGAAGCGGACATTGGAACGCCATGAGAGGGTCTCCGAGTAGGGCCGGAGGCCGGGCGCTGCGCGTCGCTTCAGGAGAAGGATGAGCCCCGGCCGGACCGGCGGGGCTGGTGAGGGATGGCTAGGCGATACGCGCGCAGCCGGCCTCACGCCCCGCAGGGGTGGCGTTGGTACCGCACGGCTGGTTGGCGAAACGGGCCATGGCGCGCGCCTCTATCACACGCCTTCGCCGCTGGCGAGCCTCAGACCGCGAGGCGGGCGGTGCGGGGCTCCTTCACGATCGCGATCAGGATCATGAGAGCGACGGCCAGGAAGCCCAGCGATATCCCGAAGACCGCATCGTATCCCACGAGATCGGCGAGCCCGCCGCCGACCAGCGGGCCGATGGTGGCGGTGATGCTCTCGGCCGTGGCCGAGACCGCGATGCGCATGGGCAGGTCGTCGCGCGAGCCGAACTCGAGGATCATCGTCTGGGCCGACATGTTGTAGCCGGCCTGCGCCGCGCCCAGGCCGAAGAAGGCCGCCGCGATCAGCCAGCTCACCTGGACGTTCATCAGCAGCACGGTCGCCACGACCCACGCGATCAGCGAGAGCAGCAGCACGAGCCGGAAGCCGGTCCGGTCGCCGACATGTCCCCAGACGAGGTTGGAGAGCATGTCGCCCAACATGAAAGCCGTGGAGAGCAGGCCGAGCGTCGCGCCCATCTGGACGGCGCCGTGCAGGTGCAGCTTCTGGCCGACATAGAGGATGTAGAAGGGGGTCGCGATCCGTGCGGAGACCGCGGTCATCTGCACCAGCAGGAAGAAGGCGTAGGAGCGGTCCTGGCCGATCAGCCTGGGCAGGTCGCGGAAGCGCTCGCGGAAGCCGCTGCGGGCGCGCGTGGTGGGCGGCTGCGGCTCCTTCACCAGGAACTGGATGCACCAGAGCCCCATGCTGGTCAGGACGAAGGCGACGGTGAAGCTCGTGGAGTAGCCGTTGCCGAACAGGTTGTGGCCGATGAAGTACTTGCCCGCGAAATAGGCGAGCACGGCGGCGATGGCGCTGCCGGTGGTGTTGCGCCAGGCCTGCAGGCGGCCTCTTCGACTGATCGGGATCACCTTGGCGATCAGCAGCGAGAAGACCACCCGCTGGGCGCCCATGAAGAGCCCGAACAGCAGCATCATCAGAAGCAGGGCGCCGACCAGGGCCGAACCTTTCAGCATCCAGCCGGCGATGGCCATGCCCAGCACCGCAAGACGCGCCAGGCTGCCCATCCAGATTGCGGCCGGCATGACCCGGGTGCGGTGCTCGACCTTGGTGGCGCCGAAGATCGGCGAGATGATCCCGCCCACCTGCTGCAGCGCCAGGCCCAGGCCGACGATGGCGTTCGAGCCGGAGACCTGGTGCAGGTAGGTGGGCAGGAAGGTGGGCGTATTGACCAGCCGAAAGCCGGTCATCCCCAGCATGCCGTGCAGGTAGTTGCCGAGGTAGTTCCGCTTCAGGTTGTCCCAGACGAACTTCTCGTACGCCGCTTCGCGCTCAGCGAGATCGTCGGCCTCCGGGGCGACGTCGGCGGTGTCGAGCTTGGCGTCCAAAATGTCTTCGCCGCGCGAGGCTGGGGGCAGCCGGGCGGAGCGCCCTCAACTGGAATTGGGATGATGGCGCCGTCCTAGCAGAGTCCGGGCCGGCGACGGAAGGCCGATCAAACGCTTGTTTGCCGGCCCGCCGTCGCGGGCGCCTCAGGGCCGGTGCGCAGTGACGATCCAGACCGCGCCCGGCATCCAGACCTGACCGTCCTTCAGGTTCGCCGCCAGCACCTCGCGCACGCTCTCCCGCACCCGCGGCGCGAGCTCGGGGTTCTCGCGCAGCCGCGCGCCCAGCGGGCCGACCCTGAGCGCGAGGGTGAGCGCATCCTGCAGGCTCACGCCGCCCAATTGGAGATCCAGCTTCTCAAGGGCCACGGGCTCGAACCCGGCGCCTTGCAGGATGCCGCGCACGCGCTCGGCGTCGGCGAAGGCGAAGGGACCCGGCGCGGTCGGGTCCGGAGGCGGACCGGCCGGCGCAGGCAGGAGCGCGCTCGCGGCCATCGCCGGCCCGGTCATGAACGGATTCTCGCCGGGCGTGCGCCAGCAGGCGAACACCAGTCTGCCGCCGGCCCGCAGCGCGCGGCGCAGGTTCGCGAAGGCCGCCGTCGGATCGGCGAAGAACATCACCCCGAACCGCGAGAAGATCGCGTCGAACGCGCCCTCGCCGAAGTCGCGCACCTGGGCGTCCGCCTCGACGAACCGCACGTTCGGCAGCCGCTCCGCCCGCTTGCGGGCGAGCTCCAGCATCGGCCGCGAGATATCGACGCCCGTGACCGCTCCGCTGGCGCCGACGCGGGCCGCCAGTGCGACGGTGGTCTGTCCGCCGCCGCAGCCCACGTCGAGGAGCCGCTCGCCCGCGGCCGGCGCGAGCGCTTCGATCGCCTGCATCCCCACGCCATGGATTTCCCGGTCGAGCAGGTCGTTCAGTTCCGCCCAGGTCTTCCCGCCCTGCTCGTTCCAGTAGGCGATCTGGCTGGCGTTGGGGCTCGAGGCTTCGCTCATGGTCAGGCTCCTGGCTGGGCGAGCCCCGGAACCCGGGCTCACAGGCTAAGGTTTGACCGCCATGGTCCGACCGCAAGAGCCAGGCCCCGTGGAAGCGCGCGATCCTCGCCGCCAGGACGCGCCGCCGGCGTCGGTCCAGGGGGTCTGGGCCGGTGTCGAGGCGTGCCGTCGGTGCGACCTCTGGCGCTGCGGGAACGGCGTGGCGGGCGAGGGGCCGGCGCACGCCAAGCTGATGTTCGTGGGCGAGCAGCCCGGCGACCAGGAAGAGCAGGCGAGGCGGCCCTTCGTCGGCCCCGCCGGAAGGATCCTCGACAAGGCGCTGGCGGAGGCCGCCGTGCCGCGTGCGGAGACCTTCGTCACCAACGCCGTCAAGCATTTCAAGCACGTTCCGCGCGGCAAGCGGCGGCTGCACAAGACGCCCGACGCCGGCGAGGTGATCGCCTGCCGCTGGTGGCTGGAGGCGGAGCGGCGGATCGTCCGCCCGCGGGTGATCGTGGCGCTGGGCGCAACGGCGGCGCTCGCGGTGTTCGGCAAGGCCACCCCGATCGGCAAGTTCCGCCAGACGGCGATCCAGCTTCCGGACCAGGCGCAGGGCGTGGTGACCTATCATCCCTCCTACCTGCTGCGCGTGCCGGACGCGGAGGCCAAGCGGAAGGCCTACGGCATGTTCGTCGACGACCTGGCGTTCGCCTGGAAGCTCGCGGCCTGAGCTATCCGCGCATTCCCGCGAAGGCGGGAATCCAAGCGGCGGCCCATCCGCATCTTCGACTCAGCTTGGGTCCCCGCCTGCGCGGGGACGAGCGGAGGGTAGGGGAACTGACCGCTCCCGCGCCTGTTGCCTTGCCCATGGAACAGACGCCGCGCCCCAGCCACCTCGACCAGCGCGATCCGGCCAAGGCCGATGTGCGCAACGTCCGCGAGGAGGTCGATCGCGAGATCGACGCCTATGGCCGCGACCTGCACGACCTCGTGCTCCTGGTCCCGGAGGACCGCTGGGCGGAGTTCATGCTGCTGACCGGCGGCCCCGGCGACCGCGGCGAGACGCAGTACCGCGGCGTGACCCTCCGCAAGGCCGCCGTCACTGCGGTCGTGGCGCAGGAAGGCTTCTAGGCCGCATTGAAGCCGGCCTCGGCGAAGTCGAGCATGCGGTTCAGCAGCGCGTTGACGTCGCCCTCGCGCGTCAGGCCGCCCGAGAGGTGATGCAGCCGGTCGAACTCGGCGAAGCGATTGTTGTGGACCATGCCCAGGCAGAAGTGCAGCCGCCAGTAGACGGTCTCGCGCGGCAGGTCGGGGCGGGCGGCGATCAGCGCATTGGCGAACCGCTCCAGGTGGCTGACGTCGTTCTGGATGGCGTCGCGCATCTCGGCGGTGCCTTCCGAGCGGGCGCGGATAATGAACTGGATCGAGATCCGCCGCGCGTTGGCCGGGTCGCTCCAGCGCAGCGGCGGGGCGAAATAGGCCTCCAGGATGTCGCGGACCGGCGGGCGGCCGCCGTGGCGCTCGTTCGCCTCGTGCAGCATGCGCGCCCGCTCGCGATTGAGCTCGGCCGTGCGTTTGCCGAAGATCGCGAACAGCAGGGCGTCCTTGGAGCCGAAGTGATAGTTGACGCTCGCCAGATTGACGCCCGCCGCGGCGGTGATGTCGCGCACCGAGACGTTCTGGAAGCCGTTCAGCGCAAACAGCCGCTCGGCGGCCGTGAACACCGCGGCCTTGGTGGCGGCCTGGGCCTCCTCGGTCTCCAGGGCCTCGGGCGTCAGGGGATCGTTCATGCGAGTCCGATCGCGAGCTCGTCCGAGCATAGGCGGTTGAATTCTGCCCGCAATCCGTGCGCCCCCGCGAAAATCGTCCGCCTAGCGGGAGAGCTCGCGCATGGCCTTGTCAAGGCCGTCGAGGGTGAGCGGGAACATGCGGTCGCCGACCAGCTGCTTGAGGACGCCGATCGAGGGCGTGTAGTCCCAGTGCCGCTCGGCGGTGGGGTTCAGCCAGACCATGTGCTCGTAGATCTGCGCCACACGGTCCATCCAGATGGCGCCGGCCTCCTCGTTCCAGTGCTCCACCGAACCGCCCGGATAGGTGACCTCGTAGGGGCTCATGGTGGCGTCGCCGACGAAGATGACTTTGTAGTCGTGCGGAAACTTGTGGAGGATGTCCCAGGTCGGGATCTTCTCGGCGTGGCGTCGCCGGTTGTCCTTCCAGACTGTCTCGTAGAGGCAGTTGTGGAAGTAGTAGAACTCCATGGTCTTGAACTCGGAGCGCGCCGCCGAGAACAGCTCCTCGCAGACCTTGATGTGGCTGTCCATCGAGCCGCCGACGTCGAGGAACAGCAGCACCGAGATCTTGTTGCGCCGCTCGGGCCGCAGGTTGATGTCGAGATAGCCCTTCTCGGCCGTGCCCTTGATGGTGGCCGGCATGTCGATCTCGTCGGGCGTGCCCTCGCGCACCCACTTCCGGAGCCGGCGCAGCGCCACCTTGATGTTGCGGGTGCCGAGCTCGACATGGTCGTCGAGATTCTTGAACTCGCGCTTGTCCCAGACCTTGATCGCCCGGCCGTGGCGGCCCTTGTCCTGGCCGATGCGGATGCCTTCGGGATGATAGCCGTCGGCGCCGAAGGGCGAGGTCCCGCCCTGGCCGATCGCCTTGTCGCCCTTCTCGTGGCGCTCCTTCTGCTCCTTGATGCGCTGGGCCAGCGCCTCCATCAGCTTGTCGAAGCCGCCCATGGCTTCGATCTGCGCCTTCTCCTCCTCGGTCAGGAACTTCTCGGAGATCTTCTTCAGCCATTCCGACGGGATGTCGGCCGTGACGCCGTCGTGCAGCTTCTCCATGCCCTTGAACACGTGGGCGAACACCTGGTCGAAGCGGTCGAGGTTCTTCTCGTCCTTCACCAGGGCGGTGCGCGACAGGTAGTAGAAATCGTCCACCGAACGGTCGATGACCTGCTTGTCGAGCCCCTCCATCAGCATGAGGTACTCTCTCAGGGTCACCGGCACCTTGGCTTCGCGAAGCTCGGTGAAGAAGCGCATGAACATCTGGAATCACCCCTCCTGACGGGGCGGCGGCGAACGGTTGTTTGAAAGAGGATGGGGCCGAGAGGTTCCATTGTCCAGTGGCCGGTCAGGCGCGCGCGGCCTCGCTGCGGGCGCGCGGGGCCGCCTCGGCGAAGCTTGCGGCGCGGCGGCGCAGGATGAATTCGTGGTCCACCGTGCGCCCGACCCGGAAGCCGTATTCGCCGACCTTTTCGAACCCGTGCCGGCAATAGAACCGTTGCGCGCCGAAGTTCTCGCTCCACACCCCGATCCACACGTCGCGCGGCCCGGAGCGCTGCAGCCAGGCCATCGCCTGGGCGAACAGCCGCCCGCCGAGCCCGCGGTTCTGCCAGGCCTTGCGGAAGTAGAGGCGCCTGAGCTCGCCGCAGCCGGCGGTCACCTCCGGATGCGGCAGCCCGCAGGGGCCGACCTGGGCGTAGCCGATCGCCTCGCCGTCGGCCTCCGCCAGCCAGGCGGCGCCCAGCGGGTCCGCCAGCTCGGCGCGCAGGCGCTCGGCGTCGTAGGCTTCCGCGAGGAAGGCGGCCAGGTCCTGCGGCGGATAGAGATGGCCGAAGGTCTCGACGAAGGTCTCGGCCGCCACCCCGGCCAGGGCTTCGGCCTCGCCGGGGCTTGCGCGGCGGATCGCGGGCTCGGACATCGGGGACGGAGTTCCTGGGTTAGGATGCAGCCATGACCGTCGCGCTCTACACCCATCTCGACATGCTCGACCACCGCCCCGGCGAGCGCCATCCCGAGCGGCCCGAGCGGCTGCGCGCCGTTGTGGAGGCGTTGCAGGACGCCTCGGACCTGGACCTCGCGGTGCGCGACGCGCCGCTCGTGGAGGAAGCCGACCTCGCCCGCGTGCACCCGGCGCGCTACCTGCAGGCGATCGCCGTCGCCGCGCCCAAGACAGGAATCCGCAAGCTCGATCCCGACACCTTCCTCTCGCCGGGCAGCCTGAACGCCGCGCGGCGCGCCGCCGGCGCGGCGGTGGCGGCGGTGCGCGAGGTGGCGGCGGGCCGGGCCGAGCGGGCGTTCTGCGCCGTGCGCCCGCCGGGCCACCACGCCGAGGCCGAGAAGCCGATGGGCTTCTGCGTCTTCTCCAACGTGGCGATCGCCGCCAAGGCGGCCCAGGCGGCGGGGCTGAAGAAGGTCGCGGTCGTGGATTTCGACATCCACCACGGCAACGGCACCCAGGCCGCCTTCGACGGCGAGGAGGGCCTCTACTTCGCCTCGATCCAGCAGTGGCCCATGTGGCCCGGCAGCGGCCATCCGGACCAGCCGGCCGGCGCCAACATCGCCAACGCCGTGGTTCCTCCGGGCGCGCCGCGCGAGGCCTGGCGCAAGGCCTTCGAGACGCTGATGCCCAAGCTCGACGCCTTCGCGCCCGATCTGCTCATCGTCTCGGCGGGTTTCGACGCCCACGTGCGCGATCCGATCGGCGACGCGGGCCAGAGCCTGGAGGCCGAGGATTTCGCCTGGGCGACGCGCGCCATCACGGGGATTGCCCGCGCCCACGCCAAGGGCCGGGTTGTGTCCTCGCTTGAGGGCGGCTACGACCTTGAAGCTCTGGGCTCCTCGGCGGTTGCGCACGTGCGGGCCCTTTCCGAGGGCTAGGGACGGGGTCGGCTGGTGCGCGGCGACGGCGAGGCCGCCCGGATGGAATGGCGAACCCTTTGACCGCCGAAGCGCCCGACCGGTCCGCCGCCCTGCGTCCCGGCGCGATCGTGCTCGCCCGCCATGGCGAGCCGGCGCTGTCGCGGCGGGTGAAGCTCTCCGCGCAGCAGTACCGCGACTTCTGGGCCAGCTACGAGGTGCTGGGGATCGCGCCGGGCCAGACGCCGCCGGAGGCCCTCAAGCGGATCGTCGACAAGGCCGGCGCCCTGCTCGCCTCCACGCGCCTGCGCTCGGTGGAGAGCGCCGCCATCCTGGCCGCCGGCCGCAAGGTCGTGCAGCACGACCTGCTGGTCGAGGCGCCGCTGCCGCCGCCCGCCTGGCCGGCCTGGATCAGGCTGTCGCCGAGGACCTGGGGCTTCCTCGCCCGCGTCTGGTGGTGGTTCTTCAACCACCACGAGGGGCAGGAGACGCGCGCCGCGGCCGAACAGCGCGCCGACGAGGCCGCCGCCCTGCTCATCGGCCATGCCGAGACCGGCGAGGACGTGCTGGTGCTCGCCCACGGATTCTTCAACTTCATGATCGGCCGGGCGCTGCGCCGCCGCGGCTGGCGGCTGGCGGCGAGCGAAGGCTACAAATACTGGTCGACGCGCCGCTTCGAGCGGCTCTAGGTTCGGCCGCTGCAGGCCGCCACAGAGGGACCCATGTCCGAGCCCGCCGAGATCGCGAGCTTGAGCTTCGAGCAGGCGCTCGCCGAGCTGGAGCAGATCGTCGCGCGCCTGGAGTCCGGACAGGCGCCGCTGG
Source organism: Phenylobacterium sp. (assembly GCF_035475775.1). Lineage (GTDB taxonomy): Bacteria > Pseudomonadota > Alphaproteobacteria > Caulobacterales > Caulobacteraceae > Phenylobacterium. The sequence goes on along the minus strand of NZ_DATIMC010000073.1, from coordinate 18,177 downwards.
AGGACTCCATCCAGCTCTACGAGCGGGGGGCGGCGCTGAAGAGCCATTGCGAGCAGCGGCTGGAGGCGGCGCGCCTGCGCGTGGAGAAGATCGTCGTGGGCGCCGGCGGCGCGCCCGGGGTCGAGCCCGCCGAGTTCAACTGATGCAGGCCCTGGCCCAGCGCGTGGCCGAGGCCGCCGACCTCGTCACCGTGGCCCTCGACGAGCTGCTGCCGCGGGCGGAGGGGCCGGAATCGCGCCTGACCGAGGCCATGCGCTACGCCGCGCTCGGGCCCGGCAAGCGGCTGCGCACCTTCTTCGCCCTGGAGACCGGGCGGATGTTCGAGCTGTCCGACCGCTCGGTGCTGCGCGCCGCCTGCGCGCTCGAGTGCGTGCAGGCCTACAGCCTGGTGCACGACGACCTGCCCTGCATGGACGACGACGACCTGCGGCGCGGGCGGCCGACCGTGCACAGGGCCTATGACCAGGCGACGGCCGTCCTGGCCGGCGACGCCCTGCAGACCGCCGCCTTCGAGATCCTCGCCCATCCGGACACCCACGCCGACGGCGCGATCCGCGCCGAGCTGGTGAGCAAGCTCGCCCAGGCGATCGGCGCGAAGGGCATGGCCGGGGGCCAGATGATCGACATCCTGGGCGTGCGCGAGGACCTGGGCGGCGTCGCGCGCATGCAGCGGCTGAAGACCGGCGCGCTGATCGCCTGCGCCTTCGAGCTGCCGATCGTCATGGCCCGCGCCAAGGAGGCCGAGCGGCATGCGCTGCTGGCCTTCGCCCACGATCTCGGCCTCGCCTACCAGATCGTCGACGACCTGCTGGACGCCCAGGGCGACGCCGCGCGGATGGGCAAGGCGGCCCGCAAGGACGCCCAGAAGGGCAAGGCCAATTTCGTCACCTTGCTGGGCGTCGCGGCCGCCCGCGAGCGCCTGCAGGTGCTGGCCAAGCAGACGAAATCCCACCTCGAGCCGTTCGGCAAAAGGGCTGAATTCTTACGGGCGAGCGTCGATTTCGTGCTAGAGCGCCCGAGCTAGCCGCCCGAGTACGCTTAAGGTCCTTCATGGCGCCGGTCACTCCGCTTCTCGACACCGTCTCCTCGCCCGCCGACGTGCGGAAGCTCCCGGTCAGCCAGTTGCGGCAGCTCGCCGACGAGTTGCGCGCCGAGACCATCGACGCGGTCTCCCAGACGGGCGGCCACCTGGGCGCGGGCCTGGGCGTGGTCGAGCTGACGGTGGCGTTGCATCACGTCTACGACACGCCCCGCGACGTGCTGATCTGGGACGTGGGCCACCAGGCCTATCCGCACAAGATCCTGACCGGCCGGCGCGATCGCATCCGCACCCTGCGCCAGGGCGGCGGCCTCTCGGGCTTCACCAAGCGCGCCGAGAGCGAATACGACCCGTTCGGCGCGGCGCACGCGGCGACCTCGATCTCGGCGGCGCTCGGCTTCTGCGCCGCACGCGACCGCGACGGGCGCGACAACAAGGTGGTGGCGGTGATCGGCGACGGCGCGATGAGCGCCGGCATGGCCTATGAGGCGATGAACAAGGCCTGCGAGACCACCAAGCAGCTGACCGTCATCCTCAACGACAACGACATGTCGATCGCCCCGCCGGTCGGCGGGATGAGCGCCTACCTGGCGCGCATGGTCTCGGGCGGCGGCTATCGTTCGTTCCGCAACCTCGGCAAGGCGATGACCAGGGTCTTCCCGCGGCCCATGCAGGAGGCGGCGCGCAAGGCCGAGGAGTTCGCCCGCGGCCTGGTCACCGGCGGCACCTTCTTCGAGGAGCTGGGCTTCTACTACGTCGGCCCGATCGACGGTCACGACATGGATGCGCTCGTCCACGTGCTGCAGAACGTGCGCGGGATCACCGATCGCCCGGTGCTGGTCCACGTGGTGACCCAGAAGGGCAAGGGCTACGCCCCGGCCGAGAACGCCGCCGACAAGTACCATGGGGTCGTGAAGTTCGACGTGGTCACCGGCCAGCAGGCCAAGCCCGCCCAGACCCACGCCCCGCAGTACACCAAGGTGTTCGCCGCCGAGCTGATCAAGCAGGCCGAGCGCGACCCGAAGATCGTGGCGATCACCGCGGCCATGCCCTCCGGCACCGGCCTCGACGCGTTCGGCGAACGCTTCCCCGAGCGCATGTTCGACGTGGGCATCGCCGAGCAGCACGCGGTGACCTTCGCCGCGGGCCTGGCGGCCGACGGCATGAAGCCGTTCGCGGCGATCTATTCCACCTTCCTGCAGCGCGGCTACGACCAGGTGGTCCACGATGTCGCCATCCAGCGGCTGCCGGTCCGCTTCGCGATCGACCGGGCGGGGCTGGTGGGCGCCGACGGGGCGACCCACGCGGGGGCCTTCGACGTCGGCTACCTGGGCGCGCTGCCGGGCATGGTGGTGATGGCCGCCGCCGACGAGGCCGAGCTCGCGCGCATGGTGGCCACCGCCGTGGCCGTCGACGACCGCCCCTCGGCCTTCCGCTATCCCCGCGGCGAGGGCGTGGGCGTGGAGATCCCCGAGCTGGCCGAGCCGCTGGAGATCGGCAAGGGGCGGATCGTGCGCGAAGGGACCGCCGTGGCGATCGTCTCGCTCGGCACGCGGCTCTCGGAGTCGCTGAAGGCCGCCGACCTGCTCGCCGCGCGCGGACTCTCGGCGACCGTCGCGGATGCGCGCTTCGCCAAGCCGCTGGACCTCGACCTCATCCTGCGCCTGGCCCGCGGCCACGAGGCGCTGATCACCGTGGAGGAGGGGGCGATCGGCGGCTTCGGCGGCTTTGTGCTGCAGGCCCTCGCCGCGCAGGGCGCGCTCGACCGCGGCCTGAAGGTCCGCACCCTCACCCTGCCCGACATCTTCCAGGACCAGGACAAGCCCGAGGCCATGTACGCCCAGGCCGGCCTGGACGCCGAAGGGATCGTGCGCGCCGCGCTGCAGGCCCTGGGCGTCTCCAACGCCGCCGCCGCGGGCCGCCGGGCGTGAGGCTGGACCGCCGGAGCTCCCTGGCGCTCGGGCTCGCCGCCGTCGCGTCCCCGGCCCTCGCGCGGACCTCGGCCGAGGCGCAGCTTGCCGATCTCGAGCGCAGGCGCGGCGGCCGGATCGGCGTCGCCGTCCTCGATACCGGCAGCGGCCGCCGCATCGCCCATCGCGCGGACGAGCGCTTCGCCATGTGCTCGACCTTCAAGACCCTCGCGGTCGCCGCCGTGCTGCGCCGGGTGGACGCCGGCCGCGAGGACCTCGCCCGTCCGGTGCTCGTCGACAGGGCGGCGGTGATGGGCTGGGCGCCGGTGACCGAGAAGCGCATCGGCCAGAAGGTGTCCCTGTCCGGGCTGTGCGAAGCGGCCATGGAGTTCAGCGACAACGGCGCGGCGAACCTGATCCTGGCGGCGATCGGCGGCCCGCCGGCCGTCACCGCCTACGCCCGCGCGATCGGCGATCCGACGACGCGGCTCGACCGGCCCGAACTGGCGCTGAACCAGAACCTGCCCGGCGACCCGCGGGACACGACCACGCCCCAGGCCATGCTGGAGGACCTGCGGCGGCTGATCCTGGGAGACGCCCTGTCGGGCCCGTCGCGCCGGCGGCTCACCGACTGGATGCTGGCCTGCAAGACCGGCGACGAGCGCCTTCGGGCCGGGCTGCCGAAGAGCTGGCGCGTCGCCGACAAGACCGGGTCGGGCAGCCGCGGCGCGGCGAACGACATCGCGGTCTGCTGGCCGCCGGGGCGCGCGCCGGTGCTGATCTGCGCCTACACCAGCGGCGGCGCGGGCGACGACGCCCGCCGCAATGCGACGCTGGCCGAAATCGGCCGCCTGGTGGCTCAGTCCTCGTCCGGCGGCGGATAGTAGCCGTAGCCGGGCGCGCGCCGCGCATAGGGATCGCGATAGCCGTAGGATTCCTCGCGGGCGCGTTCGGCCTGCGCGGCGGCGCGCTGGCGCTCGGCGTCCGCCTGCGCCTGCTGCTGGCGGATGCGATCGGCCTCGGCGGTCTCCCGCCGCTTGGTGGCTTCCGCCGCCTCCCGCGCCGCCTTGGCCGCGGCGAGCTGCTCCTCCGTCACCGCCTTGGACCGGGCTTCGGCTTCCTCTCGCGCCTTGGCCTCCTCGCGCGCGGCGACTTCGGCCTTGTGCTGGGCGGCGACCTGCGCGCCGCAGGTGGCGAGGTCGGCGATGCCCTGCTCGGAGCCGCCGAGCGGCGCGCTCACCGGCTCCTCGGCCAGCCAGGCGATCTGCAGCGTCTTGCCCTTGCGCAGCGCCGCCAGGGTCTCCTCGCTCAGCACCATCGACCCGCGCTTGGGGTTCTCCATGCGCAGCATCAGGTTGGCGAACGGCTTCTGGTCGATCCTGAGCGGCAGGAACGCGCGCTGCGGGAGATCGTCCTTGGTGAAGCGCAGCTCCACGAACTGGCCATCGGAGATCAGCGAGATCTGGGCGGCCTGCCCCGAGCGGCCCAGCAGGTCGATATCCGTCCGGCAGCTGTCCTCCGTCGGGGTGATGACCCAGATTTGCGACGGCGGCTGCGCGGGCGCCGCCACGGCCCCGCCGGCGAACAGCGCAGCGCTCGCCGCGCCAAACACGATACTTCTGAACACGACCGGATCCCCAGGGCGCCCTCGATCGACAAGCTACGCCCGGTTGCGCAAGGCGCCTAGAGCACAGGCGGTCGCGGGCTCGCGCGCCCGGCCGCGGCGGCCAGGCCGCGGCCGATGCCGGATCCGGATCAGAACGGCCAGAACTTTTCGGCGAGCGCCTGGCCGGCGGGGGTCTTCTGCACGCGGGCGAGATCGCCGCGGCCGCCATAATAGATCCGCGCCTCGGCGATCTGGGTGTGGTTGATGGTGTTGGCCGAGGAGATGTCCTCCGGCCGCACGATCCCGGCGACGGTCAGCTGCCGCAGGTCGTTGTTGGTGCGCACCTCCTGGGTGCCCTGGATCACCAGGTTGCCGTTCGGCAGCACGGCCGAGACCACCGCGGCGATGGTCAGGTTGATCTTCTCTGCCCGGGTGATCGCGCCCGACCCGCTCTGGTCGGTCTTGCTGTTCGTGCCGAGCGCATTGGCCGGGTCGAACGCCTTGGGCAGGATCTTGCCGAGGCTCGATTCCAGCCCCAGCAGATGCGGCACGCCGGCGGTGATGTCGCTCTGCCGCGAGGTCGTGGTCTGGTTCGTGGTCTTGGCGCTGTCGTCGATGGTGATCAGCACGGTCAGGATGTCGCCCACCTTGCTCGCCCGCTGGTCGGCGAAGAACTCGCGCGCGCCGGTGCGCCACAGGGAGTTGGCGCTGGCCGGTCCAGGCTCGGCGCCGCGGCTGGGGGCCATCGGCAGGATGGTCTGCTCGCGCGGCACGAGCGCCGCCGGATAGCCCACAGGGGCGAGCTGCGGCCCCTTGACGGCCTCGGCGATGCTGGAGCAGGCGCCGAGCGGCAGGAGCAGGGTGGCGAGGGCGAGCGGACCGAGACGCATGACGAACGACTTCCTCTCAGCGGAGCGCGATGCGGGTTGAGCGGGACCTGAGCTCGTCGGCCACCGGGCCGACGGCGGCTTCGCCCGGGCCGGCGACCACCGCCTGGATGATCTTCTTGGAGGCCGGGTTCTCGACGTTCAGCGTCTCGCCGACCCCGGCGGCGGAGAGCGCCTTGCCCTGCAGCGACAGCGAGATCCCGTCGGCCTCGTAGGTCACGTTGAGCATCTCGCCGGCCTTGACCACGATGGGGGTGGCGATGTCGTGGGCGGCGACGCTCGCGCCGGCGCGGAGCGGGCGGCGGGCGGCCTTGCCGATCACCGCATCGGGATCGCGCGGGGCGTCGAACGGGGCGGCGGCGGCCCTGGCCCAGACGATGTCGGTCGGCCCGACCACCTCGCCGGCGGCGATGTCGCGGGCGTAGGTCAGCACCTCGACGTTGCCGCGGGCCGGACCGGCTGCGGCCGAGGACGAGCCGGCGCCGGCGTGCACCACGATGGTCTTCAGCCCCTCGGCGTTGGCCCAGTCGAGGCCGGCGCGGCGGGCGGCGGCCTGCACGGCCGCGGCGCTCAGCACCACGCTGTCGGCGGTGCGGCGGGCGACCGGCACGCGCGCGGCGGCGCCGGCCCCGTCGAACAGGTCGCCCAGGGTGACGATCCCGTCGGCGTCGGCGGTGTCGGCCCTGAGCGTCACGGCCTGGCCGGCGAGCGCAGGTCCGCAGACGGCGAGCGCGAGAAACGCGACCAGCAGCGGCTTCATCTTACGATTTCACCTGGTTGGCGATGCCCAGCATGTTGTCGGCGGTGGAGATGACCTTGGAGTTCATCTCGTAGGCCCGCTGGGCGACGATGAGCGCGGTGATCTCCGAGACCGGGTCGACGTTCGAGGCCTCGGTGTAGCCCTGGTCCAGCACCCCCAGCCCGTTGTTGCCGGGGGTGTCGAGCGTCGGCGCGCCCGAAGCCGCGGTTTCCTTGAACAGGTTCGAACCCTGGGCCGAGAGGCCGCCCTCGTTCATGAAGGTGGCGAGCGTCAGCTGGCCGACGACGGTGGGCGCGGGGTTGCCCGGCTGGATCACCTGCACCTGGCCGGTCTTGGAGATGGTCACGTCGGTGGCGGTCTGCGGGATGGTGATCGCCGGCTGGATCAGGTAGCCGTCCTGCGTCACCAGCTGTCCCTGGTCGTTGACCGAGAAGTTGCCGGCCCGGGTGTAGGCGGTCTCTCCGGTCGGCAGCAGCACCTGGAAATAGCCGCGGCCGTCGATCGCCAGGTCGAACTTGTTGCCGGTGGCGGTCAGCGAGCCCTGGGTCGAGATCCGGTAGACCGAGCCCGCCTTGACGCCGGCGCCGATCTGCACGCCCGTGGGCACGATGGTGCCCTGGTCCGAGGACTGGGCGCCCGGCTGCTCGAGCGTCTGGTAGAGCAGGTCCTGGAACTCTGCGCGCTGCTTCTTGAACGCCACCGTGTTCATGTTGGCGATGTTGTTGGAGATCACCTCGACGTTCAGCTGCTGGGCGGCCATGCCCGTCGCGGCCGTGCGGAGAGCCTGCATCGCTTAGCTCCTATTGAACCTTGCCAAGGCTATCGACGGCCCGGGCGGAGAGGTCCGCCTGGGTGTCCATCATCTTGGCCATTTGCTCGTAGGCCCTGGAGACCTCGATCATGCGGGTCATCTCCAGGATCGGATTGACGTTGGAGGCCTCCAGCATGCCCTGGCGGACGTGCGGCGCCTCGGCCGGCGTCGGCGCCACGTTGGAGGTGTTGCGGAACAGGTTGTCGCCGGCCTTCTCCAGCCCCGACAAGTTCGAGAAGGTCGCGACCCCGATCTTGGCCACCCGCAGGATGTCCTTGCCGGTCCCCTGGCTGACGGTGCCGTCCTCGCCGATGGTCACCGGGCCCTTCTGCGGATCGAGCACGATCTCGCCGCCGCCGTCATCGAGCACGGGCTGGCCGGCCTGGGTGGCGAGCCGGCCGGTGTCGTCCAGCCGGAAGCGGCCGTCGCGGGTGTAGCGCTCGCCGCCGGCCGCCTGCACCCGGAAGAAGCCCGGCCCGTCGAGCGCCAGGTCGAACGGCGAATCGGTGCGCCGCAGCGCCCCTTGCCCGAAATCGCGCAGCACGCCGTTGGAGGCCACGAACTTCACCGGCGCCGGTCCGCCCAGGGTGAACGCCGGCCGCTCGGGATCCTCGGCGGTCTGCAGCGCCTCCACCTTGAATCCCGAGGTGTCGGCGTTGGCGATGTTGTTGGCGACGATGTCCATCTGCTGCTGCAGGACGATCTCGCGGGAGAGTCCGACGTAGAGAGAATTGTCCATTAATCGGCGGGCCTTGCGGGCGGTGGCTGTCCGCGACTTCCGCTGCAAGCCTCGGGCCAGACGAAAACCCAAGGAATTTCAGCGGATAAGAAGGTTAACGCCGGCCTCCCGGCAAAAACCGCCGGGCAGGCTTGGTCCTCGTTAACGCCGGTTAAAAACCGGTTCTTAACCAAAGCGGGGCCATGCCGGAGCGACAAGGATTCTAAGGAACGCGCGCGTGTCCGAAGCTGCCGTCCAGGAAGCGCCCGAGGAAGAGGTCGCCGAAGGCGAGGAGGCCGAGGCCGAGGCGCCGAAGAAGAAGCTTCCGCTCAAGCTCATGATCATCGCCGGCGCGGCGGCCGTGCTGGTGCTGGGCGGCGGGGGCGGCGCGGCGGTCTTCCTGCTCAAGCCCAAGCCGGACGCGGCCCACGCCAAGAAGCATCCGGCCAAGGCCAAGGACGCGAAGGGCGGCAAGGACGCCAAGGGCGGCGGCCAGGTCAGCGAGGGCCCCGACGGGGTGCTGTTCTACACCTTGCCCGACATCGTGGTGAACATGCAGACGGCCGACGGCCGGCCGACCTTCCTGAAGCTGAAGCTCACCCTCGAGATGCCCGATCAGGACGCGGTCGATGCGCTCGATCCGAACATGCCCAGGCTGCAGGACATGTTCCAGACCTTCCTGCGCGAGCTTCGCCCCGAGGACCTGCAGGGCAGCCAGGGGTCCTACCAGCTCCGCATGGAGCTCCTGCGCCGCGTCAACCTGGTGATCGCGCCCTCCAAGGCGAACGCCGTCCTGATCGAGGAGATGCTGATCAACTAGCGTCCCCCCAGGGCCGCCAGTCGCGTCGCGCAACGCCCATGGCCGAAGAGACCGAGACCCAGACCGAAGCCGAGACCCAGGCCGGGGCGGAGACCGCCGCCGGAGCCGTGGACGAGAACATCGCCGCGCCGCACCCCGGCGAGGGGCTGATGGGCTCGGAGCGCATCCTCAACCAGGAGGAGATCGACAGCCTCCTGGGGTTCGACCTGTCGGACGAGGAGATCGCCGAGCGCACCGGCATCCGGGCGATCATCAATTCCGCGCTCGTCTCCTACGAGCGGCTGCCGATGCTGGAGATCGTCTTCGACCGGCTCGTCCGGTACATGACGACCTCGCTCAGGAATTTCACCTCGGACAATGTCGAGGTCTCGCTCGACAATATCTCCTCGATCCGCTTCGGCGACTACCTCAACTCCATCCCGCTGCCGGCGATCCTGGCGGTGTTCCGCGCCGAGGAGCTCGACAACTACGGCCTGCTGACCGTCGATTCCAACCTGATCTATTCGATCGTCGACGTGCTCCTGGGCGGCCGGCGCGGCACCGCGGCCATGCGCATCGAGGGCCGCCCCTACACCACCATCGAGCGGGTGCTCGTCGAGCAGATGGTGCAGGTGGTGCTCACCGACGCCAAGCTGGCGTTCGAGCCGCTGACCCCGGTCTCCTTCACCCTCGACCGCCTGGAGACCAACCCGCGCTTCGCCGCCATCGCCAGGCCCGCCAACGCCGCCATCCTGGTGAAGCTGCGCGTCGACATGGAGGACCGCGGCGGACGCATCGAGCTGCTGCTGCCCTATGCGACGCTCGAGCCGATCCGCAAGATGCTGCTGCAGCAGTTCATGGGCGAGAAGTTCGGCCGCGACAACATCTGGGAAAGCCATCTGGCCAGCGAGCTGTGGACCACCACCATGGATGTCCGCGCCGTGCTCGACGAGCAGCACGTGCCGCTGAAGCAGGTGCTCGAGCTCAAGGTCGGCGACACCATCATGCTGAACGCCACGCCCGACAGCCTGGTCGAGCTGCGCGCCGGCTCGATCCCGCTCACCCGCGGCCGCATGGGCCGCCGCAACTCCCACATCGCCGTCCGCGTGGAGGCGCCCTTGCCGCCGCTCGCCCGGCAAGCCGTCCAGAGGTCCTCATGAGCCTGGTCGCCCTCACCATGAACCTGCTGCTCGCCAGCCTGCTCGCCGCCGCGCTGGCGCTGGGCTGGCGGCTCAACCGGCGCCTGAAGGGGCTGCGCGACAGCCACGACAGCTTCGCCGTCGCGGTGCGCGAGCTGAACGCCGCCGCGCAGCGCGCCGAGCAGGGGCTGGCCGATCTCAGGGCCGCCACCGACGAGGCGGTCGACACCCTCGCCGACCGCATCGAGAAGGGCCGGGCGCTGGCCGCCAAGCTGGAGCGGCTGATCGCCCACGCGCCGGCGCAGGGCCGCGAGGCCGTCCAGCCGCAGGTCGATCCGGCCCAGGAGCGCAAGCTCGGGGCCCTGCTGGCCGCCGCCCGCGAAGGGCGCGGAACCCCGGCCCGCCCCGTGGCGAGCCCTGAGCCTCTCGTCCTGCGCCCGCCGCCCCGCAGCCTCGAGGACGATCTGTTCGAGGAGCCGCCGCTTCGGCTGCAGCAGGGGGGCGGCCGATGAAATCCGCGCCGCGCATCCTGCCGCTGGTCGGCGTGGCCATCGGCGGCGTGCTCGCCATCAATGCGCTGGCCGGCGCGCGCGATCTGCCGGGCCTGGTCTCCAGCGCCAAGGCCTATGCCGAAGACGCCGCCAAGGGCGGCAAGGCCGGCAAGCCGGAGAAAGCTGGGAAGGCCGGAGTGGCCGGCGCGGGCGCGGCGAAGGACGCCCCGGCCCTGCCGCCCGGCCCGCTGCCGCCGCCGAGCATCAAGCCGCAGCCGGTCTGCGCGCCGACCGCCGCTGAGCTCGCCAAGGAGGCCGGCCTGTCGCCGGCCGAGCTGCAGGTCCTGCAGAACCTCGGCGCCCGCCGCGGCGAGTTGGACAAGCGCGAGACCGATCTCGACACCCAGCTCGCCCTGCTGGCCGCGGCCGAGGCCAAGCTCGACGCCAAGGCCAAGGCGCTGGAGGGCCTGAAGTCCGACGTCCAGGGCCTGCTCAACCAGGCCGACGGCCGCGAGTCCGCCGAGATCGACCGCCTGGTCAAGGTCTTCGAGGGCATGAAGGCCAGGGACGCGGCGCCGCGCATGGTGCTGCTGGACGATTCCGTCCGCATCCCGATCGCCGCCAAGATGAAGGAACGCGCGCTGGCGGCGATCATCGCCCAGATGCCGCCCGCCGAGGCCAAGAAGCTCACCGAAGCGCTCGCCAGGCGCTTCGCCGCCGCCCAGACGCTGGCGGCGAACGCCAACGCCAGGGCCGAGCAGGCCGCCGCCCAGGCCGGCTCGCCGCAACCCGCCGCGGCTCCGGCGAAGCCCGCCGCCAGGCCGGTGCGTCATGCCCGCAAGGCTCAGCCGCGCAAGCACGCGCCCGCCGCCGAGACCGCTTCGGCCGCGCCGGCCAAGCCGGCCGCAGCGCCCGCGCAGGCCCCCGCCGCACCGGCCGCCGCCCCCGCCGCCGCGCCGCCGGCCGCGAGCGCGCCCAAGGCCGGCTGATCCATGGACCTGCGCCAGACCCTGCGCGCGAGCGTCGCGGCGGTCTGCGTCGCCGGCCTGGCCGCCCCTGCGGGCGCCGTGGCGCCGCGCGGCGGCCTGGAGGTCCACGTCGCGCAGGCCGCCGACTTCTCGCGGCTGGAGTTCCACGGCGCCGGGGCGATGCGCGCGCGCCGCGACGGCGCCAAGCTGATCCTCGACTTCGCCCGCGACGGCGATCCGGACATCGCGCGCCTGCACACCGATCCGCCGCGCTGGATCAAGACCGCCGAGAAGCGCCACGTGGGCGGCCGGCTCGAGCTGGTCGTCACCCTGGCCGACGACGCCGACTTCAAGGCGGGCGCGGCCGACGGCGACGCCTTCGTCAACGTGTTCGCCAAGCCGCCCCCCGATCCGGCCGCCGCCAAGCCCTCCGCGCCCGCCCGGCCCAACCCGATCCCGGCCGGCGGCGTGGTCCACATGCAGCCGAAGATCGCGGGCGGGCAGGTGCTCTTGAGCTTCGCCTGGGCCAATCCGGCCGGCGCGGCGGTGTTCCGGCGCGGCGATGCGGTCTGGGTGGTGTTCGACGCCCCGGCGGCGATCGACGTCTCCAGGGCGCCCAAGGGCCTCAAGCAGTTCGAGAGCCTGGCGGTGTTCCGCGGCAAGGACTACGTCGCGCTGCGCATCAAGGCCGCCCACCAGATCCCGGTGTTCGCCACCGCGCTCGGCCCCGCCTGGACGATCGCGCTCGGGCCCGGCAATCAGGGCCAGCCCTCGCTGGTCCACGTCACCCGCGACGAGGCGCTCGGGCCCGCCACCCTCAAGGCGCCGGTCGCCGGCGTCACCGGCGTGCTGCAGGTGGCCGATCCGGTGGTCGGCGACACCCTGGAGGTGGTCACCGCGCTCGGACCCTCCAAGGGCCTGCCGTCGCGGCGGGAATACGTCCAGATGGCCCTGCTGCCGTCGGTCCAGGGCCTGGCCGTCGAGAGCTACATCGACGACCTGGCGGTCAGCCACGACGGCGACATCGTCCACATCGGCCGCCCGGCCGGCCTGGCGCTCTCACCGGCCTGGGCCACCCGCAACCAGGAGCAGGCGCTGCTCGGCGCGCCGCGCGCCGCGGCCCTGCCGGCGCTGATCGATGTCGACAATTGGCCCAGGACCGGCTCGGGCGGATTCCTCGCCCGCTACAACGCCCTGCTCTCGGAGGCCGCCGCCGAGGAGGCCAAGACCGGGCCGGCCGCGCCCACCGCCGCCCACATGGCGCTGGCCCGTTTCCTGGTCGGCTCGGAGCTCTCCTTCGAGGCGATCGGCGTGCTGAACCAGGCCGCCCACATGCAGCCCAAGCTGCTCGACACGCCCGAGTTCCGCGGCCTGCGCGGCATCGCCCGGGTGATGGCCCGCCGCTACAAGGAGGCCGACGCCGACCTCACCGCGCCGGCCCTGGCGGAGGACCCCTCCGCGGCGCTCTGGCGGGCCTATGTGGCCTCCCAGCTCGCCCAGTGGAGCGAGGCCCACGCCCAGTTCGCCAGGGGCGCCCAGGCCTACGAGATGTTCCCTCCGGTCTGGCGGGCCCGCTTCGCCCGGGCCGACGCCAAGGCCTCGCTGGCGCAGGGCGACCTGAACGCCGCGGATTCCCGGATCCGCCTGGCGCTGATGGAGAAGACCGACGTCTACGAGGAGCTGGCGAGCCGGCTGCTGCAGGCGCGGATCATCGAGGCCCAGGGCCACCAGGACCGGGCGCTGCGCATGTATCAGGCGATCGCCCGCGCGCCGGCCGAATACCTCTCCGCGCCGGCGCTGCTGCACGCCACCCAGATCCAGCTCGCGACCGGCAAGGTGACGCCGGTGCAGGCGGCCGGCGTGTTCGACGCCATCCGCTACCGCTGGCGCGGCGACGCCACCGAGCTCGACGCGATCCGCGCGCTCGGCCAGCTCTACCTCGGCCAGGGCCGCTACCGCGAAGCCCTGGAGGCGCTGCGCTCGGCGCCGCGCCTGACGACGGATTCGCCCGAGGCGCTGCAGCTCCAGGCCGACCTGAACGCCGCCTTCCGCGCGCTGTTCCTCGACGGCCTGGCCGACGGCCTGGAGCCGGTGCAGGCGCTGGCGCTGTTCTACGACTTCAAGGAGCTGACCCCGATCGGCGCCGACGGCGACGCCATGGTGCGCAAGCTGGTCCGCCGGCTGGTCGACGTCGACCTGCTGGACCAGGCGGCCGAGCTGCTGAAGTACCAGGCCGACAACCGGCTCGACGGCGTGCCCAAGGCGCAGGTCGCCACCGACCTCGCCCTGATCTACCTGATGGACAAGAAGCCGGAGCAGGCGATCGAGGCGATCAACGGCTCGCGCACCACCGTGCTGCCGGCCGCGCTCAACGCCCAGCGGCGGCTCATCGAGGCGCGCGCCTGGACCGGCCTCGGCAAGTTCGACACCGCCCTCGAGATCCTCGAGAAGGACAATTCGCCCGACGCCCGCGACCTGCGCGCGGAGATCACCTGGAAGCAGCGGAATTGGGCCGGCGCGGGCGCGCTCTATGAGAAGAGCCTCGGCGAGCGCTACAAGACCGCGACCCCGCTCAGCGCCGAGGAGGAGGGCCGGCTGCTGCGCGCCGGCGTCGCCTTCAGCCTGGCCGGGGACGATGCGGCGCTGACCAGGCTTCGCCAGCAGTACCAGGGCTTCGTCGACGGCGCGCACAAGCCCGACGCGCTGAAGATCGCGCTGGCCGGCATCGCGGCGGGACGGCTCAACGTCGCGGATTTCGGCCGCATCAGCGCCGACGACGAGATCTTCGAGGGCTGGGTTGCGAAGATGAAGGTCCGCTTCCGCGACCCCTATCCGCCGGTCCCGGCGGCGAGGCCCGGCGCCTCGCCGGCGCCCGCCAGGCGCGCGGCGGCCGCGCCTACGGCGGCCAGGGGATGATCCGGCCGGCGAGCGCCGCCGACGCGGCCGCGGTCGCCGCGATCTACGCGCCGATCGTCGAGGCCACGATCATCTCGTTCGAGACCGTCGCGCCCGGCCCTGCGGAGATGGCGCGGCGGATCGAGGCCACCCTGGAGACGCACCCCTGGCTGGTGTTCGAGGACGACGGCGGGGTGGCCGGCTACGCCTACGCCGGCGCGCACGCCGCGCGCGACGCCTACCGCTGGAGCGTCAACGTCAGCGTCTACAATGCGGAGCGAGCCCGCCGGCGCGGCGTCGGGCGGGCGCTCTACCACGCGCTGTTCGAGATCCTGCGCCGCCAGGGGTTCCACATGGCCTTCGCCGGCATCACCCTGCCGAACGAAGCCAGCGTCGGCCTGCACGAGGCCATGGGGTTCCGGCCGGTCGGCGTCTATCCCGAGGTGGGCTGGAAGCTCGGCGCCTGGCGCGAGGTCGGCTACTGGGGCCTCGAGCTTCAGCCGATGGGCCCGCCCGCCGAGCCGATCCCCTTCCCGGACCTGCCGCCCGCCTAGGGCCTGCACCCGCAAGTCGACGCGGCGGAGTCATCGGCCGGCCAGCGGACGCCTTGGGCTTCCCGAGAAAGCAATGGTCAGCGGGCCTCAGGCATCGGCGGTTTCCCTGGCGCCATGCCGTCGAGCACGGCCGTGAGCAGATCGCCCAACTCTCGCACCTTGCGTGTCTGGAATTCGCTTGGCGGCCTGACCAGGTAGATTCCTGCGGAAGGGGGCGAGAAGGCGTCGAGCACGGTCACCAGCTCTCCGGAGGCCAGCGCATCCAGCACGAGGAGGTCCGGGAGGCGCGCGATCCCGAGTCCCCTGACGGCGGCGGCGGCCAGGGCGACGCCGTTGTCGGCTTTGAACCGGCCTCGAGGACGGACGGAAACGGTCTGGCCGTCCCGGACGAAACGCCAGGCTTCCACGCCCTGCATCAGACACTCGTGTTCGGCCAGCGCCTCTGGGCTTGCGCCCGCAGGGCGCGCAGATCCGGGACCCACTCCGCAGCCTCGCCGCGGCGGGCTACGACCGCTGCATCCACGACAAAGAGCCTTCGGGCGCGGCGAACCGGTCCTCGGCCAAGTCTCGCCACTGCGGGTTGTCGGTTCTCGCCCTGCGGGCCGCAAGCGGACCCGGGCCACGCCGGTCAGGCGCGCCCGAGCTAGCCTCCCGGGCCGTGCTGGAAGCTCTGCACCAGGCTGCCCGCCACCAGCCGCCAGCCATCGACCAGCACGAAGAAGATCAGCTTGAACGGCAGCGAGACCACCACCGGCGGCAGCATCATCATGCCCATGCTCATCAAGACGCTCGCCACCACCAAGTCGATCACCAGGAACGGCACGAACAGCAGGAAGCCGATCTCGAAGGCGCGCTTCAGCTCGCTGATCATGAACGCCGGCGTCACCACCCGGATCGGCGTGTCGGCGAGCGTCGCCGGGCGCGGGATCTTGGAGAGCCGCACGAACAGCGCGAGGTCGCCGCGGTCCACCTGGCTCAGCATGAAGGCCTTGACCGGCGCGCCGGCCGCGTCGAACGCCTGCGGCAGCTCGACCTGGTGATCCAGCAGCGGCTTGATGCCGTCCTGGTAGGACTTCTCGAAGGTCGGGCCCATGACGATCGCGGTCAGGAACAGCGACAGCGAGATGATCACCGCATTGGGCGGGCTCTGCTGCAGGCCCATCGCCGTGCGCAGCAGGCTCAGCACCACCACGATCCGCACGAACGAGGTGGTCATGATCACGATCGAGGGGGCGAGCGACAGCACGGTCAAAAGGCCGATCAGCTGCACGACCCGGTCGGTGAGCCCGGCGCCGGTCCCCAGGTTGATGTTCACCGCCTGCGCCGCCGCGGCGGCCGGGAACACCAGGCAAAGAAGGGTGGTCAGCGCCGCCAGGCCCGCGGCCCTGCGCCACTCGGCGCCCGGCAGCGCGCGGACCGCCTTGAGGAGCTCGCGCATCAGCCGCGGCCCTTCGGCGCCGCCGCCGGCCCGACGACGCGGCCCTCGCCCAGCAGGATGAGCTGCTCCTGGCCGTCGCAGGCCACCAGCACCAGCCGCCGCGAAGGATCGAGCACCAGGGTCTCCACCACCGCCAGCCGGCGCTCGCGCTTCATCGGCGCGCCGAAGCGGGCGAGCGCCTCCGGTCCCAAGCGGCGCAGCGCCACGGCCGCCAACCCGATCAGCCCAAGAGTCAGGGCGAGGGCGAAGACGGTTCTTAGGATGTCCATGAGGCCGCGGCTCGGAGACGAACTGGGCCGCAGTCAGGGCCGAATCCCTTAATCGCCGATTAACCCTGTTTCTTCACCTTTCGACCCATGGACACGGCCGACATCCCGCTGCTCGCCATGCTCCGCGGGCGGCTGAATTACCTGAGCCAGCGCCAGCAGGTGATCGCCGAGAACGTCGCCAACGCCGATACGCCCGGCTTCGCCCCGCGCGAGCTGAAGCCGTTCGAGTTCCAGGTGCAGGCCGCCCAGGTGGCCGGCCCACAGGCGATGGCGGCGACCGAGCCCGGGCACATGGCGCCGCCGCACGCCGGCCGCGCCCCGGCGGCCCAGGCCGTGACCACGCGCGACTCCGAGACCACGCTCGACGGCAACTCCGTGGTCCTGGAGGAGGAGATGATGAAGATGGGGCAGGCGCGCATGGACTACGACGCGGCCATCACCTTCTACCAGAAGGCGCTCAGCCTGATCCGGCTCGCCGCACGCGCGCCCGGACACAGCTAGGCCCTAGGAGCCCGCCATGGCCGACATCGCCACCCCCGCCGCCACCGCCCAGGCGATCGCCGCCTCGGCGCTCCGCGCCCAGCAGGGGCGCATGCGGATCATCGCCGAGAACCTGGCCAATGCGGACTCCACCGCCAAGACCAGGGGCGGCAAGCCCTACCAGCGCCAGGAGCCGATCTTCGAGCCGACCCCGGTGGCGGGGGGCACGGGGGTGCGCATGGCCCGCGTGCGGCCCGACCCGCGGCCGTTCAAGACCGCCTACGATCCCGGCAATCCGGCCGCGGACGCCAAGGGCGAGGTGAAGCTGCCGAACGTCGATCCGCTGATCGAGGCGCTCGACATGCGCGAGGCGCAGCGGGCCTATGACGCCAACCTCAACGTCATCGACACCGCGCGCGCCATGGATGCGCGCACCCTCGATCTTCTGAAGAAGTAGCCGGAGCCTAGGCCATGATGACCGCGCTCGCCGCCGCCAAGGCCTACGCCGCCGCCCAGAGCAACCTGGCGACCGACATCGCCGGCGCGGCCGGCGACGCCCCCAAGGCGCACGGCTTCGGCGACATCCTGAAGTCGGTGATGGGCGACGCCGTGAACGCCTCCAAGACCGCCGAGACCCAGATGGCCAACCAGGTGCAGGGCAAGGCCCAGCTCGTCGACGTGGTGACCGCCGTGGCCAACGCCGAGACCAGCCTGGAGACGGTCATGGCGATCCGCGACCAGGTGATCGGCGCCTACCAGGAGATCATGCGGATGCCGATCTGAGGCTGGGCCTCCGCCCGCTCTAGCTCGACGGGAAGTCCTGCCGAGGGGTCAGCACCGTGCCGTCCGGGAATTCGGCCCACTCGGCCTTGCTCTCGCACCAGAATGCGGCCTGCGGGGCGGGGAAGCGAGGGTCGGCGAAACAGCCGACGGGCACGCCCACGAAATCCGGCAGCGCCTGAAGCTCGGTCAGCACCGTCGATCCGCAATGGGGGCAGAAATGCAGGACGGCCGAGCCCCCCGACGCACCCGTCCGCTCATACCGGACGCGCTCGCCGGCCACGCTGACGAGTTGCTCTCGCCGCCACCTCGCCGAGACGCTGAAGGGCGCGCCCGAGCGCCGCTGGCAGAGCGTGCGGTTGCAGGCCGTGACGAAGGCCGGTTCGCCCGCCACGGCGACCGCCAGCTTCCCGCATTGGCATGAGGCGGCGCGAATCACGGGAGCCCCAGCTCCATCAGCTCGCACAGCCTCGTCCAGGCGGCGGCGCCCAACTCGCGATCCGCCGCGGGCGAGCCGCCCCAGGCGCGGTCCGCCGGTTCCGGATGTTCAGCCTCCCCGGGCAGGATCGTCCGGTGGCCGGCGCTCGGATGCGCCACGAGATCGCATCTGCGCCCGTGCGCGGCCAGTCTGCG
>NZ_DATIMC010000072.1:0-52932 GCF_035475775.1 Phenylobacterium sp. | reverse complement strand
CGACGCCGTCTGGTACTGCCAGGACCGCTTCAAGCCACGGTTCATGGTCGACCTGGCGACGCTCACCGGGGCGATCATCGTCGCGCTGGGCCACGACTATGCTGGCCTGTTCTCCAATAACGACGAGCTGTCGGGCGCCCTGCTGGCGGCCTCGGCGGCGGAGGGCGAGCCGCTGTGGCGCATGCCGCTGCCGGATCAGTACAACCGGCAGATCGACTCCCTGATCGCAGACGTCAAGAACACCGGTGGCCGGCCGGGCGGCTCGATCACGGCGGCGTTGTTCATCCAGAAGTTCGTCAACGGCCTGCCCTGGGCGCACCTCGACATCGCTTCGGTCGCCTGGAAGAAGCCTTCGAGCGTGCCGACCATTCCCGAAGGCGCGACGGGCTTCGGCGTGCGGCTGCTGAACCGGATGGTCGCCGACCGCTACGAAGCCTGAGGCTCCGCGCGTGGCGCGCTTCGTCCTGCTGCACAGTCCGCTTCTCGGCCCTGCGAGCTGGCGGCCCACGGCCGAGGCGCTGAGGGCCAGGGGTCAGGTTGCGGAGACGCCGGCCTGGCCGGCGCTCGCGGGCCTCGGCGGGAGCTTCTACCCGGCCCTGGCCGACGGCATGGCCGGGCGGCTGGGTGCGGGCGAGGCCCCCATCCTGGTCGCCCACAGCGGGGCCGGCGCGCTGGTTCCGGCGCTGGCGGCGAGGCTCGAGGCGGTGCGCGGCGTGATCTTCGCCGACGCGATCCTGCCGCACCCGGGCCGAAGCTGGTTCGACACCGCGCCCGAGGACCTGGGGCGCCAGCTCCGCGCCGCGGGCCGCGACGGCTGGCTTCCCGTCTGGGACGCCTGGTGGCCGCCCGGCGCGCTCGAGCGGCTCGTGCCCGACGACGGACTCCGCGCCGCGCTGCTGGGCGAGATCGCCCCGCCGCCCACCGGCTACTTCGAGGAGGTCGCGCCGGATCAGCCGCTGGAGCTTCCGGCGGCCTACCTCAAGCTCAGCGGCGCCTACGAGGACGAGGCGGAGGCGGCGACCCGCCTCGGCTGGCCGGTGATCCGGCTGCCGCTCGATCACCTGGCGCCGCTCACCCGGCCGCAGCCCGTGGCTGCGGCCCTGGAGAGCCTGGCGGTCAGATTGGGCGGCTAGCCTCTCGGGCCGCTTGGGTGTTCGTTGGGCCTGACGGGCTGTGGATGGAAGCTGAGGAGGGCGCCGTGCAGGAGGTCGCGACAGGATTCGGTCTAATCGAGGGTCCGCTCTGGGATCCGGCCAAGGGCCTCTATTTCAGCGATGTCCCGAATGGCGGCGTGCACCTTCTCGACCGGGCGGGCGAGGTCTCGCTCGCCGTGCCCCGGCGGCGCGGCATCGGCGGCGTCGCCCTGCACGCCGGCGGCGGGCTGATCGTGGGCGGCCGCGACGTGGCCTACGTGGATTTTTCCGGCGCGCCGCCGAAGCCGATCCTGACCCAGGCGGCGATCCCGGGCGCGACCGGGTTCAACGACCTGACCACCGACGCGGCGGGACGGGTCTATGTGGGATCGCTGGCCTTCCGGGTGTTCGGCGGCGAGGAGCCGCAGCCGGGCGCCTTGCACGTGATCGACCTGGACGGCGGCATGCGCACCCTGTCCGGCGGGGTCATGCTGACCAACGGGCTCGGCTTCTCGCCCGACGGCCGGCGGCTCTACCACTCGGACTCGCGCGCCTCGCTGGTCCGCGTCTACGACGTGAGCGACGACGGCTCGGTGGGCGAATGGCGGCCGTTCGCCAGGTTCGAGGAGGGCGGGGTTCCGGACGGGCTGAAGGTCGCCGCCGATGGCTCCGTGTGGGTCGCCGACGCCCGGCGCGGGCGCGTGGCGGTGTTCGAGCCGGACGGGACGCATCGGCGGGACCTGGCCCTCCCGCTGCCGATGGTGACGAGCCTGTGCTTCGGGGGCGACGACCTGCGGGACCTCTACATCGTCACCGGCTCCGACGGCGGCCCGCGGGAGAACTGCGGGACGGTGTTCCGGCTCCGCGTGGAGACGCCAGGCCTGCCGCTGCCGCCCGCCCGGGTGGCGATACCCTAGACGCGCGCGCTCCAGGCCTGCGCCAGGCCCGCGAGGGCGAGGATCAACAGGGCGAGGCTCGCCAGCATGCCGATCTGGAAGCCCCGACCGCGGCGCTCCGGCGCGGCCATGTAGCCGCTCGAGTAGACCAGCCGCCCCGCGATCCAGACCAGGCCGGCGGCGGCCGGAGCCCAGGTGAAGCTCCGCAGGAATACCGTGGAGAGCCACAGCAGCGGAAGGAAGATGATCAGCTGCTCCATGGTGTTCATCTGCACCCGGTAGGCGCGTTCGAATTCCGGGTGGCCGCTCACCGCCGGCGCCTCGACGCCGTGGCGATGCCGCATCATTCCGACCCGAAACCCCATCCAGAAGGTGACCAGCAGGGCGATGATCGTGACCGCGCCGCTCAGCACGGCGCCTGTGGTGATGGTCATGGAGTCCCCCCGATCCGCAGGGCGGCGAATCGCCCCACGAGACAATACTCCCGGTGCTCTGCGGAATCGTCAGTCACGAACAAGGCCCCGGAGCTTCCGGGGCCTTGCCGCGCAACCAGCGGCCCGATGGAGAGCGCCCTTCCGGACGTCAATAGCCGCGCTTGTTGAACGGTCGGCAACGGCCAAGGTTCCACCACTCTCGGCGTGTCGCGCGGACCTCGTTCATCATGCTCGTGCACGGTGTGGAAACCCAAAATTTTCTACAACAGGTTGCATAGCGCGGGTCGCCGCAGGGCGCTCGGGCGTGGAGGAGCGAATGCGGGGGATTCTGAACGGCCGCCTCGGCCGGCGGCAGTACTGGGCCATTCTGGCCGCCAACGCCCTGGTCTGCGTCGGCGCGGCGCTGGTCCTCGAGCTGCCGTCGGGCGCGGCGGCGAGCCTTGTCTGGCTGGCGATGGCGGCGGGGCGCCTGCACGACCTGGGCCGCAGCGGCTGGTGGGCGGCTGGACTGCTCGTGTTCGAGGCGGGCGCGGTGACGGCCGCATCGACGGTGGGGCCGTTGATGGTGGCGCCCATCGCCTACCTTGGCGCATTGCTGCTGGTCGCCTGCAGCCTCTGGCTCGGGGTCGCGGAAGGGGAGCCCGGCGAGAACCGCTTCGGGCCGCCGCCTGGGAACGGAAGGGCCAGTCGGACCACGCCGGTCTAGCCTTTCGGCGGCGCGTCAACGCGCCACGGGAACGGCTGTCGCGGCCGTGGGTTGATGATGCGCAGCGGCCAGGATTCGTCCGAGACGCCGCAGCAGGGCCCCGCCGCGCCGCGAGCGCGACGGGGCCTCGTCATTTCGACGCGGCGGGCCGGCCACGCTGGCGCTTTCGGCGATTCCGCCGCATTGACGCCAAACCGCTGGGTTCGACTGATTTCCGGGCATCGAGGGAGGCAGCCATGCTGCGGGGACTTTCCCGCCTGATCACCCGCCCGGCGGCGGGTCCCGTCGCATCGCTGGCGGCGATCGCCCTGGCCGGAGCGCTGGTCGGCAGCCTGGTGAACGCCCACCAGGAGCAGCGCTTCCTCAAGGCGCGGATCGCGGCGCTTGCGACCCAGGACGCCTCCGAGCTGCAGGCGGAGCTGATCAGTTGTCGCGCCACGGCCAGGAGCTACGAAGCGCAAGTCGCCGTCGCGGGCCCAGCGCCCGCCGATCCCCGATGGCAAGCGGCGCGCACCCCTGCCGGCCGGCGCAGGATCGCCGCCGACCTGGTCACGCGCCCACCGGCCGGCATCGATCTCTGCGCGCGGATGGAGAGCGCC
Organism: Phenylobacterium sp.; assembly: GCF_035475775.1. GTDB lineage: Bacteria > Pseudomonadota > Alphaproteobacteria > Caulobacterales > Caulobacteraceae > Phenylobacterium. Next base: position 49,164 of record NZ_DATIMC010000072.1, on the reverse strand, counting down.
GACCAGGCGGTGATGAAGGCGCTTGACCGGAAATGACCCGGCCCGGGGCGCTCGTCACGAGCCTGGCGGCGGCCCTCGCGGCGAGCGGCTGCGCCCGGTGGCCCGCTCGGCCGCTGGCCGGGATCCCGGAGCCCGCCGCCCCGCCTCCGCCCGTGGAGAAGGTGGTCCGCATTCGCGTCCCGGTCCCGGTCCCCATCAAATGTGTGCCCGAGGATCTCGGACCCCCGCCAGTCTACCCGGACAACGACCAGGCGCTGCGCGCCGCCGGCGGGGCGGCCGATCGCTACCAGCTGCTGGCGGCGGGACGGATCCTGCGCGACGAGCGCCTCGGGAAGCTGGAAGAGGTGGTGCGCAGATGCCGCCAGGCCGCGCACCCGCCGACGCCCTAGTGCTAATGAGGCGCTGCAATCTGCCTCTCTAGCCTATTGAAAAAGCTGAGCTATGACTGGACGAATTTGCAAGGCGCGGCGGAACGCAAGCCGCGCCGCACCCGTTTCATCGCCATGCCGAAGTACTATTTCCACACCGAGGACGGACGGCGATATCCGGACGAGGACGGGACGGACCTGCCGGACCTCGAAGCCGCGCGGCTGAAGGCGACCCGCATCCTGGCGGAGTTGCTCAAGGAGCAGCCGAGGGAGCTCCTGGAGACGGGGCGTCTGCGCGTGGAGGTGACGGACGAACACCGGCGCAGGGTGCTGGCGGTCGCCGCTTCCCTGAATTCCGAGGTGGCTTGAGCTCTGCTGTGGCGCCGATGCCGCAGCCGGCGAGCCGTACGTAATGCGCGGGATCGAGGGCCGGCTTTCGGCGTTTCGCTCGCATAGAGAACGGTCAAGCCGATCTGGCCCGCCTGGTTGCGCAGTTGCGGCGCGCGGTGATCGCGACCGAACTGCATCGCGGTCGACCGCCCGAGCGGCGCGCGCGGCGGGAGCGCCGGACGCGCGACGAAAGCTGACCAGCAGCCTGGATCGGCTCGCCAGCGCGCCGAACAGGTTGTCAGCCCTGGTCCGGCAAGGCGGCTTCGGCGAGATCGAGCCAGGCCTCGACGATGCCGCAGAGCGCGGCGCGCTCCAGGTCGGTTGTGGCCATGGCGAGGAGTTGGAGAGCCTCCTCCGCGCGGCTGGCATAGCGCAGGGCTGCGGTCTCCCCTCGGCTCAGCGTCGCTCCGCCAGCAGGCCTGCGGACGGCCGGAAATCGCTCGATCTTGGCCGACATCTCGGCCCTCCGATCAGGCGCGAGCGCACGCAAGCGCCGCTCCGTCACCGGCCGCCCTGATCCATGTTCCGATGACGTGGAAACGGTATCTCGGAATTGGCCTTCCGTCGCGCGGAATCGGGGTCCGGGCCCAGCGGTGCGTGCCCAACGCGGCGGACTAGGCTAGAACGACGCCATGGCCGAGGGCGCGTGCGAGGTCTGGTTCTATCACCTGGAGCGGACCGGGCTCGACCAGGCGCTCCCGGAGCTTCTCGAGAAGACCCTGCAGCGGGGCTGGAAGGCGCTGGTGCGCAGCGCCGCGCCCGAGCGCATCGAGCACCTCGACGGATGGCTGTGGACCTACCGGGACGACAGTTTCCTGCCGCACGCCGCGGCGGGCGAGCCGAACGAGGGGCGACAGCCCGTGCTGCTGACCACCGGCTTCGATAACCCGAACGGCGCCGAGGCCCTGTTCCTCGTGGACGGCGCCGAGCCGGGGGAGCTTACCGCCTTCACCCGCTGTCTGGTGCTGTTCGACGGCGCCCACGAGGGCCAGTTGGCGGCGGCGCGGTCGCTCTGGAGCCGGCTCAAGGGAGCGGGGCTTTCGCTCGCCTACTGGAAGCAGCAGGCCCGCGGCTGGGAGAAGCAAGCGTGAGCGGCCGGCTCGCGGCCGGCGCGGGGCTCCTGCTTCTGCTCGCCGCCTGCTCGACCGCGCCGGAGGATCGTGAGCCCGTCCCGCCGGCCGCGCCCGCAGCGCAGGTCGCGCCGCCGCCCGAGCCGGCGCCGCCGGCCGTCCCGCCCGCGCCCGCGCCGCCGCGCGACGCCTGCGGCGCCTATGAGCTGCAGAACCTGATCGGTCGCCCGCGCACCGAGGTCCCGGTGCCGATCCATCCGGAGCGCCAGCGCGTCGCCTGCACGACCTGCCCGATCACCCAGGACTATGATCCGGCGCGGCTCAATTTCTTCTTCGACGCCCAGACCGGGCTGATCAGGCAGATCCGCTGCGGCTAGGCGGGGATCTTGAGCCCCAGCTCCCGCAAGAGGGCGAGCCAGGCGGCCCGGCCCTGGGCGGCGTCGAACTTCTCCACCGCCGTGGCGCGGGCGGCGGCGCGCAGCGGCCTTGCAGCGTCGGGATCGCGGCAGGCGGCGATCAGGGCCTCGGAGAGGGCGGCGGTGTCGAAGAACGGCAGCAGCCGGCCGTTCACGCCGTCCTGGATGGCCTCGTGCAGGGGCGGGGTGTCGGATGCGATCACGTAGCAGCCGAGCGCCATCGCCTCGATGAGCGACCACGAGAGCACGAAGGGGTAGGTGTAGTAGACGTGCGCGGCCGACAGCCGGAGCGCGTCGTGCATGCGGGCGTGCGGAACCTCGCCCAGGAAGTGCACGCGCGCCGGGTCCAGCTCGAGCCCGCGGGTGCAATACTCGCGCCATGTGAGGCCGTCAGGAGGCGCGCCGGCGTAGCCGTGCCGCCCGTCGCGGCCGACGATCAGCACCTGCGCCTCGGGAACCTCGGCCAGCACCGGCGGCAAGGCGCGGGCGAAGACATGCATGCCGCGCATGGCCTCCAGGTTGCGGTTCACGTGGGTGATGACCGGCGTTCCCGGCGCGATCACGCGCCCGTCGTCCAGCACGAACGGCTCGGCCGCACCTGGCGCGATCGCCACCACATCGACGCCTTCGTGGATGACGCGCATCTTCGGCCGGAAGATGCCGGGGAGGGTCGAGGCCTGGAACTCGGTCGGGCAGACGATGGCGTCGGCCTCGCTCATGGCCAGGTTCATGGTCAGGTTCTTGGCCTTGAGCCGCAGCATGGCGAGCTCGTCGGGCGGCGGGAACTCCGGGTCGAAGCCTACGTCCAGGCCGGCCCGGTAGTAGAACTCCGGGAACAGCACCTGCCGCGCCTGCGGAAACACCTGGTCCAGGAACAGGGTCTCGCCCCAGCCCGTGTGGCCGATGATGACGTCGGGAACGAAACCCTCTTCCCGGGCGCGGCGTGCGGCGCGGTAGGTGAGTTCGCCGCGGATCAGATCCGACTCGGCGCGGACGGCAAGGGTGTAGATCCCCTCGGTGCTGCCGCGCGGCACCGAGTAGCGCAGCATGGCCACGCCGGGCGCGCCGGGCGCGTGCTTCTGGCCGAAGGCGACGCAGCGCACGCCCTTGGCCAGCAGCGCCCTCGCCAGGTCGCCGAACTGGCCCGGAAAGTTGTTGTGGACGAACAGCACGTTGCCCGGCATGGCGGTCTTCTGCCCGCGGCCGGTGCGCCTGTCACCCCCCGCGGTGGGCGCCGCGCGGTGGTGCGGATGAGAGGACTCGAACCTCCACGCCTCGCGGCGCTGGAACCTAAATCCAGTGCGTCTGCCAGTTCCGCCACATCCGCCTGCGATCTGCCATTGCGGGCGCGGACGGCGGCGTCAAGGCCGGAGGCGCCATTCCGGGCTTTGGGCTTGGAGCCCGCGGGCCTGCATGACATAAGGCGCGCTCGCGCCTCCCTGGATCTTTGACGGCGCCCGCCCTTTCGTCAGCACGGCCCTGCGCGGCGCCCCGCGCGCGGCACCGGAATCGCAAGAATGTCCATGCAAGTCGTTGAAAAATCTGGCGAAGGCCTGAGCCGCGTTTGGGGCGTGACGGTCCCTGTGCAGGACCTGGCCGACCGGCTGGAGGCGCGGATCGCCGAGATCACGCCGACGCTGCGCATCAAGGGCTTCCGGCCGGGCAAGGTGCCGACCGCCCACGTGCGCCGGCTCTACGGCAAGGCGCTGATGAGCGAGGTGGTCGAGCAGACGCTGTCGGAGAGCACCCAAAAGGTGCTGGAGGACAGCAAGGTGCGCCCCGCCGGCGAGCCGGACCTGAAGCCCGAGACCGACCTCGCCGAGGTCATCGAGGGCCGCGCGGACCTCGCCTACGAGATCGCCGTCGATGTGATGCCGGAGTTCGAGCCGGTCGATCCGGCCAAGCTCAGCCTGTCGCGTCCCGTTTACGAGCCCACCGACAAGGAGGTGGACGAGGCCCTTGACGAGCTGGCCAAGCAGAACCGCACCTACGAGGCCCGGACCGGCAAGTCCGTGAAGGCCAAGGACGGCGACATGGTGGTCATCGACTTCGTGGGCCGGATCGACGGAGCGCCGTTCGAGGGCGGCGCGGCGAGCGACGTGGAGCTGGTGCTGGGCTCGGGCCAGTTCATCCCCGGCTTCGAGGAGCAGCTCGTGGGCGCCAAACCCGAGAGCGAGCTCACCGTGAAGGTCACCTTCCCGGAAAATTACCAGGTCGAGGCGCTCAGGGGGAAGGACGCGGCGTTCGAGGTCACCGTGAAGGAGGTCAAGGCGCCGGTCGAGGCCAAGGCCGACGAGGCGCTGGCCGAGCGGCTGGGGGTCGAGAGCCTCGATAAGCTTCGTGAGCTGATCAAGACCAACCTCGAGCAGCAGTACGCCAGCGCCACCCGCTTCAAGCTCAAGCGCGCGCTGCTGGACCAGCTCGACGAGAAGCACGACTTCCCCCTGCCGCCCAAGATGGTGGAGGCCGAGTTCGCCTCGATCTGGCAGCAGGTGCAGCAGGACAAGGAAGCCGGCCAGCTGCCCGAGGACGACGCCAAGAAGACCGACGCCGAGCTGGAGGCCGAGTACCGCAAGATCGCCGAGCGGCGGGTGCGGCTGGGCCTCATCCTGGCCGAAGTCGGCCGCCGCAACGATGTGCAGGTGAGCGAGCAGGAGCTCGCCAACGCCATGCGCCAGGAGGCGCTGCGTTACGGGGCGCAGGCGCAGCAGGTGTTCGATCTGCTTCGCAACAACGCCAACGCCCAGGCGCAGCTGCGCGCGCCGATCTTCGAGGACAAGGTGGTCGACCTGATCGTCGAAAAGGCGAAGGTGAAGGACAAGAAGGTCTCGAAGGACGAGCTCCTCAAGGAAGAGGATCTGCCGGCCGGATACGGCGGCTGATCACTGACGGGGAAGTCCGCCCCCGCGTCTTCCCGATGGCCGCGACCGGTCGGGAGGGTCTGAAGGCCGCGTCCGCACCGCCGCCGCGCTCGTCTCCGGCGGCGCTCGCCGCATGCGAGCCGACGGCCCAGGCGCCGGACGCGCTGCTGAGGCGCCTGCTCCCCTCCCTCGGCGCAGCGGAACCGGAGGCGAAGTCGCGCATTGACAGCTAAGCTACGAACATTGTTGATAATTTGGCCACAATTGCCGCATATGGTGCGAGTGGGACTCTAGTCAAGGTTGCGCGTGATGTCGCTCGCCAGTGAGACCGTGACGCTCGCGGGGAGCGGCCTCGTCTTCGACAACAGCTACTCCGCGAACGTCACCGACGCCTATCGGAGCGCCATCGTCAGCGCCGAGAACTTCTTCCAGGCGCATTTCAGCAATGCGGTGACCATCACCGCCAATTTCGACCTCGCGCCGCTCGCCTCTGGGACCGCTGCGCACAACTCCTTCTTCACCATCCGCACCAGCTACGACGCCCTGGTGAGCGCGCTTCGGGCGCACGCGACCACGACGGACGACTTCGTGGCGGCAAGCGGCCTGCCGGGCTTCGATCCCTCCGGCGGCATCGGCTTCGAGGTGGCGACGCCGGAAGCGCGGATCCTGGGCCTGAGCAGCCTCACCAACGGCGAGGACGTCTCGGTCACGCTGAACAGCAACCTGTCCTGGAGCTTCGGCCAGGACGCCGTCGGGGCGATCGAGCACGAGATCTCGGAGGGCGCCTTCGGCCGCATCGAAAGCCTCGGCATCCAGGACACTCGCTGGGCGCCCCTCGATCTGTTCCGCTTCACGGCTTCCGGCGTCCGCGACTTCACCGGCGGGCGTGACGGGCTCATCACCTTCTTCGGCCTGGACGGGACGCATCTCAGCAATCTGGCGTTCCACAACGCCGTGAACGCCAGCGGCGTGGACGACGGCCAGGACCTCGGGGACTGGGCCTTCACCGTCGGCGACGCCTTCGGGCCCGGCGGTCCCGGCGACCCGGGCTCCGTCTCGGCCACCGACCTGCAGGTGCTCGACATCCTGGGCTGGACGCCAAGCGGCAGCTCCGGCGCGAGCGGGACGGCCAATGCGCCGACGCCTGGCGACGACCTGCTGAGCGCCCAGGCGGGCTTCACCGAGATCCATGCCGGCGCGGGCGACGACACCATCACCGGCTGGGCGGGCGGCGACTATCTGCGCGGCGACGACGGGAACGACTCCATCCAGGGCGGCTCGGGGTTCGACGACATCAACGGCAACAAGGGCGACGACGTCATCGACGGCGGCTCGGGCGGCGGCGACTGGCTGGTGGGCGGGCAGGGCAACGACCTGATCACCGCCCACGCGGGCCAGAACATCCTCTACGGCAACCTCGGGAACGACACCCTGAACGGGGGGTCCGGCGGCGAGCTGATGCGCGGCGGCCAGGGCGACGATTCCATCACCGGCGGGATCGGCAACGACTGGATCTCGGGGGACCGGGGCTCGGACACGATCACCGGCGGCGCGGGCGCGGATGTCTTCCACAGCTTCTCCGGCGCCGGGCTCGACGTGGTGCTCGACTTCCATGCCTGGGAAGGCGACCGGGTGCAGCTGGACCCGGGCACGATGCACACCGAGAGCCAGGTGGGCGCCGACGTCGTCATCGATATGACCGGAGGCGACGAGCTGATCCTCAGGAACGTGCAGCTCTCGACCCTGCCGCCGGGGTGGTTATTCACCGCCTGATTGCGGCCTCCTCGGCGTGGTCGGCCAGGATCATCGCCGCGCAGGCCGTCACCTTGCGTCCGGTCGGGATATGCAGGAATTCGTTCGGCCCGTGGGCGTTGGAGTGCGGCCCGAGCACACCGGTGATCACGAACTGAGCCTCGGGGAATTTCTCGCCCAGCATGCCGATGAAGGGGATCGTGCCGCCTTCCCCCATCAGCGCCGCCTCGCGCCCGAACGTGGCCTTTGAGGCGCGCTGCAGCGACCCCTCGAGCCAGGCGGCGAGCGGCGGCGCGTTCCAGCCGGAGCTCGCCTGGTTGGCGTCGAAGCGCACCTGCGCGCCCTGCGGGGGGTCCGCGGTCAAAGCCGCCGTGAGCGCCGTCTGCGCTCGGCCGGCATCCGCCGTGGGCGGCAGGCGGACGCTGAGCTTCAGGGTGGTCAGCGGGCGGAGCACGTTGCCGGCGCTCTGGGGTGGCGGCAGGCCCTCGGCGCCCACCACGGCGAGTTGCGGCCGCCAGGTGCGGTTCAGCACCAGCTCCACGCCGTCCATGGTCGGGGGACGGGTCGCGCCCGCGAACGGGAACTTGCGCCACAGGTCCTCGCCCAGCGCCGCGGCCGCCGCCTTGGCCTGGCCGATCCGCTCGGCCGGGACCTGCACGCGCAGCGCGTCCAGCCGGATCTCTCCGGTGGCCTCGTCCTCGATCCGCGACAGCAGCGCCCGAGCGATGCGGAAGCTGTCGGGAACCACGCCCGAGGCGTCGCCGGAATGGACGCCTTCCTCCAGCACCTCCACCGTGAGCAGCCCGCCCGCCAGGCCGCGCAGCGAAGTGGTCACCCAGAGCTGCTCGTAGTTGCCGCAGCCGGAGTCCAGGCAGATCACCAGCGACGGCGAGCCGATGCGTTCGGCCAGGTGGTCGACGTAGAACGGCAGGTCGTAGCTGCCGCTCTCCTCGCAGGCTTCGATCAGCACCACGCAGCGGGCCCGCTTCACGCCCTGCCGCTGCAGCGCCAGCAACGCGGCCGTCGAGGCATAGATGGCGTAGCCGTCATCGGCCCCGCCGCGGCCGTAGAGGCGCTCGTCCCGGATCACCGGCGTCCAGGGCCCGAGCCCCTCGGCCCAGCCGGTCATCTCCGGCTGCTTGTCGAGGTGACCGTAGAGCAGGACGGTGTCGTCGAGCTCGCCCGGGGCCTCGATCAGGATCACCGGCGTGCGGCCCTCGAGCCGCACCACCTCCAAGCTCGCGCCCGGGATCGCCTCGAGCTTGGCCTTCGCCCAGCGGACCATGTGCTCGACCGCGCGATCGATATGGCCCGAGGCCTGCCAGTCGGGATCGAAGTGCGGCGACTTCGCGGGAATGGCGATGTAGTCGACGAGCTCGGGAACGATCTCCTGAGTCCAGAGCTCGTCGAGGAAGGCGTTCAGGGCCGATGCGTCCACGTCAGGACCTCCGCGGCAGACGCGGGTCCTTTAGCGCGTGGGCGATGCGGGTTGGAAGGGCTCAGAGACCCCGCAGCCGGCGCAGCAGCTCGGCGTTCTCGATGCGGGCGCGGCGCTCGTTGATCTCCTGGAACAGGTTCACGGGATCGGCGTCCTCATCGAGCGGACCGCCCACGGCGTCGCGACGGATCGGGACCGCATCCGACGGGGGCGCATCGAAATGTTCGCTCGGGCCGAAGGCCATGGTCGATTCTCCCATGCCCGGTTCAGGGGCTCCCGCTTGTTAAGGTATCATTTACCTCCTGACGCGGCCAGCATGCCCTGGCCGTGAAATCCTGTTGCGCCGATCACGTTGGCTTGAGGCGATGCTGCCCCGGATCTTGGGAATTTCGCGCAACATGCGCTCCCTGCATGCGAAACCACGGAACAGCGATCAGGAAAGGCTTGGCTTCGCCGCACCGCCGGACGTAACCTCCCGCCATCACGCCGCGTCGCGCGGGAGAGGGCCCCGCTGCCGCTCCATGGCAGTCGCCGCACCGCGCGGGAGTAGAGCGTTTCGGGAAGGAATGCGTTTTGCAGCGGACGAGTAGCTGGGGGCCGGAGTACTTCCACAAGGTCGTCGATTGCCAGTGGGCCTGTCCGGCGCACACCCCCGTGCCGGAGTACATCCGCCTGATCGCGGAGGGCCGATACACCGACGCCTACATGATCAACTGGACGTCGAACGTGTTCCCGGGGATCCTCGGGCGGACCTGCGACCGGCCCTGCGAGCCGGCCTGCCGGCGCGCTCGCGTTGAGGACGAGCCGGTGGCGATCTGCCGGCTGAAGCGCGTGGCGGCCGACAACAAGTCGGATGTCGCCGGGCGGCTTCCGAAGCCCGCGACGCAGGGGAACGGCAAGCGAATCGCCCTGGTGGGCTGCGGCCCGGCCTCGCTGACCGTGGCGCGCGACCTCGCTCCGCTCGGCTACCACCTGGTCATCTACGACGGCGACGCCAAGACCGGCGGTATGATCCGCAGCCAGATTCCGCGCTTCCGGCTGCCGGAGGGGGTGATCGACGAAGAGGTCGGCTACATCACCGGCCTCGGCATGGAACTGCGCATGGGCCAGCGCATCGACAGCCTCAAGGCGCTGCTGGGCGAAGGCTACGACGCGATCTTCGTGGGCTCGGGCGCGCCGCGCGGGCGCGACCTCGACATCCCTGGCCGCCGGGAAGCCGCCGCCAACGTCCACATCGGCATCGACTGGCTCTCCAGCGTCTCGTTCGGCCACATCGAGAAGATCGGCAAGCGGGTGATCGTCCTGGGGGGCGGCAATACGGCGATGGACTGCTGCCGCACCTCGCGGCGGCTCGGCGGCGAGGACGTCAAGGTGATCGTCCGCTCGGGGTTCGAGGAGATGAAGGCCTCGTCCTGGGAGAAGGAGGACGCCATCCATGAGGACATCCCGATCATCAACTTCCGGGTGCCCAAAGCCTTCACCCATATCGAGGGCAAGCTGACCGGCGTGCTGTTCGAGGTGGTGAAGGCCGAATACGACGAGAAGGGCCGCCGCAAGCTCATTCCGTCCGGCGATCCGGATGAACATTACGAATGCGACGACGTGCTGGTCGCCGTCGGCCAGGAGAACGCCTTCCCCTGGATCGAGCGCGACATCGGCCTGGAATTCGACGAGTGGGACATGCCCAAGGTCGACGAGGCGACCATGCAGTCCACCATCCCGCACGTCTTCTTCGGCGGCGACGCGGCGTTCGGGCCGAAGAACATCATCTGGGCCGTGGCTCATGGCCATGATGCGGCGATCTCGATCCACAAGCTGCTGAACGGCGAGGACGTGAAGATCCGCCCGCCGCCCGACTTCTCTCTGGTCAGCCAGAAGATGGGCATCCACGAATGGAGCTATGACAACGACATCTCCAACGACCGGCGCTACCGCGTGCCGCTGCGCGACAAGGCCGTTGCGCTGAAGAACGTCAAGCTGGAGGTCGAGCTGGGCTTCGACCGCGACCTCGGCCTGAAGGAGGCCGAGCGCTGCCTGAACTGCGACGTGGAGACCGTGTTCGCCGACAACCTGTGCATCGAATGCGACGCCTGCGTCGACATCTGCCCAATGGACTGCATCACCTTCACAGAGGACGGTGAGGAAGCGGAGCTCCGGACCCGGCTGAAGGCGCCCGCCGACAACCTGACCCAGGATCTCTACGTCTCGGGAGCCCTGCCGACCGGCCGGGTGATGGTCAAGGACGAGGACGTCTGCCTGCATTGCGGCCTCTGCGCCGAGCGGTGCCCGACCGGCGCCTGGGACATGCAGAAGTTCCTCCTCGATATGACGCATGCGGGGGCGGCATGCCTGAGCAGCTGAAGCCGCGGGTGAACGACTTCGTCGTCAAGTTCGCCAATGTGAACGGCTCGGGCTCGGCCAGCGCCAATGGGCTGTTCGCCCGCGCCATCCTGCGCATGGGCGTGCCGGTCGCGGCGCGCAACATCTTCCCCTCGAACATTCAGGGCCTGCCCACCTGGTTCGAGGTGCGGGTGACCGAGGCGGGCTATCTCGGCCGGCGCGGGGGGGTCGACCTGATGGTGGCGATGAATCCGCAGACCTGGGACAAGGACGTGGCCGAGATCGAGGTGGGCGGCGTCCTGTTCTACGATTCCACGAAGCCGCTTCCGGCGAGCAAGTTCCGAGACGATGTCGCCGTCGTGGGCGTGCCGCTGACCGCGATGTGCAATGCGCGCTACCAGGTCCCGCGCGAACGGCAGTTGTTCAAGAACACCGTCTACGTCGGCGCGCTGGCCGCGCTGCTGGGCATCGAGCGGCAGGTCATCGAGGACCTGCTCGCCGAGGACTTCGCCGGGCGACAGCGGCTGATCGACGCCAACATCGAGGCGCTGGGGCTGGGCTTCGACTATGTCCGCGAGAACCTGACGCCGCTCAAGTTGCAGGTGCGTCGCGCCGACAAGGTGGGCGCGCGGATCTACGTGGAAGGCAATGCGGCGGCGGCGCTCGGCGCCGTCTATGGCGGAGCGACCGTCTGCGCCTGGTATCCGATCACCCCCTCCACCTCGCTGGCGGAGGCCTTCACGGGCTATTGCCAGCAGTTGCGCACCGATCCGGAAACCGGCAAGGCGCGCTACGCCATTGTCCAGGGCGAGGACGAGATCGCCTCGATCGGCATCGTTGTGGGCGCGGGCTGGAATGGCGCCAGGGCCTTCACCGCCACCTCCGGGCCCGGCGTCTCGCTGATGACCGAGTTCATCGGGCTGTCCTATTTCGCCGAGATCCCGGCGGTGATCTTCGACGTGCAGCGCGGCGGGCCTTCGACCGGCATGCCGACCCGCACCCAGCAGGCCGACATCCTGGCCGCCGCCTACGCCAGCCACGGCGACACCAAGCATCCGCTGCTGTTGCCCTGCAATCCCGGCGAATGCTTCGAGATGGGGGCGCTCGCCTTCGACCTGGCCGACCGGCTGCAGACCACGATCTTCGTCATGCTCGACCTCGACATCGGCATGAACGAGTGGCTGACCGAGCCATTCAGGTGGGACGAGTCCCGCAAGCTCGACCGCGGCAAGGTGATGACCTACGAGGAGCTCGAGGCCGGCCGCGACTTCGGCCGCTACCTCGACGTGGACGGCGACGGGATTCCGTACCGGACCTATCCGGGCAGCCATCCGACCCGCGGGGCCTACTTCACCCGCGGCACCTCGCGAAACCCCTACGCCCGCTATTCCGAGGACGGCAGCGTCTATGTCGGCAACATGGAACGGCTGCTGCAGAAGTTCGAGACGGCCAAGGCCCTGGTCCCGGCGCCGGTCCTTCGCAAGGCCAAGCGCAAGACGCCGGACGGGGTGATCTACTTCGGCTCCACGACGCCGGCCATGCACGAGGCGCTGGACGCCCTGGAGGGTCAGGGCCGCAACCTCGACGCCCTGCGGGTGCGCGGCTTCCCGTTCGCGGACGAGGTCTATGAGTTCATCGCCGCCCACGAGCGGATTTTCGTGGTCGAGCAGAACCGCGACGCCCAGCTCAAGACCCTGATCGTCACCGAGGGCGGGGCCGATCCGGCGAAGCTGGTTTCCGTGCTGCATTACGACGGCACGCCCATCACCGCCCGCTACATCGCCGGCGAGATCGCGACGCTGATGTCCGTCGCATCGGTCATCGAGGCCGCGGAATGACTTACATCACCAAGCCCCAGCTGCATCACCCGGCGCTGGCCAGGAACGCATTGGGCTATACGCGGCGCGACTACGAGGGCTCGGTCTCGACGCTGTGCGCCGGCTGCGGCCACGATTCCATTTCGGCGGCGATCATCCAGGCGGTCTACGAACTGGAGCTGCCGCCGCACCGCATCGCCAAGCTGTCGGGGATCGGCTGCTCGTCCAAGACGCCGGACTATTTCCTGGGCAACAGTCACGGCTTCAACACCGTTCACGGCCGCATGCCCTCGGTGCTGACCGGCGCCAACCTCGCCAACAAGGACCTCGTCTACCTGGGCGTCTCCGGCGATGGCGATTCAGCCTCGATCGGCCTCGGCCAGTTCGCCCACGCCATGCGGCGCGGGGTCAACATGGTCTACATCGTCGAGAACAACGGCGTGTACGGCCTCACCAAGGGCCAGTTCTCGGCCACCTCGGACAAGGGCTCGAAGTCCAAGCGCGGTGTGGTCAACCACGACGCCGGCATCGACCTGGTCTCCATGGCCCTGACGCTCGGGGCGACCTTCGTGGCCCGCTCCTTCTCCGGCGACAAGGACCAGCTCACGCCGTTGATCAAAGCCGGGCTGATGCACAGGGGCGCGGCGTTCATCGACTGCATCAGTCCCTGCGTGCAGTTCAACAACCACGCGGGCTCGACCAAGAGCTTCGACTATGTGCGCGAGCACAACGAGGCGGTGAACCGGCTCGAAGTGATCACGCCGCGTGCGCCGATCCACGTCGATTACGCGCCGGGCGAGACGGTGCAGGTGGCCCAGCACGACGGCTCGATTCTGTCGCTGCACAAGCTCGCCGAGCTCTACGATCCGTCCGACCGCGCGGCGGCCCTGGGCTTCCTCCAGTCGAAGCAGACGGCGGGCGAGATCGTCACGGGGCTGCTCTACGTCGATCCGGACGCCGGCGACCTGCACGAGGCGCTGAATACGGTCGATACGCCGCTCAATGCGCTGGCCGAGCGCGAGCTGGTGCCCGGCGCCGCGGCCCTGGAGACGATCAACGCGGGCCTGCGCTAGCCGCGGCGTGCGAAGTGCGCGTAGCTGCAAGGCCGCCGCGCCACCCGCTGGGGGTTCAGCCGGTCGGCTGGGAGTATCCCATGAAGCGCCTCATCCTGGCCGGCCTGGCCGCGGTGCTGGTCGGCGGCCCCGCGTTGGCCGCCGAAAGCCCGGCCGAAGCCGAGCTGACCGCCTCGCTCGACCGCTTCGCCGCGCTGGTGAACAAGGGCGACGGCCCGGGCGCCCTGGCCTACTTCGTGGCCAATCCGTCGATCACCGAGGACCTCGCGCCCTATCACTGGTCGGGCCCCAAAGCCGGCGGCGAGTGGCTGAACGGCATGGCCGCCAACGCCGAGAAGTCCGGCATCACCGACGTCAACATGCGCTTCATGCCCGCGACCATGGTGCAGATCACCGGCGAGCGCGGCTATGCGGTGATCCCGGGCGAGCTCACCTACACCTTCAAGGACGGCTCGAAGAAGCACGCCGAAGGCCACGTCACCTTCTCGACCCAACGGGACGCGGGCGGCTGGAAGATCGAGACCCTGACCTGGGCTTGGGAAGCGGCGAAATAGCTCGAGCGGCGGGAGGTCAGCGTCGCTTCTTCGCGGCGGCGGCCTGGGCGGCGGTCATGGGAAGCTCGTCGAGCGTGAGCTGGCCGTCGCCCCTGCGGTCGAGCCGCTTGAACCGGCGATCCGCCGCCGCCAGGAATTCGGCCTTGGTGATGCGTCCGTCGATGTTCGTGTCGGCCGCGGTCAGCGGCTCCGGCTCGGCCAGCAATCCATAGGCCGCCGCGCCCACGTACTCGACCGGCGCCCGGCGCTGAGCGCCGAGGCTCGGCGGCGGCCCCTGGGCGCCTTCCCCCAGGCTTGGATCCTGGCCGTAGGCGCCCAGGCCCTGCACCAGGATCAGCCGGGCCGGCGGCGCGAGCGCGCCCACCTCCTGCTGGCGGCGGTAGACGTCCGGCAGGAAGCGGTTCTCGTAGAAGCTGATCTCGACACCGTCGATCACGCCGTCGCCATCGGAGTCGAGCGCATCGAAGAACCCGGCGTGGTCGGCGCGGAACTCCGCGCGGTCGATCTTTCCATCGTGGTTGAGGTCGGCCTGCTTGAACCAGAGCACGACCGGGTAAGGATCGCCGGGGCGGCCGCGATAGGGCTCGCCGCAGGGGCTGATGAAGAGCTGCGTGAAACCGGCCGCCTCGGGCGTCCGCGGCTGGGCGAGCGCGGAGCCGCTCAGCACCAAGAGGCCGCCGATGACCAGGAGCGCGCGAAGCATCATGGACTCCTCTCCGCCAGCTCGCCCATGACGAACGCGTCCTCGCCGGCGGCGGTGAGGTTGGCGAGAACCAGGGGCATGTCCTGGGGATCGACGATCAGCATCAGGCCGACCCCGCAGTTGAAGGTGCGGCGCATCTCGACATCGGCGACGCCGCCGGTCCGCTGCAGCCAGTCGAACACCGGGGCCGGCTCCCAGGCCCGCCAGTCGAAGCGGGGGACGAGCCCCTCCGCGATGGCGCGCGGCGGGTTCTCGACCAGGCCCCCGCCGGTGATGTGGGCGAGGCCCTTGACGCGGCCGGCCTGCAGTTCCGGAAGCACGGCGCGGACGTAGATCCGCGTCGGCGTCAGCAGCGCCTCGGCGAGCGCCTGGCCGGGCGCGAACGGCGCCGGCGCCTCCCAACCGAGACCAGAGCGCTGGACAATGCGGCGGATCAGCGAATAGCCGTTGGAGTGCGGCCCCGAGCTCGCCAGGCCGATCAGCAGATCGCCGGCGCGCTGATCGGCCAGGCGCGGCAGCACCTTGTCGCGATCCACCGCGCCCACGCAGAAACCCGCCAGATCGTAGTCGTTGGCGGCGTACATCCCCGGCATCTCGGCGGTCTCGCCGCCGACCAGGGCGCAATTCGCCTGCCGGCAGCCCTCGGCGATCCCGGCGATCACGGCTGCGGCGGCGTCCACCTCCAGCCGGCCGCTGGCGTAGTAGTCGAGGAACAGCAGCGGCTCGGCGCCCTGCGCCAAAAGGTCGTTGACGCACATGGCCACCAGATCGACGCCCACCGCGCCGTGCCGCCCGGTCTCGATCGCGAGCTTCAGCTTGGTGCCGACGCCGTCGGTGGTCGTGACCAGGAGCGGGTCGTCGTAGCCGGCGGCCTTCAGATCGAACAGCGCCCCGAAGCCGCCCAGCGCCGGCGTCGACCCCGGCCTGGCCGTGGAGCGGGCGAGCGGCTTGATGCGTTCGACCAGCGCGTTTCCGGCGTCGATGTCGACGCCGGCTTGCGCATAGGTCAGTCCGTTAGGCCGGTCGCTCATCGGGAAGGTGGAGCCTTGCGAGGGAATTGTGGCGCGGATGCGCCGATCGCGTCTTGCAGACTCGCACCGCCGCGGGGCTATAGCTAGTCGATGACGCCGATCACCACCACCGCCGAACTGGCGGCGTTCTGCGACAAGCTCAAAGGCCAATCGTTCGTCGCCGTGGACACCGAGTTCATGCGCGAGACCACCTATTGGCCGAGGCTGTGCCTGATTCAGGCGGCGGCGCCCTCAGCCGAAACGGTGATCGATCCGCTGGCCGAGACCATGGATCTGGAACCCTTCCTGCAGATCCTGCGCGACGAGAAGATCCTCAAGGTCTTCCACGCCGCCCGCCAGGACGTGGAGATCTTCAACAACCTGAAGGCCATGCCGCGGCCGCTGTTCGACACCCAGGTGGCGGCCATGGCGGCCGGATTCGGCGAGCAGATCGCCTACGACGCGCTGGTGCGCCAGATGCTCAAGATCGAGATCGACAAGTCCAGCCGGTTCACCGACTGGGCGCGGCGGCCGCTGTCGGATGCGCAGCTCTCCTATGCGCTCGCCGACGTCACCCATCTGGCGAAGCTTTATCCGATGCTCCGCAAGCGCCTGGAGCAGGAGTCGCGGCTGGGCTGGGTGTCGGATGAGATGGCGAACCTGACGGATCCCGGCAACTATGACGTCGATCCGGAGAACGCCTGGCGTAGGCTGAAGCCCCGTCGTCACACGGCCAAGTACCTGGCGGTGTACCGGGCCGTGGCCGCATGGCGCGAGCGAACCGCCCAGGTCCGTGACCAGCCCCGCGGCCGCATCCTGAAGGACGAAGCGATCGACGAGGTCGCGACCCAGGCGCCGGTCGACGCCGATGCGCTCGAGCGCCTGCGCTCGGTGCCCAAGGGCTTCTCGGGCTCGCGCTTCGGGCCCGACCTGATCGCCGCGGTGCGCGAGGCGCTGAAGGATCCCGACGCCTACGCTCCGGTGATCGAGCGGACCCGGGCCTCTTCCTCGCCGGCGGCGGGCGCGGTCGTCGAGCTCCTCAAGGTGCTGCTCAAGGCGCGGGCGGAGGAGACCGGCGTGGCCTCCAAGCTGATCGCCACCGTCGCCGACCTCGAGCAGATCGCCAATGACGACCACGCCGACACCGCCGCGCTGAAGGGCTGGCGGCGCGAGGCGTTCGGCGAGGACGCGCTGAAGCTGAAGCGCGGCGAGCTCGCCCTGGTGCTGGACGGCGCGCGGGTGCGCGTGGTGGAGGTCCGCCGCGCGCCGAAAGCGGCCAGCGCGGGCTAGGTCCGCCGTCGCCCGGCAGGTCGCTGAGGATAACCGTCAGGGGCTTGGATTCCTTGATCTCCGCCGCATCGGGACGCGGTTATCCACACCTGGTCCACTGGAAGGCCAACGCTTCCCCCACAGCTTGCCCGGAACCGGCCGTTGCGCGCGGAGCGGGACGGCGCGAGGCTCCCCGTGCCGACAGGAACTGCGGCGCGGCGGATCGGGAGACCGGCACGTTTCGCGGCAGGAGTTCCTCGAGGACGGGCGGTCTGGGGCGACCTGGATTTCCGTTCTTGCGGCGCCGGGGGCGGGCGAGACGCTTCGGGGGGCGACCCCTGGGGCGATGAGTTCCTTCCGGACCTGACGGCCTAGATCCCCCAACGGATCTGGTTCAGAGGGCGGCGGTTCGGGCGACCGGATCGTCGCCCTCTCGTCATTTGGGCTCAGCTCATTTCCAGCTTCAGCTTGAGTGCGGCGGCCATGGTCTGGGCGCGCTTGGCCGTCTGCTCGCCCAGCAGCATGTTCTCCCAACCGGGCGCGGCGGCGAGCACCAGCCGCTCGCCCCTGATCGCCAGGCTGGAGCGCTCGAGCAGCCGCGGATTGCGCCCGGAGAGGTCGCACCCCAGGCGGATGGCCGCTCCGAGCGCCCAGGCGCGCTGACGCCGCTCGGGGCTCAGAACGCGCGCCACGGTGGCCTCTTCCGGCGTCGTGCGCGCGGCGGTGTGGCGCGAGAACATCGCGCTCGCCAAGAACGCCCGCTCGGTGTGGGTCATGCCGGCGATCGGGGCCCGCAGCACCTGCTCGAAGACGACGTCCGCCCGATGGTCCGGGTGCAGCCGCGCGCCGAGGTCGGCGAGGCGGCAGGCCGCGGCGCGCAACACGGCTTCGCGCTCCTCGAACAGGGCGGGGAGAATCTCGAAGGCGGGCGCAATCCAGGCTTCCAGCGCGCCGCCCAGCTCCGGCGACAGGCCGCGCGCGGCGGTCAGCACCTCGCAGCCCTCGATGAGCGGATCGCGGCGGCGGACCTCCGGCGGCATCGATTCGAACAGCAAGCCCTCGCGCAGACCGAACGCCGAGACGACGATGCGTTTCACCCCCAGCGCCTGGATCACGCCCTCCAGCACCACGGCGGCGTAGGGCAGGGTCTCGAACCGCTTCTTGGAGAGGCCCTCGATGCGCTGCAGCGAGGCTCTGGACTGGCGCGCCACGAAGCGGGCGACGTCGAGCGCGTCGGCGCGGCCCATCTCGTACTGGTGGGCGACACGCAACGGGTAGTCGGCGAGCTCCATGTGCAGCAGGGCGAGGTTGCGCCAGGCGCCGCCGACCGCGTGGAAGTCGCGGCTCGCGAAGCGGTGCGCCTGCGGCCCGAGCGCCGCCTCGACCGCGCGCGAGGTGCGCTCGATCTGCAAGGGCCTGGGCGCGCCGAGCGCGAAGGGTCCGAGCGGCAGAGTCACGCCATCGGCGGCGCCGGCGCGGCCGTCCAGGCGCACGAGCTCCAGGCTGGAACCGCCCAGGTCGCCCACCACGCCAGCCGCGTCGGGCTGGCCGGCGATCACCCCGAACGCGGCGAAGCGGGCCTCCTCCTCGCCCGACAGCAGCCGCACCGCGAGCCCGGTCTCCTCGCGCACCCGCTTCATGAACATCGGCCCGTCGGCGGCCTCGCGCACCGCGGCGGTGGCCACCACCTGCACGTCCTCGGCGCTCCAGCCCTCGAGCAGCGCGCGGAAACGCCGCAGCGCGGTCAGGGCGATCTCGATTCCTTCGGAGGAGAGGCGGCCTGTGGCCGGCAGGTCGCGGCCCAGTCCGGCCAGCGACTTCTCGTTATGGACAGTCCAGATGGCGCGCCCGTCGAGACGGTAGATCACCAGGCGGACAGAGTTGGATCCGATGTCGATGACGGCCGCCTGGCGGGGCTCGGCTCGGCTATCCGCGCGCAGCCACATGATCGATCGCGCGCGGCATGTCCTTCACCTTCTGGCCCCGTCCCGACAGGCTGGGATTGGTCATGAAGTACTCGTGCGCGGAAAAGGCGCTCGGATGATCCCAGGATGGATCCCGCGTATAGCGGCCGTCCGCATCCAAGGTCCAGCTCTGCGCCTCGTCCTTCAGGTTGGCCAGCATGATCTGTTGCAGGACCTGCTGGTGCACCGTCGGGTTCTCGATCGGGGTGAGGCACTCGATGCGGCGGTCGAGGTTGCGCGGCATCCAGTCGGCCGAGGAGATGAACACGCGCGCGCGGCCGGACGGCATCGGCGCGCCATTGGCGAATGCGACGATCCTTCCGTGCTCCAGGAAACGCCCGACGATCGACTTCACCCGGACGTTCTCCGACAGCCCTTCGACCCCCGGGCGCAGGCAGCAGATGCCGCGCACCACCAGGTCGATGGCGACTCCGTCGCGGCTGGCGGCGTACAGCGCGTCGATGATCTCCGGGTCGACCAGGGCGTTGAGCTTGGCCCAGATCGCGGCCGGCTGGCCCTCGCGGGCGTTGGCGGCCTCCTGGCCGATCAGCCGCAGGAGATCGCGCTTCATGGTGACCGGCGAGAAGGAGAGCTTTTCCAGTCCCTCGGGCTGGGCATAGCCGGTGACGTAATTGAACAGGCGGATCGCGTCTCGGCCGAGGGGCGGGTCGGTCGTGAACAGCGACAGGTCGGTGTAGATGCGCGCCGTCACCGTGTGGTAGTTGCCCGTCCCGAAGTGGCAATAGGTGCGCAGCGTCTCGCCTTCCTTGCGCGCCACCGTCGAAAGCTTTGCGTGGGTCTTGTACTCGATGAAGCCGTAGACCACGTGCACGCCCGCCCGCTCCAGGTCGCGGGCCCACTTGAGGTTCGCCTCTTCGTCGAAGCGGGCCTTGATCTCGACCACTGCGGTGACGTTCTTGCCGTTGTCGGCGGCCTCGATCAGGGCGGCCACGATGGGGCTCTCCTTGGAGGTCCGGTAGAGGGTCTGCTTGATGGCCACGACGTTGGGGTCGCGGGCCGCCTGCCTGAGGAACTGCACCACCACGTCAAAGCTCTCGAAGGGGTGGTGAACCAGGATGTCCTTCTCGCGGATGGCGGCGAAACAGTCGCCGGCATGATCGCGGATGCGCTCGGGGAACCGCGGCTCGTACGGCTTGAATCGCAGCTCGGGCCGATCGGCGGGGATCAGCTGGCTGAGCTCGTCCAGGCCGAGGAGCCCGTCGATCAGCAGGATGTCCTGCGGCTCGGCCTTCAGGTTCTCGGTGATGAAGGCCCGCAGCTCCTCGGGCATGGCGGCCTCGACCTCCACGCGCACCACTGAGCCCATGCGCCGCTGCTTCAGCAGCGCCTCGTACTCGCGCACCAGGTCCTCGGCCTCCTCCTCGATTTCGATGTCGGAGTCGCGGATCAGCCGGAACACCCCCTGGCCCTCCACCTCGCAACCGGGGAACAGGTGGTCGACGAACAGCGCGAGGAAGCCCTCCAGCGAGACGAAGCGGCGCTCGGGGCGTCTGCGCCCGGTCCGGGCCGCCGGCAGCTCCCAGAACCGGGCGACCTGGGCCGGGATCGGCACCAGGGCGTAGAGCAGGCGATTGTCCGAGCTCCGCCTGAGCTTCAGCACCAGCGAGAAGGCGAGGTTCGGAATGAATGGGAACGGGTGCGCGGGGTCGATCGCCAGCGGCGTCAGGACCGGAAACAGCTGCGAAAAGAAGGTCTCCTCCAGGCCGGCCCTTTCGGCTGCAGTGACCTCGGTGGCGGGCGCCACGACCAGGCCCTCGGCCGCCAGCTCGCCGCAAAGCGCCCGCCAGCGGGCCTGCTGGTCGGCCATCAGATCGGCGGCTTCGGCGTTGACCCGCTCCAGCTGCTCGGAGGGGGTGAGGCCGTCCTGGCTGACCACCTGGACGCCTTCGCGGACCTGCGCCTTCAGGCCCGCCACGCGGACCATGTAGAACTCGTCGAGGTTGTTGGCGCTGATCGCCAGGAAATTGAGCTGCTCGAGCAGGGGGTGGCGCGGGTTCATGCTCTCGGCGAGCACGCGCCGGTTGAAGGCCAGCCAGGAGAGCTCGCGGTTGAAGAACCGGGCGGGCGAGTCGGCGAGCGCCTCGTTCCAGGGATGGACGGCGTGCGCGGCATCGTTCGCAACCGGCGATGCGACGGGCGCAGCATAGGTCATTCCACGCGTCTCCAGGGGCGGACGATCGCCCGCAAGATTACCCGCCGAGATTAACCCAGATGTGAATGCGCCTGGGAAAAAGACAGACCCCGGCTAATCCCCTTCCAGGATGCGCCGCGCGAGAACCCGCGAGACCGGCTTGAGCTCATCGGGCGCTTCATCGAGTTGGCGCACCACCTCGCGCGCCGCGGTCGCCGAGCGCTCGATGCGGCGCAGCAGGAAGGGATAGACCTCGGCTCCGGGGCGGATGTTCCGCTCCTTGAAGAACTTGCGCAGCACACCCTCGAGGACCTGGTCGTCGGGCGGCTCGATCTCGACGACCGGCAAGGCGTTCAGTCGCGAGCGCAGATCGGGGAGCGACGCCGGCCAGGCGATCGGAGGCGTCCGGGCGGTGAGCAACAGGCCGCCGCCCCTGCGGGCGGCCAGGTTGATCAGGTGGAACAGCGCCTCGTCCGGGATCCCGCGGTCGACGTCCTCCAGAAGCACCGGCTGGCCATCGGCGGCGACAATGTCGGGGGCGCTCCGGTCCAGCACCGCCGCGTGCGCGTTCGCCGCCCAGGCGAGCGCCAGGTGGGTCTTGCCGACGCCCTCGGGCCCGACCAGCGCCAGGCAGCCGCCGTGCCAGCGGGGCCACGCGTCGATCGCCGCCGTCGCCTGCGCGTTCGAAGGGCCATGGACGAACGTGTCGCGGGTATAGGAGGCGCGGCGGCCAAGCCTCAGGCGAAGCTGTCGGGCCATGGCGCAGGGGCGGCGGGACGGGTCACGCGCGGGCTTCTAGACGCCTGCGCCAGCCGCCGCCAGCCGGGATTGGCCCCGAGGCCGTTCCTGATGTCGCTCAGGCGGGTTCGCGCGGGGCGGCGTCGCGGGTGGCCACCAGCGTCCAGCCCTCGGGCTTGAGCAGCTCGATGGGCGAGAAGCGCACCTTGTAGTCCATCTTCTCCGAGCCCCGCACCCAGTAGCCCAGGTAGACGTAGGGCAGCTCGGAGAGGGCGGCCTGGATCACGTGATCGAGGATCACGAAGGAGCCGAGGCTGCGCCGGCTCAGGCTCGGATCGTAGAAGGAATAGACGAGGCTGAGCCCATCACTCATCACGTCGACCAGGGCGCAGGCCAGGAGGTCGCCCGGGCCGCTGCCGTTCGGCCGGGCGCGGTATTCGACGACATGGGTGCGGACCGCGGTGTCCTCGACCATCGCCACGTAGTCGGGCCAGGTCATCTCGGCCATGCCGCCGTCGGCGTGACGCACGCTGAGATAGCGCCGCAGCAGATCGAACTGCTCCATCGTGGCCTCGGCCTCCACGAGATGGCGCGTGAGATCGTCGTTGCGAGACAAGCTGCGCCGCTCAGAGCGGGAGAACAGATAGTCCAGCACCGGGATGCGGGCCGAGACGCACGCCGCGCAGCCCTCGCAGGCCGGCCGATAGGCGATGTTCTGGGAGCGGCGGAAGCCCACCTGGGTGAGGCTGTCGTTCACCGCCGCGCCGTCGGCCAGCGGCAGGTGCGCGAACACCTTGCGCTCGTATCGCTCAGGCAAATAGGGGCAGGGCGAGGGCGCGGTCAGGAAGAACCGGAGCTGACGGGTCGGGAAGTGCTGCGTCACGGACCTTCAAACGCCCTAATGCCTACCTGCGCGGCCATGACCGGATTAGGCGTCATGCCGGGGCTTTGCGCAAGGCGGAGCCGAAGCTAGAGGCCTGAATCCGGTGGCAGAACCGGCGCCTCACGCAACAACACGATCGCGATGCGGCGGTTTCCCGGCAGCGTCGGATCGTCGGGATAAAGCGGCTCCGAACCAGCCTTGCCGGAAACCTGGTAGACGCGGTCGGGGTCGACGCCGGCCCCCTGCAGCACCTTGCGCGACGCTTCGGCGCGCCCCGCCGAGAGCGTCCAGTCGCCCTCGTTCCGGGCTCCGCCACGGCTCGCAGAGGTGTGGCCGTAGATGCTGATTCGATTGGGCAGTTGGTTGATCACCTTGGCCACCGCCCTGAGCAGCAGCGTGGCGCGCGCATTGGGCTTGGTCGAACCCTCGTCGAACATCGAGCGGCCTTCCTGGTCGACGAGCTGGATGCGCAGGCCCTCGGGCGTCTGGTCGATAATGATGTTCTTCGAAAGCTCCGCCAACTCCGGCATGTCCTGCAGCGCCTGGCGCAGCGACTGGGCGGCGGACTGGAAGGCGGCGGCCTCGCGCTTCTCCAGCTCCTTGCGCAGCGTTTCGGTCGCGGCGTTCTCGGAATTGGCCTTGGAGGCGTCGCGGTTCTTGCCGTTGTTGGGGTTCTTCGAATCAGGGGCGAGATCCTGGATGATCGACGACGAGCCCTGGCTCTTCGAGCCGTCCGATCCCAGGGCGGTGCCGCCCAGGATGCCGCCCGAGCCGGAGGTGGTCTCCGACACCGAGGCGGGGGCGAAGTAGTCGGCGATGCCGCGCTTCTGCTCGGGGCTGGTGGTGTTGATCAGCCACATCAAGAGGAAGAAGGCCATCATGGCCGTCACGAAGTCGGCGTAGGCCACCTTCCACGCGCCGCCGTGGTGGGCGCCGCCGATGACCTTCTTGATCCTCTTGACGACGATCGGCTGCTCGCCCACCGACATCGGCACCACCTCACGCGCGGATTGACCTTCGCCAGCCTGCGCGGGGCCCCGTTAAGATGGCGTTGCGGAGAGAGTTAATGCGCATGGAGCTGGCATGAGGGTCGCGTTCGCGGGCCTGGGGGTGATGGGCTTCCCGATGGCCGGGCATCTGGCCAGGGCGGGGCACGAGATGACGGTGTTCAACCGCAGCCCCGAGAAGGCTGAGCGATGGGTCGAGGCCTATGGCGGCCAGTCCGCGCCGACGATCGCAGAAGCGGCCAAGGACGCGGAGATGTTCCTGCTCTGCGTGGGCGCCGACAAAGATGTTCGCGAGGTCGTGGGCGAGGCGCTGCCCGCGCTCCGGAAGGGAGCGGTGATCGTGGACCACACGACGGCGTCGGCCGAGGTGGCCCGCGAGCTCGCGGCGGAAGCGGACAAGCGCGGCGTCGCCTTCGTGGATGCGCCCGTCTCCGGTGGGCAGGCCGGCGCCGAGGCCGGCCAGCTCACCATCATGTGCGGCGGCGAGGCGGCGGCGTTCGCGACGGCGCGGCCGGTGATCTCGGCCTACGCCAAAGCGATCCGGCTGATGGGCGGCCCCGGCTCCGGGCAGCTCACCAAGATGGTCAACCAGATCTGCATCGCCGGCGTCGTCCAGGGGCTCGCGGAAGGCCTGCACTTCGCCCGCCGCGCCGGCCTCGATCCGGCCGGGGTCTACGAGGCGATCTCCAAGGGCGCGGCGCAGTCCTGGCAGATGGACAACCGCTGGAAGACCATGAGCGAGGGCCGGTTCGACTTCGGCTTCGCGGTCGATTGGATGCGCAAGGACCTGGGCCTCCTGCTGGACGAATCCGAGCGGAATGGCGCCCGCCTGGACATGACCCGCATGGTCGACGGCTTCTACGCCGAGGTGCAGGCCATGGGCGGCCATCGCTGGGACACCTCCAGCCTGGTGGCGCGGCTGGAGACGCCGGACAAGTGACCGGGTTGCGCACCGAGCGGCTGACGCTCACACCGCCCACCTCGGACGATGCGCCCTTCGTCCTCGAGCTGCTCAACGATCCGGGCTGGATCGCCAACATCGGCGACCGCGGCGTGCGCACCCTGGAGGCGGCCCGCGCCTACATCGGCGAGCGGTTCGCCAAGACGCCCTGGTTCGTGGTCCGCGACTCCCGGGGTCATCCGCTCGGCATGTGCGGCCTGGTGGAACGTGACGGGCTCGATTGCCCGGACATCGGCTACGCCTTCCTGCAGCGGCATTCCGGCCAGGGCTACGCCACCGAAGCCGCGCGCGCCGTGCTCGCGTTCGCCCGGGGGACGCTCGGGCATCCGAAGATCGCGGCGATCACCGCGCCCCACAACACGCCCTCGCAGCGGGTGCTGGAGAAGATCGGCCTGAAGTTCGTGCAGATGATCGACCTGCCGGGCCACGACGCCCCCAGCGCCTACTTCACGACATGAAGCGGGCCGGCCAACGCGGTTAAGCCGGCCTTAGCCGTCTCCCGCGTAGCGTTCCCGCATGCTCCCATCCTCCAAGCTCAGCCTGAGCCTGACCGCGGCGGCCGCCTTGGCGGCGGCGCCCGCGCTCGCCGCGCCGGCGGCCGGGGATCTCCTGGCCTGGCTTGCGCAGAACACCGACCTGCGCCCGGCCCAGGTGGCGATCGTCGAGCCGGACAATGTCTACAGCCTCGAGCCGCTCGGGGCGCCGTCGCCGACCGGCGAGGTGATCGCCCTGGTCCGCACCGAGGCGCGGGCGCCCGGCTGGTCTGCGACCCATGGCTTCCAATCCTGGGACGCCAACCTGCTCGTCGACTGCCGAGGCGGGCGGCTGCGGGTCATCCGAAGCGCCAGCTATCGGCAGCAGAACCGCCGCGGCCCTCCAGTCTCAGGCGCGCCGGATGCGGACTGGACATCGCCGCATCCTGGGGAGCCCTCGGCGAAGCTCCTGGCGGCGGCCTGCGACCCGGCGTTCGCCTGGCCGCTGCGCCCGCTGCTCGCGGCCTCTGGAGCCGCCCTCAGCAAGCCGGGCGGCCCCAAGATTTCGGCGGAGCCGGAGGGCAAGCCTCCGGAGGTCGTGGAGATCTATGAAACGAGGGCGGTTGCGCCCGCGGCCGACGCCAAACCGTCCGCGGACGGCAAGGCCGCCGCCGCCGCAGCGACGCCGGCGACGACCACTCAGACCGTCACCCTGCCGGCGAGCGCCCCGAATTCCGCGGTGAAGCCCGCCCCGGGGCGCCCGTACTTTCTGCAGATCACGCGCGGCCCCTCGGAGACCGGCGCCCGCAAGGCCATGGAAGCCGCACGCAGGACGCTGGGCGCCGCCGCCGACGGCCTGACGGTCAGCATCGATACGTCCGACATCAGCGGCAAGCGCCGCTATACGGCGCGCCTGGCGGGCTTCCCGAGCGCTGAGGCCGCCGAACAGGCCTGCGCCAGCCTGATCAAGGCCCGCCAGACCTGCTATGTCCGACCCATGGACGAGGGCGCCCCGCGACGCGGCAGAGCCGGCGAAGCCGCTCAGCCGGCGAGCAACCTGGCCGCGCGTGGCGCGAAGTAGGTGATCACGCCGGCCGCGCCGGCGCGCTTGAACGCCCCGAGGCTCTCCAGGATCGCGCGCTCCTCGTCGAGCCAGCCGTTCTGGGCGGCCGCCATCAGCATGGCGTACTCGCCCGAGACCTGGAAGGCGAAGGTCGGCAGCGCGAAGGCCTCGGCAACCCGGCGGACGATGTCGAGGTAGGGCAGGCCAGGCTTGACCATCACCATGTCCGCGCCCTCGGCGATGTCGAGCGCCACCTCACGCAGCGCCTCGTCCGAATTGGCCGGGTCCATCTGGTAGGTCTTCTTGTCGGCAGGGTTTGCGACCTCGCCGGAGCCCAGCTTCCCCGAACCGATCGCATCGCGGTAGGGCCCGTAGAAGGCCGAGGCGTACTTGGCGGCGTACGACATGATCATGACGTCCTGCAGCCCTTCGGCCTCCAACGCCCGGCGCAGGGCCCCGCAGCGCCCGTCCATCATGTCGGAGGGGGCGAGAATGTCGCAGCCGGCCCTGGCCTGCATCAGCCCCTGGGCGACCAGCTGCTCGACCGTGGCGTCGTTGTCGATCCGGCCACCCAGGACCAGGCCGTCGTGCCCATGGGTGGTGAAGGGGTCGAGCGCCACGTCGCACATGATCCCGACCTCGGGCGCGGCGTCTTTCATCGCCTTGACGGCGCGCGCGACGAGGCCGTCCGGATCCAGCGCGGCGGATCCCTGGGCGTCCTTCCGGGCGCCGTCGATATGGGGGAAGACCGCGATCGCGGGGATGTCCAGCGCCTTCGCTTGCTTCGCGGCGGCGGCGGCGTCCTTCACCGACAGCCGCATGATCCCGGGCATCGAGGCCACCGGGACCTGGCCCTCGCCCTCGTGGATCACCAGCGACCAGATCAGGTCGGCCGGCGTCAGCACCGTCTCGCGCACCAGCCGGCGGATCCAGTCCGCCTGGCGCAGCCTGCGGAGGCGCAGCGCGGGATAGCTGGCGAGCGGGGCCCGGGTCATGCCAGCGCCTGTCGCGCATCGCAGCTTCGGACGCAAGGTCGACGATTGACTTGCCGGCGCGGCGGAGCCAAGGCGCAAGCCATGGATTTCAGCCTCACCGACGACCAGCGGGCGATCGAAGACGCCGCCCGCGCCTTCGCAGAGGCCGAGCTCTCGCCCCATTCCGCCCGCTGGGACGAGGAGAAACATTTCCCGACCGACGTGCTGCGCAAGGCGGCCGAGCTGGGGTTCGCCGGGCTCTACGTGCGCGAGGACGTGGGCGGCTCGGCGCTGTCGCGGCTGGACGCCTGCATCGTCTTCGAGCAGCTCTCGTCTGGCGACGTGACCACCGCGGCGTTCCTGTCGATCCACAACATGGCCTCGTGGATGATCGACCGCTTCGGCTCCGAGGAGCTGCGGCGCCGCTACCTGCCGCGGCTGACGCGCATGGAGCTGATCGCCTCCTACTGCCTGACCGAGCCGGGTTCGGGCTCGGACGCCGCGGCGCTGAGGACCACCGCGAGGAAAGCGGGCGGCGACTACGTGCTGGACGGGGCCAAGGCCTTCATCTCCGGCGCCGGGGTCTCCGACATCTACGTCGTCATGGCGCGCACGGGCGGGGAGGGGGCGGGCGGCATCTCGGCCTTCGTGGTCGAGAAGGGCTCGCCTGGCCTCTCCTTCGGCGCCCAGGAGCGCAAGATGGGCTGGAACGCCCAGCCCACCGCCCAGGTCAACTTCGACGATTGCCGCGTGCCCGAAGCGAACCGCATCGGCGCCGAAGGCGAGGGATTCAGGTTCGCCATGGCCGGCCTCGACGGCGGGCGGATCAACATCGCCTCCTGCTCGCTGGGCGGGGCGGGGTTCGCCCTCGACACCGCCAGGGCCTATCTCGACGCCCGCAAGCAGTTCGGCCGGGCGCTGAGCGAGTTCCAGAGCCTGCAGTGGCGGCTCGCCGACATGGCGACCGAGCTGGAGGCCGCGCGCCTGATGGTGCGCCGGGCGGCGCATGCGCTCGACCAGCAGAATCCGAAGGCCACGCAATACTGCGCCATGGCCAAGCGGTTCGCGACAGACGCCGGGTTCGAGGTGGCCAACCAGGCGCTGCAGCTGCACGGCGGCTACGGCTACCTGAAGGACTTCCCCCTGGAGCGGATCGTGCGCGACCTGCGGGTCCACCAGATCCTCGAAGGCACCAACGAGATCATGCGGGTGATCATCGCCCGGGAGCTTTCGCGATGAGCGAGGGCCCGGAGGTCATCGTGCGGATCGAGGGCCGGGTGGGGCGGCTGACGCTGAACCGGCCGCAGGCGCTGCACGCCCTGACCACGCCGATGTGCCGGGAGATGATCGCCGCGCTCGCCGCCTGGCGGAGCGATCCCGCCGTGGAGATCGTCATGCTCGACCACTCGGGCGAGCGCGGCTTCTGCGCCGGCGGCGATATCCGCACCCTGGCCGAGAGCGGGGCCGGCGATGGGATTGCGGCGCGGGAGTTCTTCTTCACCGAGTACCGGCTGGACAATCTGCTGTTCCATTACCCCAAGCACGTGGTGGCCTTCATGGACGGGGTGGTGATGGGCGGCGGGGTCGGGATCTCGCGTCCGGCGCGATTCCGGGTCGGCACGCAGCGGACGGTGTTCGCCATGCCGGAGACCGGCATCGGCCTTTTCCCGGACGTCGGCGGCAGCTGGTATCTGGCGCGCATGCCGGACCACATCGGCCTGTGGCTGGCGCTCACCGGAGCGCGCATCAGGGCGGCCGATTGCGAGTTGCTGGGCGTGATCACCGACTATGTGGAGGCGGCGAGGCTCGAAGCGCTCAAGGCGGCGATTGTCGAACGCCCGGCGGCGCTGGAGACCCTGCTCACCGAGTTCGAGGCCGATCCGGGCCGCCCTCCGCTCGCCGCCCATCAGGACGAGATCGCCCATTTCTTCGCCGGCGGCAGCGTCGAGGCGATCGTGCGCGCGCTGCACGCCGCGGACAGCGACTGGGCGCGCGAGCAGGCCAGCGCGATCGCATCGAAATCGCCGACCAGCCTGAAGGTCGCCTTCCGGCAACTGCAGCTCGGCGCCAGGGCCACGAGCTTCACCGAAGTGATGGAGATGGAGTATCGCATCGCCCACCGCCTGACGGTCGGCCACGACTTCCTGGAGGGCGTTCGCGCGGTGATCGTCGATAAGGATGGCGCGCCGAAGTGGGCGCCCGCCCGGCTTGAGGATGTGAGCGAGGCGGCCGTGGACGGCATTTTCGCAAGTCTGGCTTCCGGTCAGGCCTGGTCGCCCCTACCTTGACCGCAGGGCGAGTTCAAAGGATCGCCTTGGGAGGAACATCGCGATGAAATCCAAGCTCCTGCTGACGGCCGTCGTGGCCGCGGCGCTCTCCGCAGGCGCGGTGATGGCCAA
The DNA here is from genome assembly GCF_035475775.1 of Phenylobacterium sp. GTDB lineage: Bacteria > Pseudomonadota > Alphaproteobacteria > Caulobacterales > Caulobacteraceae > Phenylobacterium. The sequence continues at coordinate 19,489 of NZ_DATIMC010000072.1, read as the reverse complement.
GCCTGCCGCCAACATCACGGCCGCCGTCGCCGACAAGGGCCGCCCGGCCGCCGACACGGCGCTCGATGCGGCGCGCAAGCCCGCCGAGACGCTCGATTTCGTGGGCGTGAAGCCCGGCATGACTGTCGTCGAGCTGATCCCCGGCGGCGGCTATTTCACCCGCCTGCTCTCGAAAGCGGTCGGGCCCAAGGGGACGGTCTACGCGATCTATCCGCCACCGCGGCCGTCGAGCGACCCTGCCAAGCCCACGCCGACGCCGGCCATCGAGACGCTGGCGGCGGAGCCGGCCTATGCGAACGTCAAGCCGATCAAGGCTTCGCCGGCGGCGCTGTCCGTGCCGACCCCGGCGGACATCGTGTTCACGGCGCAGAACTACCATGACCTGCACAACATCCCGAACTTCGACATGGCGGCGTTCAACAAGAGCGTCTTCAACGCGCTGAAGCCCGGCGGCGAGTACGTGGTGCTGGATCACGTGGCGCTGCCCGGCGACCCGAACGTCACCCATACCCTGCACCGGATCGACCCGGCGGTGGTGCGCAAGGAGGTCGAGGCGGCCGGCTTCAAGTTCGCGGGCGAGAGCAAGATCCTGGCGAACCCTGCCGATCCGCACGACAAGAACGTGTTCGATCCGTCCATCCGCCACCACACGGATCAGTTCATCTACAAGTTCCGCAGGCCGTAACAAGCTGAAGGAATCGCTTGGGAGTTCGCCATGATCCGTATCGCGTTCATCGGCCTGGGCAACATGGGCGGCGGGATGGCCGCCAACCAGGCCAGGGCGCAGCGGCGGGTCATGGCCTACGACCTCTCGAAGACGGCCCTCGACAAGGCCGCGGGCGCGGGCTGCCAGGCGGCGGGCTCGGCCGCCGAGGCGGTCGCCGAGGCCGAGGCGGTCATCACCATGCTGCCGGCCGGATCGCACGTGCGGCAGGTCTATGCGGAGGAGGTGCTGCCGAATGCGCCCAGGTCGGCGCTGCTGATCGACTGCTCGACCATCGACGTCGAGAGCGCCCGTGCGGTCGCCGCGCAGGCCAAGGCGAGCGGGTTCCGCTTCGCCGACGCACCGGTCTCGGGCGGCACGGCGGCTGCGGACGCCGGAACGCTGGCCTTCATGGTGGGCTGCGACGAAGCCGATTTCCCGGCGGTCCAGGCGGCGCTCGAGCCGATGAGCCGGATCACCGTGCGGGCCGGCGACCACGGGGCCGGGCAGGCGGCGAAGATCTGCAACAACATGGTGCTCGGCGTCTCGATGATCGGGGTCTGCGAGGCGCTCGCGCTGGCCGAGAAGCTGGGCCTGGATCCTCTGAAATTCTTCGAGATCTCCTCGCAGTCGTCCGGCCAGTGCTGGAGCCTGACGAGCTACTGCCCGTGGCCGGGGCCGGTTCCCGCGGCGCCGTCCAATCGCGGCTACGAGGGCGGTTTCGCCACGGCCATGATGCTGAAGGACCTCAAGCTCGCCCAGGAGGCGGCCGCGAGGGCCGGGGCGGCGGCGCCCCTCGGCGCGACCGCGGAGGGCCTCTACGCGCTGTTCGATCGGCTCGGCTACGGCGGCAAGGACTTCTCGGCGATCCTCGAGCTGTTCCGCGGGCGGATCGCCACCGCGCACGAAGCCGCGATGTGACGACGCCGGCGGGGCGGGTTAGATCGCCCTCCGATCTGTTGGCCATCGCCCATATCGGGCCGGATCGGGGCCGTATCGGGGGCGGCTCAGGTAGACAACAGGCGCCTCCGGTGCGAAAAGCCGGAGTGTCGAAAGGGGAACCGCCTCGGGCGCAAGATCGTCGAACGTCCAGGCGGGAGTGATGTCGATGGATTACCAGTCCGCATTCCGCGCCGCGCTCGAGAAGATCCGCGGCGAAGGCCGTTACCGGGTGTTCGCCGACCTGAAGCGGCATCGCGGCGAGTTCCCGCACGCCACCTGGACGCGGCCCGACGGGGGCCAGCAGGACGTGGTGGTGTGGTGCTCCAACGACTATCTCGGCCAGGGGCAGAACCCGATCGTGCTCGACGCCATGCACCAGGCGATCGAGGCGGCGGGAGCCGGTTCCGGCGGCACCCGCAACATCTCGGGCACCACCCAGTATCACGTGGCGCTGGAGCGCGAGCTCGCCGACCTGCACGGCAAGGAAGCGGCGCTGCTGTTCACCTCCGGCTACGTCTCCAACGAGGCGACGCTGTCGACGCTCTCGAAGATCCTGCCGGGCGTGATCATCTTCTCCGACGCGCTCAACCACAATTCGATGATCTCGGGAATCCGCGGGGCGCGCTGCGAGCGTCACGTGTTCCGGCACAACGACCTCGCCCACCTGGAGGAGCTGCTCGCCGCCGCGCCCGCCGAGGCGCCCAAGGTCGTGGCCTTCGAGAGCGTCTATTCCATGGACGGCGACATCGCCGACCTGCCCGGCTCCGTGGCGCTCGCCAAGAAGTACGGCGCCATGACCTATCTCGACGAGGTCCATGCGGTCGGCATGTACGGCGTTCGCGGGGCGGGCGTCGCCGAGCGCGACGGCGTCATGGCCGAGATCGACATCATCGAGGGCACGCTCGGCAAGGCGTTCGGCGTGATGGGCGGCTACATCGCCGCCGACGGGGCGATCGTCGACGCGATCCGCAGCTACGCCGACGGCTTCATCTTCACCACCTCGATCCCGCCGGCGCTGGCGGCGGGCGCCGCGGCCTCGATCCGCTGGCTGAAGGCGCACAACGAAGTCCGCGAGGTCCACCAGGCGCGGGCTGCAGCCTTGAAGGCGAAGCTCGCCAGGGCGGGGCTTCCGGTGATGCCCTCGGTCAGCCATATCGTGCCGGTGCTGGTGGGCGATCCGGTGCACTGCAAGATGATCTCCGACATCCTGCTGGCGGATCACGGGATCTACGTCCAGCCGATCAACTATCCGACGGTGCCGCGCGGCACCGAGCGGCTGCGCTTCACGCCCTCGCCGGCGCACACCGACGGGATGATGGACGAACTGACCGCCGCGCTCGAGGCGCTCTGGGTCCGCTGCAACATCAAGCGGGTTGGCGGCGTCGCGGCCTAGTCCACGAGCGGCTTCGCGCGGCAGGTGGCGCTCCAGCCGCCTTTGAAGGTGCGGACCTCGCCCACCGCCGCGTCATAGGGGCGCCCGCCGCTCTCGATCAGCAGGCTGTCGCCGATCCTGGGCTTGGTCGGACTCACCGACCAGATGACCAGCTCGCCGCGTTCGATATTGTCGTCAAGGATCTCGTAGCCCGACTTGCTGAAGGGTCGGATCGCCCCGTCCGGACGCAGCGCGCTCATGCCTTGCGCCGGCGTACGCCGCGACCCAGGCCGATCTGCTTGGCGAACGCCGAGCGCCGGGCCGCATAGGCCGGCGCGACCATCGGATAATCCGGCGGCAGGTTCCAGCGGCGGCGGTATTCGTCCGGGCTCATGTTGTAGCGGGAGCGGAGATAGCGCTTGAGCATCTTCAGGCGTTTCCCGTCCTCCAGGCAGACGATGTAGTCGTGCTGCACGGAACGGCCGACCGGAACGGCCGGCTTCGGCCGCTCCTCGCTGAGCGCGGCGCTTCCGCGGGTGATGCTCTCCAGCGTCTGGTGAACTGTGCGGATGATGTCTGGAACGGCCTCGGCGGAGACCGAATTGCGACTGACGTAAGCGGCGACGATCCCGGCTCCCAACCGCAACAGCTCCTCGCCCGAATGCGTTTCGGGTCCGGGTCCAACGCTCATCTGCTCCCCCTTGATCGCCTGCACGCTGCACGCGGGGCAGGCTTGCGCCTGCACCATGGGCTAGCGACTAACGCGACACTTCGGCGTTCGTTCCCGCCCGCCGTTGGAAGCCGCGGCGGATAAGGGTAAACAGCGCTCGCCTCGCCCGATGAGGCCTGACGCCCTCCGAAAGGCCCGCCCTTGACCCTGCACGTGCAAGCCCAGCCCGAGACCGATCACTTCTTCGCCGACGGCGTGGACCGCAGCGATCCGGAGCTTGCGCAGGTGCTGAGCTCCGAGCTCGAGCGCCAGCAGGACCAGATCGAACTGATCGCCTCGGAGAACATCGTCTCCAAGGCGGTGCTGCAAGCGCAAGGCAGCGTGCTCACCAACAAGTACGCCGAGGGCTATCCGGGAAAGCGCTACTACGGCGGCTGCGAGCGGGTCGATGAAGCCGAGCGGTTGGCGCAAGAGCGGGCCAAACGGCTGTTCGGCTGCGAGTTCGCCAATGTGCAGCCGCATTCCGGCAGCCAGGCCAACCAGGCGGTGTTCATGGCCACCATGACGCCGGGCGACACCTTCATGGGCATGGACCTGGCGGCCGGCGGCCATCTCACCCACGGCAAGAACGTCAACCAGTCCGGCAAGTGGTTCCGGCCGGTGCACTACGGCGTCCGCGCCCAGGACCACCTGATCGACTACGATCAGGCCGAGGAAGTGGCGCTCGCCGAGCGGCCGAAGGTGATCATCTGCGGCGGCAGCGCCTATTCGCGGCAGATCGACTTCGCCCGCTTCCGCGAGATCGCCGACAAGGTGGGCGCCATCGTGATGGCCGACATCGCCCACTATGCGGGGCTGGTGGCGGCGGGGGTCTACCCGAACCCGTTCCCGCATGCCCAGATCGTCACCACCACGACCCACAAGACGCTGCGCGGGCCGCGCGGCGGCATGATCCTGACCAACGACAGGAAGCTCGCCCGAAAGATCGACAGCGCCGTGTTCCCGGGCCTGCAGGGCGGGCCCTTGATGCATGTCATCGCGGCCAAGGCCGTGGCGTTCGGCGAGGCGCTGAGGCCGGAATTCAGGCTCTACGCCCGCCAGGTGATCGAGAACGCCCGCGCGCTCGCCGACAGCCTGCAGAGCGCCGGCTTCAAGATCGTCTCCAACGGCACCGACAGCCATCTGATGCTGGTCGACCTGACGCCCAAGGGCGTGACCGGCGCGGAGGCCGAGGTGGCGCTGGAGCGGGCCGGCATCACCACCAACAAGAACGGCATCCCGTTCGACCCGCTGCCGCCGGTGCAGACTTCGGGGCTCAGGGTGGGGTCTCCGGCCGGCACGACACGCGGCTTCGGCCCGGCGGAATTCCGCCAGGTCGGCAGATGGATCGGCGAGGTGCTGGATGGCTTGAGGGCGGGCGGCGACAACGCCAACGTCGAGGCGAAGGTCCGCGGCGAAGTCCTCCAACTCACGAAGCGCTTCCCCATCTACACCTAATAGCGTTTAGTGCCGTGAGGGGGGGCTAAATCATGCGCTGCCCGTTCTGCGGCCACGCCGAAAGCCAGGTCAAGGACAGCCGTCCCTCCGAGGACGGCGCCGCCATCCGGCGTCGAAGGCTCTGTCCGGAATGCGGCGGCCGCTTCACCACTTTCGAACGCGTGCAGCTGCGCGAGCTGACCATCGTCAAGCGCTCGGGGCGGCGCACGCCGTTCGATCGCGACAAGCTCGCGCGCTCCGTCGCCATCGCCATCCGCAAGCGCCCGGTGGACCCGGAGCAGGTCGAGCGGACCATCTCGGCGATCGTGCGCCAGCTGGAAAGCATGGGCGAGACCGAGCTGCCGTCCTCGGCGGTCGGCGAACTGGTCATGAAGCATCTCAAGCAGCTCGATGACGTGGCCTACGTCCGCTACGCCTCGGTCTACCGCGACTTCCGCGAGACGCAGGACTTCGCCAAGTTCCTGGGCGAGGAGGGCCTGACCGAGCCGGCGGAGAGCAACAGGTGAATCAGCCGCTCGTTCCCGCGAAGGCGGGAACCCATGCGGACTCGCCGCCTTGCCAACGGAGCTTCAGCTTGGATCCCCGCCTTCGCGGGGATGAGCGGTCGAGATGATCACCCTCAAGCTCGCCACCTCGCTCGACGGGCGGATCGCGACCGGCTCGGGCGAGAGCCGCTGGATCACCGGTGAGGCGGCCCGCGAGCAGGTCCACCGTCTGCGCGCCGAACACGATGCGGTGCTGGTGGGCATCGAGACGGCGCTGGCCGACGATCCCGAGCTCACGGTGCGGCTGGCCGGCTACAACGGCCGCCAGCCGGCGCGCGTCGTGCTCGACAGCCGCCAACGGCTTCCTCCTGAGTGCAAGCTGATCGCCACCGCCCGCGAGATCCCGACCTACGTCGTCGCGACCGCCGCGCCCGAGCCGCGTCTCACGGCGGCCGGCGTGCGCGTGCTCACGGTCCGTGCGCTGGGCGAGGACCGCCCCGAGCTGAGGACGGTGGTCGAGACGCTGAACGCCGAAGGGCTTTCGCGGATCTTCGTCGAAGGCGGGGGCCAGGTGGCGGCGAGCTTCCTGCGCTGCGGCCTCGTCGACGCGCTCGAGTGGTTCCGCGCGCCGCTGGTGATCGGCGGCGAGGGTCGCCCAGGCGTCGGCGCCCTCGCCATTGCGGCGCTGGCGGACGCGCCCCATTTCCGGCGGGTGGAGGTCCGCGAGCTCGGCCCCGACCTCTGGGAGCGCTACGAGAAGGCCTGATGTTCACCGGGATCGTCACTGACGTGGGCCGCGTTCGAGCGGTGCGGGACACCAACCGCGACCGGCGCTTCGAGATCGAGACCGGCTTCGACGTCTCCGATATCGATCTGGGCGCCTCCATCAATCATGCGGGCGTCTGCCTGACGGTCGTCGAGAAGGGGGAGGGCTGGTTCGCCGTCGAGGTCTCGGGCGAGACGCTTGCCGTCTCGACGCTCGGCGCCTGGAGCGAGGGCCGGCGGGTGAACCTGGAGCGCGCCGCCAAGCTCGGCGACGAGCTCGGCGGGCATATCGTCTCCGGTCATGTGGACGGCGTCGGAGAGGTGCTCTCGGTGGCCGGCGAGGGCGGTTCGCACCGGGTGCGGATCCGTGCCCCCAGGCCCCTGCACCGCTTCATCGCCCCGAAGGGCTCGATCACGATCGAGGGCGTCTCGCTGACGGTCAACGACGTGGAGGATGACGTCTTCGGCGTGAACCTGATCCCGCACACCTGGGAGGTGACCACGCTCGGCGAGCTGAGGCCGGGCTCCCGGGTCAACCTGGAGATCGACATGCTGGCGCGCTATCTCGCCCGCTGGCGCGAAACGGCCTAAAGCGGGTCGCGCGACGAGCGCGAGGGCCGAAGCCGCGATGAGCGACGAAAAGATCCGGATCCTGGTCGTGGAGGCCCGTTTCTACGAGCACCTGGCCGACCTGCTGCTGGCGGGAGCCAAGGCGGTGCTCGACGCCTTCGGCGCAGAGTATGACGTGGTCACCGTCCCCGGCGCGCTGGAGATCCCGGCCGCCATCGCCTTCGCGGAGGAGGGGGGCCACCGCCCTGCCGGCGGCGCGCGCTACGACGGCTATGTGGCCTTGGGCACGGTGATCCGCGGGGAGACCTATCACTTCGAGATCGTCTCGAACCAGAGCGCCCGGGGCCTCATGGACCTGGCGGTCGGCCGCCGGCTGGCGATCGGCAACGGCATCCTGACCGTGGAGGACGAGGCCCAGGCGCTCGCCCGCGCGCAGCCATCGCAGGCCGACAAGGGCGGCGGGGCGGCGCGGGCCGCCCTGGAGATGATCGGGCTGAAGCAGCAACTGCTCGGCGCCCGCCGATGAGCGCGCCGGGCAAGCAGGCGCGCTCGGTGGCGCGGCTCGCCGCCATCCAGGCGCTCTACCAGATGGAGGTCTCCGGCGCCGGCGCGGAGAGCGTGATCCGCGAATTCAGCGAGCACCGCTTCGATCGCGCCCTGCCGGATGAGACCGCCGAGGGCGCGACGCTCGCCTCGGCCGACGAGGCCTTTTTCGCCGACCTGGTCCGCGGCGTCGTCGCCCATCAGCGCGAGATCGACGCGGCGATCGCCCGACGACTCGCCGCGGGCTGGCGGCTGGAGCGCATCGACGCCACGGTGCGCGCCATGCTGCGCGCCGGCGGTTACGAGCTCGCCCACCGGCCGGATGTCCCGACCGAGGTGGCCATCGACGAATATGTCGAGCTGGCCAAGTCCTTCTTCGAGGGGCCGGAGCCCGGCTTCGTCAACGGCGTGCTCGACGCGGTGGCCCAGGATGTCCGCGGCGGATGAATTCGGCGAGATCGCGCGGCTGTTCCGTCCGCTGACGCGCGGGGCGGCGGGCGCGTTCGACCTGCTGGACGACGCCGCGGTCGTGCCGGGCCGGCCGGGGTTCGACCTGGTGGTCACCAAGGATGCTATCGTCGAGGGGGTGCACGCGCCCTTCGGCGAGGCGCCGGGGCTGCTCGCGCAGAAGCTGGTGCGGGTGAACCTCTCGGACCTCGCCGCCAAAGCCGCCGAGCCGTTCGCCGGTTTCCTGGCAGTCGCCTGGTCGGAGCGCTTCGGACCGGACGAGCGGGCGGCGTTCGCCGCGGCCCTGGGGGCGGATCTCGCAGCCTTCGGCGTCGATCTCTTGGGCGGCGACACGGTGGCGACGCCCGGCCCGTTCTGGGGGTCCTTTACAGCGCTGGGCTGGGTTCCCGAGGGCCGGATGCTGCGCCGCGCCGGCGCCCGGCCGGGGGAGGGCCTCTGGGTCAGCGGGACCGTCGGCGACGGGGCCCTGGGCCTGGCAGTCGCCAAGGGCCAGCTCAACGACCCGAGCGGAGGCCTGGTCGAACGCTATCGGCGTCCGACGCCGCGCCTGGATTTGCGCGAGCTGCTGCGGGCGCACGCCACCGCGGCGGCCGACGTCTCGGACGGGCTGGTCGCCGACGCTGGGCACATCGCCGAGGCCAGCGGCGTCGGGCTGCGCCTCGACCTCGAACGCCTGCCGCTCTCCGCAGCGGCGCGGCGCTGGCTCGCCGATCAGCCGGACGAGGCCGCGGCGCGGCTGAGCCTCGCCGTGGGCGGCGACGACTATGAGATCGTTTGCACGGCGGCGGTCGCCGACCCTGGGATGCCGGGGTTCGCCCGGGTCGGAGACGTCGTGGATGGGGCGGGGATCGAGGTCCGCATGGCCGGCTTGCGCCTCGATCCGGGGTCCGGCGGTTGGCGTCACCTCTAGGTTGAAGCGGAACCACGCGCCCGCCCGGGGGTTCCGCTGCGGCAAAGCCTTCCTGCGGAGCCCTCCATGCCGCCTCCCGTCGGACTGATTTCGCTCGCAACCGCCGCGCCGGCCTACGAGCTCGTCCAGGACCAGGTGCGCGACACCGTGCTCGAGGTGTTCCGCGAGCGCTTCCCGCTCGTCGAGCGGCTGGCGAGCGTCTTCGACAACGCCGGCGTGCGCCGCCGCCAGGCCGTGCGGCCGATCGAATGGTACCTGGAGCCGCGTAGCTGGACGGAGCGCAGCGCCACCTATCTCGAGGGTGCGCTCGACCTGTTCTGCAAGGCCGCGGAGAGGGCGCTGGAGGCGGCGGCCCTGACCGGCGCCGATATCGACATCATCGTCACCGCCTCGACGACAGGCGTCGCCACGCCCAGCCTGGAGGCCCGCGCGATGGGCCGCCTCGGCTTCCGGCCCGACGCCGCACGCGTGCCGCTGTTCGGGGTGGGCTGCGCCGGCGGGGCGACAGGCCTGGCGCTTGCCGCCCGGCTCGCCGCGGCCCAGCCCGGCGCGACCGTGCTGTTCGTCACCGTCGAGCTCTGCACGCTCGCCTTTCGCAACGAGGAGGTGACCGCCACCGACATCGTCGCCACCGCTCTGTTCGGCGATGGTGCGGCCGCTTGCGTGCTGCGGGCCGGCGACCAAGGCTTCCTGCAGGTCGCCGGGTTCGCCGAGCACACGTGGCCGGACAGCCTCGACATCATGGGGTGGCGCGTGGACGAGATGGGCCTGGGGGTTGTGCTGAGCCAGAGCGTGCCGCCCTTCGTGCACAAGATGCTCCGTCCGGCGATGGAGGGCATGCTCCAGGCGCAGGGGCTCGCGGTGGAGGACATCGATCGCTTCATCTGCCATCCGGGTGGGGCGAAGGTGATCGAGGCCCTGGAAGCGGCGCTGGACCTGGGCCAGGGCGCGCTCGACGCCGAGCGCGAGATCCTCGCCGAGCACGGCAACATGTCCGCCCCGACCGTGCTCTTCATCCTCGAGCGCCTGCGGCGCAAAGGTCTGCCGCGCCGCTCGGCGCTTTCCGCGCTGGGACCTGGGTTCACCGCCAGCACGGTGACCTTGCTCGCCGCATGACGCTGTCGATCCTGGTGCTGTGCCTGGTCAGCCTGCAGAGGCTCGGGGAACTGGCGCTCGCCCGGCGCAATACGGCGCGGCTGCTGGCGCGCGGCGCGGTCGAGGTCGGGGCGCGGCACTATCCGCTGATCGTGGGCCTGCACGCAGCCTGGCTAGCCGGCCTGTGGCTGCTCGCCTGGGACCGTCCGGCCGACCTGGGCTGGCTCGCGGTCTATGTCATCCTGCAGGGGCTGCGCGCCTGGACGCTCCTCAGCCTGGGCGCGCGGTGGACGACGCGGATCATCAGCCTGCCGGGCGAGCCGCTGGTGCGGCGCGGACCCTACCGGTTCTTCGCGCATCCCAACTACGCCGTGGTGGTGGGGGAGATCGCCGTGCTGCCGCTGGTCTTCCACATGCCGGTGTACGCGGCCGTGTTCTCAGCGTTCAACGCCGTCGTCCTGTGGGTGCGCATCCGCGCCGAGGCCGGCGCGCTCTCGCGTTCCCAGGCTCCCGAGACCGAGGTCAGGCCAGGTCGAAGCGCACGCGCGAGCGGCCGTAGTCCAGCGCCACCGCCTCGAACTGGGTGAGCAGGTCCATGCCCAGCACCACGGCCGGCGTTGTCTTCAGGCCCCACAGCTCGAAGATGTCGGTCTCGGCATAGACGGTGGGCACGTTGCCGAGCTGCAGGCCCCCGAACTTCAGGAACGGCAGGTAGAACATCTCGCCGTCGAAGGGCTCGCCCGCGAGCGTCTCGAGCTTGACTTCATAGTGAGGTTGCCCGTCGGGCCGACCGCGCTCCATGCGCGTCACCAGATCGCGCAGCGGCTTGTTGCAGATCGTCGCCTGCGAGCCGGAATCGATCATGGCGCTGATCCGGTGGCCGCCCAGATCGGCGTCGACGATAGTGAGCTGGCCGAGCCTGCGGCGGGCCGGAACGATCACCCGCGTGCGGCTCTCGAACTCGTCGCGCGAACGGGTGATCTCCAGGCGTCTGGTCTTGAAGTCGAGCGCCAGCCTCTGGCCGGCCAGCCAGTCGACGCCCAGCACGCCGTCGATTCCCGGGCCGAGGCCGGTGAAGGTCGCCGTCCGCACCCGCCGCCGGGTCCGTGCTCCGACGTCCAGCCGCTCGATCAGCACGGTGGGCCGAATCCGCACGCCCACGGGCGTATGCACCGGCGCCGGGCGATCCGGCGGCAAGGCCAGCCGTTCGGCGAGGTCGCGCGAGACGCAGCTCACGTTGGCGCCGGTGTCGATCAGGAATTGGAACGGACCCTGTTTGTTGATCGTGACCGGCGCGAGCATGTGCTTGAACGGATCGCGTTCGGTCTGCAGCTGGGTCGAGGGCTCCTGGTCGGCCGGCGCAATCACGGCGGGCCCGTCCGGCTGGGTCGCCTGGCACCAGGCGCGAAGCGGGGCGAACGCGCCCGCGGCGCTGAGCAGCCCAAGCCCCGCCTGGCGCCGATCGAGAAGCATCCCCATGCGCCTCACCTCCGCGACCGCGTCAGCATAGCACCGTTCGCGGCCGGGCGCCCGGCGGTCGCGCTTCAACCTTGCGGAAACCGGCGCGCGCGAAACTCGCCGCATGCTTCGACCCGCCCTGATCGCCGCCGCCCTTCTCCTGAGCTTCGCCGCGCCGGCCGCCGCGGCGCCGGCCCAGGTCGGCCAGTATGTCGACATCCTGCCGGTGGGCCTGCCGGTCGTCGCGCAGGGCCGGCTGGTCAACTACGTGTTCGTCTACCTGCGCCTGAACCTCGCGCCGGCCGCCGACGCCCTGCGGCTCCGCGACAAGGAGCCGTACTTTCGCGACGCCCTGGTCCGCAGCGCCCATCGCACGCCGTTCGGGGCGCCGGGCGACGTGAACCGGATCGACGAACCGCGGCTCTGCGCGGCGATGATGCGGGAAGCGGCGGCCATCGCCGGGCCGGGCGTGGTGCGTTCGGTGGTCGTCACATCGCAGACGCCGCAGCATCGGCTCGCCAACCCCAGGTCCTGAAAATCGTAAGAACCTGACAAAGCTTATCCGCGCGCCGGTTGCGCCCGCGGAGCAACTTTGGCACTAATCGCGCCGCTTTTCGGGGCGCAGGTCCTTTGCGCCTTTGAATTCGGGAAACTTGGGCTGGGACAGGACCGGCGGCGCGCGCCTTTCGCGCCCGCGGTTCGCCTTCCGCGCGGAGAGGGATGCGCACGATATGGGTCTTACGCTGACTTTGGTGATCGCAGCCGGGCTGCTGGCGGTGCTTTACGGCGCCGTTCAGTCGAGCGCGCTGCTTCGGGCCTCCGCCGGCACGGCCCGGATGCAGGAGATCGCGGCCGCGATCCAGGAAGGGGCGCAAGCCTACCTGCGGCGGCAATACACCACGATCGCCATTGTCGGCGTCGTCATTCTGATCATCGTTGCGGCGCTGATCGGCCCGCTGGCGGCGGTCGGCTTCTTGATCGGCGCGGTGCTGTCCGGCGCGGCCGGCTTCGCCGGCATGCTGATCAGCGTGCGCGCCAACGTGCGCACCGCCCAGGCCGCCTCGGAAGGGCTCGAGAAGGGCCTCTCGATGGCGTTCCGCTCGGGCGCGGTCACCGGCATGCTGGTGGCTGGCTTCGCGCTGCTGGGCGTCACGGTCTACTTCACCATCCTGACCCTGGGGCTGGGCTTCGACCCGACCAGCCGCGACGTCATCGACAGCCTGGTGGCGCTGGGTTTCGGGGCGTCCCTTATCTCCATCTTCGCCCGTCTCGGCGGCGGCATCTTCACCAAGGGCGCCGACGTCGGCGGCGACATGGTGGGCAAGGTCGAGGCCGGCATCCCCGAGGACGATCCCCGCAACGCCGCGACCATCGCCGACAACGTTGGCGACAACGTGGGCGACTGCGCGGGCATGGCCGCCGACCTGTTCGAAACCTATGCGGTGACCACCGTCGCGACCATGGTGCTGGCGGCCATCTTCTTCCGCGGCCTGCCGGTGGTGGACGACATGATGCTCCTGCCGCTGGCGATCTGCGGCATCTGCGTCATCACCTCGATCATCGGCACCTTCTTCGTCCGCCTGGGCAAGAACCGGAACATCATGGGCGCGCTCTATCGCGGCCTGATCGTGACCGGCGTGCTGTCGATCATCGCCCTTTGGTTCGTCACCAACCAGCTCGTGCCGGCCCCGGTCACGGTGGGCGACCTGACGTTCGACGCCATGAGCCTGTTCTGGTGCGGCGTGGTCGGCCTGGGCGTCACCGCCGCCATCGTGGTGATCACCGAATACTACACCGGCACCGGCTTCCGGCCGGTGAAGTCGGTGGCCAAGGCCTCGGTCTCCGGCCACGGCACAAACGTCATCCAGGGCCTCGCCATGTCGCTGGAATCGACCGCCCTGCCGGCCCTGACCATCGTGATCGGCATCCTGATCGCCTACAGCCTGGCGGGCCTGTTCGGCATCGCCATCGCCACCACCGCGATGCTGTCGCTGGCCGGGTTCATCGTGGCGCTCGACGCCTTCGGGCCGGTGACCGACAACGCCGGGGGCATCGCCGAGATGGCCGGCTTGCCGCCCGAGGTCCGCGTCTCCACCGACGCGCTCGATGCGGTCGGCAACACCACCAAGGCGGTGACCAAGGGCTATGCGATCGGCTCGGCGGGCCTGGGCGCGCTGGTGCTGTTCGCGGCCTACACCTCGGACCTGAAGTTCTTCGCCGCCAATGCGCCGGCGGGCTCGGTGTTCGACGGGCTCGGCGAGGTCCGCTTCGACCTGTCCAACCCCTATGTGGTGGTCGGCCTGCTGCTCGGCGGCCTGCTGCCGTTCCTGTTCGGCGGCCTCTCGATGACCGCCGTCGGCCGGGCGGCCGAATCCGTGGTCGCCGAGGTGCGCCGCCAGTTCAAGGAGAACCCGGGCATCATGACCGGCGAGGTCAAGCCGGAGTACGGCCGGGCGGTGGACATCCTGACGCGGGCGGCGATCCGCGAGATGATCGTGCCGTCCCTGCTGCCGGTGGCCTCGCCGATCGTGCTGTTCTACGTCATGCGGGTGATCGGCGGGAAGGTGAACGCCTTCGCCTCGCTGGGCGCCATGCTGATGGGGGTGATCGTCACCGGCCTGTTCGTCGCCATCTCCATGACCTCGGGCGGCGGCGCGTGGGACAACGCCAAGAAGCTGATCGAGGAAGGCAACTACGGCGGCAAGGGCTCCGACGCCCACAAGGCCGCCGTCACCGGCGACACGGTCGGCGACCCCTACAAGGACACCGCGGGCCCCGCCGTGAACCCGATGATCAAGATCACCAACATCGTGGCGCTGCTGCTGCTCGCCATGCTGTTCCACGGCGTGATCCGCTGAGCCTCGGCCCAGGTCGCACGAAGACGCTCCGGAGAGCGCTCTCCGGGGCGTCTTTCGTTTCGCTCGCTTGCGGGTGAGGCGGCGCTACCGGCGGTCGCCGGGACGGTTGCCGGGGACGCCCTCGTCGTCGTTCGGCGGCAGGATCGAGTGCCCGACCGAGCCGATCATCTGCTCGAGGATGGTGATCTCGCGGCCGCGCGTCGGGGTCTCGCGGTTGTTGTAGGCGATCACCTTGCCGTCCTTCAGCGTGTAGTTGTGGACGCTCTCCACCAGGTCGGTGTCCTTGTTGAAGGCGATGGCGGTGATGTTGCGGCTCACCACCTGCGGACGGCGGAAGGCGACCCTCTGCTTCACCTGGTTCATGTAGAACCAGATGTTGGGATCGAAGGTCGAGGTGGTCGAGGGCGAGCCCAGTTTGCCGCGCACCGTGGATTTGGTGTCGACGCCCACCTTGACGTCCTTGGGGTTGGCCTCGATGGCCTGGAAGCCCGAATAGGTGGCGATCGGCGAGCAGGCCCCCGTGGCGGCCAGAAGGCTCGCAGCGGCGGCGGCGAAGACGACGCGACGAAACATGTGCAATTGCGGAGCCCGTTCTGACAGCGAGAGACTTTGACCTATCGTCGCACGCCCCTTAGTTCAATGCCGCCTTTAGTCCCGCCTTTGGGCGAAATCGAGGCTTGCATGCTCATCGATCGTCTGTTCCGGCCCAGGCCCGTGCAGGTCGCAGGCCGCGCGCTCTACGCCCGCGTGGTCGAACAGTCGCGCATGCCGGAGCTCTATGCCGGGCTTGGCGCGCCCGATACCGTCGAGGGCCGCTTCGAGATCTACACCCTGCACCTCGTGCTGCTCCTGGAGCGGCTGCAGCATCAGGGCGGGCGAGCCTCCGAGACCGGCCAGGCGCTGTTCGACGCCTACCTCGAGGCGCTCGACGAGGCTTTGCGCGAGCTCGGGGTGGGCGACCTGTCGGTCGGCAAGAAGATGCGCAAGCTGGGGGAGGCCTTCTACGGTCGGGTCCGGTCTTACCTGGCGGCCATCGCGGCCCTGCCCGAGGAGGCGGAGCTGACGGCGCTTCTCGGCCGCACTGTCTATGAGGGGACGGACGCTGCGCGCGCCCCGGCGCTCGTCGCCTATGTGCTCGCCCAGCGAGCGGCGCTGGCGGCCCTGCCCATCGCGAGCCTTCTGGAGGGCGAGGTCCGATGGACGACGCCGTGATCCGCAGCTGGCGCATCCCGCTCCACCTTTACGAACTGGCCCAAGAGCCCCTCCACGTGCGGCTCGAACCCGATGCGGCGGAGCGGTCCAAGGCCGCTCACGACCTGGGCCTCGAGAGCCTTCCGTCCCTCACGGCCGATCTCACGGTCCGGCCCTGGCTCGACGGCGCCGAGGTGACCGGCCGCTTCGAGGCGGTCGTCGAGCAGCTTTGCTCAGTCAGCCTCGATCCATTCGAACAGCCGATTTCCGGCGAGATCGAGGTGCGTCTCGTGCCCGCCGGCAGCCCGAACGGGCCCGCCGCGGAAGGTGGGGAGGTGACCTACGATCCCGCGGCGCCCGATCCCCCCGACGTGCTGCCCGGCCGCGACATCGATCTCGCCGCGGTCGTGCTCGAGCACCTGGCCCTGGAGATCGATCCGTTCCCCCGGAAGCCGGATGTCGCGTTTGAATTCACGCCGCCGGCGGAGACGGAGTCGCCGTTCGCGGCGCTCAAGGCGCTGAAGGATCGCAAGCCCTGAGCGGGAGCGGCCGTTTGCATGCTTACCTGCCCCCGGCGTATCGTCGCGCCGATTCCGCGGGCTTGGCCGCTTGAGGGACGATAGCGCCGCCTTGACCCAATCCCTGGTGATTTCCATCGACGCCATGGGCGGAGACCACGGACCGTCCGTGGTGATCCCCGCCGTCGCGCGCGCCCTGGCCGAGGTCCCCGCCGATGTGTGCTTCCTGCTGCACGGCGACGAAGCGCAGCTCGCGCCGCAGGTGGCGCAGCACTCCGCCGCCGCCGGGCGCGTGATCATCCGTCACGCCGAGAAGGTGATCGGCATGGACGACAAGCCGGCGCAGGCGCTGCGGCGCGGCAAGGGCTCGTCCATGTGGAACGCCGTGGAATCGGTGCGCGAAGGCGAAGCTGCGGCCGCCGTCTCGGCGGGCAACACCGGCGCGCTGATGGCGATCTCCAAGCTGATCCTGCGGATGAGCGCCGACCTGGAGCGCCCGGCCCTGGTCGCCTCGATCCCCACGCCCAACGGGGTCACCACGTTTCTGGACGCAGGGGCGAACGTCGACTGCGACGCCGAGCGGCTGGTCGAGTTCGCCATCATGGGCGAGGCCTACCATCGCGCGGCGCACGGCAAGCCGCACCCCACCGTCGGCCTGCTCAACGTCGGCTCGGAGGAGATGAAGGGCCACGAGGAGGTCCGCCAGGCCAACCGGGCGCTGCGAGAGGGCGGCTTCGAGCTCGACTACCGCGGCTTCGTCGAGGGCGACGACCTCACCCGCGGCGGGATCGACGTGGTGGTCACCGACGGGTTCACCGGCAACGTCGCCCTGAAGGCCATGGAGGGCGCCCTCCGCTTCATCACCAGCGAGCTGCGCGGCGCGCTGAGCTCCGGGGTGCTGGCCAGCGCCGGGGCGCTGCTGGCCCGCGGTTCGCTGATGAAGTTCCGCGACAAGATGAACCCCCAGCCGGCCGCTCCGCTGCTCGGCCTGAACGGCTTGGTGCTCAAGGTGCACGGCGGCGCCAGCGGCCGCGATTTCGCCCAGGCGCTTCGTGTCGCGGTCGACCTGGCGCAAAGCGGCTTCGCGGCGGAGATCGAACGCAATATGAGGAGGCTCCCGGCCGCGCTCGCGGAGACCGGCCCGACCGCCGTCGATGGAGCCCACTGATTGACCAGCGTCCTGCGTAGCGTGGTGACAGGGGTCGGCGGCTACCTGCCGGATCGGGTGGTGACCAACGACGACCTCGCCCATGTGGTCGAGACCTCCGACCAGTGGATCCGCGAGCGAACCGGCATCCACGAGCGCCGCAAGGCCGCCCCTGACCAGGCGGCGTCCGATCTCGCGGTCGCCGCGGCCGCGCGCGCGCTCGAGGCCGCCGGCCGAACCCCCGCCGACGTCGATCTGATCGTGGTGGCGACCACCACGCCCGACCTCACCTTTCCGGCCACGGCGGCCATCGTGCAGCGCAAGCTGGGCTGCCCGGTGGGCGTCGCCTTCGACGTGCAGGCGGTGTGCTCGGGCTTCGTCTATGCGCTGTCCGTCGCCGACGGCTTCGTCGGCCGCGACCGCTCGAAATGCGCCCTGGTGATCGGCGCCGAGACCATGACCCGGCTGATGGACTGGACCGATCGCGGCACCTGCGTCCTGTTCGGCGACGGCGCCGGCGCGGTGGTGCTGGAGCCGGGAGCGGGGCAGGGGACCACGGCCGACCGCGGCCTGCTCGGCTTCGCGCTGCGCGCCGACGGGACCAAGCAGGACCTGCTGTACGTGGACGGCGGTCCCTCGACCAACGGCCAGGTCGGCCACCTGCGCATGCAGGGCAACCAGGTGTTCCGCCACGCCGTGGTCAACATCTCCGAGGCGATCCACGCCGCCGCGGATGACGCCGGCATCGCCGTTGCCAGCGTCGACTGGTTCATCCCCCACCAGGCCAACCAGAGGATTCTCGAGGGCGTCGCCCGGCGGGTCGGCATCGACGAGGCGAAGGTGATCTCCACCGTGGCTCAGCACGCCAACACCTCGGCCGCGTCGATCCCCCTGGCGCTCGACGCCGGCGTGCGCGACGGGCGCGTGAAGCCTGGCCAGCTGCTGCTCCTGGAGGCCATGGGCGGTGGGCTCACCTGGGGGGCCTGCGTGCTTCGCCTTTAGGGCCCTCAAGCACAATCTTCGAACTCCCGCTTGAAGTCTTTGACCTGATGAGACAATCAGGGCAGGCTCATCTCATCGCTTCGGGGGAATACGGGCGAGCATGAAAGGCGAAACGGTGACCAGGGCCGACCTTTGCGAGGCGGTCCACGAGGACGTGGGGCTCACCCGTCAAGATTGCGGGGAGTTGGTCGAGCGCGTGCTGGAGCTGATGGCCAAGGCGCTCGAGCGCGGCGAGCAGGTGAAGCTCTCCGGCTTCGGCGTGTTCCAGGTGCGCGCCAAACGCGCCCGGATGGGCCGCAATCCCAAGACGGGCGCGCCGGCCGCGATCGATCCGCGGCGGGTGATCGGCTTTCGCGCCTCGCAGGTGATGAAGGCGCGGGTCGACAAGGCGCTCTCGCGGTGAGGACCCGCTGATCCCGTGGCCAAGGGGCCGGAAGCGTTTCGGACCATCTCCGAGGCGGCCGACGAGCTGAACGTGCCGCAGCACGTGCTGCGCTTCTGGGAGACCAAGTTCGCCTTCATCAAGCCGATGAAACGGGCCGGCGGACGGCGCTTCTATCGCCCCAGCGACATCGCCGTGCTCAGGGGCGTGCGCCGGCTGCTGCACGACGAGGGCTACACCATCAAGGGCGTCCAGCGCCTGCATCGCGAGCAGGGCCTGCGCCGGCTGGTCGCGGCCGGCGAGGGCGAGACCGTCGCGCCCGGTTCGAAGGCTTCCGCCGAGATCACGCCCGAGGGGCGGGAGCGCCTGCGCGAGATGCTGCACGACCTGGAGGCCGCCAAGCATCGGCTGGACGGCGTCCTGAAGGCCTGAGCAAGCCGCCGGCCCGCGAGAACGGCGGTCAGTTAGAGGTTGCGGCTCGCCGGGCGAACCCGTTAGTTACCACGCCTGTGCGGCGGCTTGCGTGTCGGAGTTCCATGGGCGCCAACATCTTCATCAGTTTCGCATCGCAGGACCGCAAGGTCGCGATGACGCTGTGCTCGGCGCTGGAGAGCCGCGGCTTCAAGTGCTGGATCTCGGCGCGCGACATCCAGCCGGGCGAGAACTTCCAGTCCGCCATCGTTCGCGCGATCCGCCAGGCGAAGATCATGCTCCTGGTGTTCACCTCCAACTCGAACAATTCCGAAGAGATGAACAAGGAGCTGGCGTTGGCCAGCCAGAGCAAGCTGATCGTGGTGCCGCTCCGCATCGAGGACGTGAGCCCCAACGATGCGTTCGCCTACGAGTTCGCCACGCGGCAGTGGATCGACTTCTTCGCCGATTGGGAGTTCGCGATCCAGCAGCTCGCCCAGCG
>NZ_DATIMC010000071.1:0-4511 GCF_035475775.1 Phenylobacterium sp. | reverse complement strand
GACCGAGCGCCAGGTGGTCGACATCCTCGACCTCGACATCGGCTACGGCCAGGGCCACCTGTTCGGCGAGCCGCGGGCGATCCGCGAGGCGGTGCTGGCCGAGGCCGACCCGCCCTCCACCTATCCGCGCCCGCCGGTCCTCAGGCGAGCGGCGGGCGGGCGGTAGGGATCCACGCCTGTCGCTGTCATCCGGGTTTCGGCAGCACGCCGCACTCGCGGGTCCCGCTCTTCGCGTTCCGCGAAACCGGGATGACAGTCAGGGAGGCCGGCGGTTAGAGAGCCCGCCATGAGCTCGCCCGCGATCATCCCCGGCCTCGCCGCGCTGGCGGACAACTACGACGTGTTGCTGTGCGACGTCTGGGGGGTGATCCACAACGGGCGGGAGGCCTTCCCCCTGGCCTGCGAGGCGCTGGCCCGCTACCGCGCGCAGGGCGGCGAGGTCGTGCTGATCTCCAACTCGCCCCGGCCGAATGCGCAGGTGATCGCCCAGATGGACGGGCTGGGCGTGCCGCGCGAGGCATGGTCGCTGATCGTCACCTCCGGCGACGCCACCCGCAAGCTGCTGGCCGAGCGCGCGCCGGGGCCGGCCTGGAAGCTCGGGCCGGAGCGCGACGATCCGCTCTACGAGGGCCTGGGGCTCGCGTTCGTCCCGCTGGAGGCGGCCCGCTTCATCGCCTGCACCGGGCCGTTCGACGACGAGCGCGAGACGCCGGAGGCCTACCGCGAGCGGTTCCGCGCGGCGATCGCCCGCGGCCTGCCGATGATCTGCGCCAACCCGGATATCGTGGTGCAGCGGGGCGAGAAGCTGATCTACTGCGGCGGGGCGCTGGCCCAGCTCTACGAGGCGCTGGACGGGCAGGTGTTCATGGCCGGCAAGCCGCACGCGGCGATCTACGAGCTGGCGCTCCTGAAGGCCGAAGAGCGGCGGGGCCGCCCGATCGCGCGGGCCCGGGTGCTGTGCGTCGGCGACGGGCCGCGCACCGACCTGCGCGGCGCCAATGCGCAGGGCCTCGACGTGCTGTTCATCGCCAACGGCATTCACGGCCCTGAGATCCTGGCCCACGGCGCGATCGATCCGGCGATGATCGACCACGTCTTCGAGACCGAAGGCGTGACCGCCGCCTACGCCATGGCCGACCTGGTCTGGTGAGCGCGGCCCATCCTCGCTAAGTGAGACGCGGCCAGGAGGGACGGACCAGGCGTGCGGCAGGCATTGTTCGGAGGGGGCATCGGCGGATGAGCCGGGTGCGCGTCATCCACGGCTGGAAGAACCTGCCCGAGAGCGACCGCGGCGCGGCCGTCGCCATGGGCAACTTCGACGGCGTCCACCGCGGCCACCAGAAGGTGATCGCGCTGGCCGCCGAGGCGGCTCGCGAGCTCGGCTGCCCGCTGGGGGTGATCACCCTGGATCCGCACCCGCGCGTCTATCACCGCCCGCAGGAGCCCGCCTTCCAGCTGATGAAGCGCGACCAGCAGGCGCGCGCGCTGGAGGCGCTGGGCGTCGACATCCTGTACGTGCTGCCCTACGGCGAGCTCGCCCAGGTCACCGATCGCGACTTCGCCGCCCGCGTGCTGCACGAGGGGCTGGGCGTCCGGCACGTGGCGCTGGGCTTCGACAACTCCTACGGCAAGGACCGCACCGGCACGCCGGACACCATGCGCCAGTACGGCGCGGAGCTCGGCTTCGGGGTCTCGGTCGCCGCCGAGGTGACCGACGTGCACGGCGAGAAGTTCTCCTCCACCGCGGTGCGCGAGGCGCTGCGCGAGGGGCGTCCGGAGGAGGCGGCGCGGATCCTCGGCCGGCCGTTCGCCGTCGAGGGCGAGGTGGTCCGCGGCCGCCAGCTCGGCCGCAAGCTCGGCTACCCCACCGCCAACGTCGGCCTCGACGACTACGTGATCCCGAAGTTCGGCGTCTACGCCACCCGCACCCGCCTGCCCGACGGCCGCAAGCTGCCGGGCGTCGCCAACATCGGCGTCAACCCCACCGTCGACGGCGTGACCGAGCCGCTGCTCGAGGTGTGGCTGTTCGACTTCGACGAGGACATCTACGACCAGGTGATCGAGACCGACCTCATCGCCTTCCAGCGCCCCGAGCTGAAGTTCGACAGCCTCGACGCCATGGTCGTCCAGATCGAGGCCGACGTGCGCGAAGCAAAGGCGAAGCTGGGCGTCTGAGCCGAAGCACCGCATCCTCGATCCAGCGATTCACCACGTCGGAGCCCATGCGAACCATCTTCCTCGTCGGAACTGTCTTCTGCGGGTCGACGGCCATCGCTCGGGAACTCGCGCGGGACGATCGGATCGACACCATGGGCGAGATTGATCGCCTTTCGTCCTTCCGACCGTGGTCGGGCCGGGAGCGGGACCGGGTCGTGGATCGGTGCCGGATCTGCGGCATGGCGGGGCGAGAGCACGAATGCCCCATCTTCGACGAGAGCCTGATCCAGGAGGCGACCGCGGGTGGGCTCCGCGAGGGCTATGCGGCAGTACGTCGGCGCTTCGCCGCGCCGGTCGCGATCGACGGCTCCAAGAACCCGGCGTGGGTGCGCCAGGTTGCGATGTCCACATCCGGGCTCGACACAGCCGCCATAATCCTCGCGCGACTCCCCTGGGCTTTCGCCTACAGCCACAGCGGAGCAAGCGGAGAGGCCCTCGCCGCCTCGGCGGCGGTCTGGCGCGACACCTATCAGGAGGCGCTGCAGGTCGTGGCCGATCTCGGCATTCCGTGCCTGGTGATCCGCTACGAGGATTTCATCTTGAACCGGAAGGCTGGGCTGGAGGCCGTGTCGCGGCTACTTGGCTTCACCCCGGAAGCCACCCGCCCCTTGGCGGTCGGGCTGCACCATGCCGTCGGGGGGAATCTCGGAGCCTTTCTGGGCATGGACGGAATTGACGAGGCCGCAGTTCGCGCGGCCCAGGTCGAACCCGGTGAACTCTTCAAGCTTGAGGCGCAGCAGCTGCGGTCAGACGAACTGACGCTCGTGGAACGCTGGCGCGGCGAGCTCAATGTTGCGGAGTTTTCGGCGATCCTCCGCGTCCCAGGAGTCTGGGAGATGGGGCGGCTCCTGGGCTTCGACCTGGTCCACCATCTCACCCGCTGACCAGCTTGTTGGCCTCCAGCTCGGCCGTTCGATCCTGCCACTCAATCACAGCCAGGTAGTTGCGCAGGCGATTGAGCTCTAGGCGGGCGAGTAGCGGGTTTTCATGAAATGGAAGCAGCACCTGCGCCACGTCCGCGCTCCATGACGCATCGGAGTCGAAGAGGACGCCGAGGCCAAAGACAGCAGGAATCCGCGCCCAGCCGAGGTCCTTGCCCCCGGCCGCGGAATTGGCGAACAGGAAGTCTTTGATCGCGGTGAAGACGCCGTTGCATGGCCCGCCGAGCTTCGTCGACCAGGCCCAATGCCCCATGCCTCGGAACCCGCGGCCGCGCACAAGCGTCTCGCTCTCGAGCGTTACCCCTGCATCGAAGTCATAGGGTTGGCGGTATTCCGCAGGAATCCGATCGGGCGCGTAATACGAATCCCTGTGCGCGGTCGGCCAGCCCACATCATGGAGAAAGACGAGCAGAGGTCGTCCATCGCGCCGGCAGGCGGCGTGGATCGCCTTCAACTCATGATGCACGGTGTACCAGTTGTGGTCGCCGTCGATCAGCCAGGCGTCGACATCGGCGAGCTCGGTAAGCGCTTCGAGGCTTGGCCGCTCCACATGCTTCACGAGATCCGGCGCTCCAGCGCACCACGCGAGGAAATCGGGTTGCGGGCAGGGATCGATGCAGGTGAGCGTTCCTCCTCGACGGGCGGCATGCTGTGCAAGCAGGTTGGATGTGCCGCCAAACTCTGCGCCGATCTCGACGAGGTGTTTGGCGCCTGCCTTTTCCAGGCAAGTCTCGATGATTTCCCAGAATTCGGCCATGGAGTGGATCAGAAGGGACATGCGCACTACGCCGCTGCGATCGCCTGCGGGTCGGCCGCCGCGCGGGGACGCTCGGCGATCGGGCGGAAGACCACCACCAGCACGAGATCCTCACCCGTGTCGGCCGGCGGCGGGACCATGATGAAGGCCTCCTCGCCGGTCATCTGCATCAGGCCGCCGGGGCCGCCGCCGACGCCCTCGAACACCGGCTGGGCCGGAATGGTCGCGGCGCCCTCGCGCTCGGTGGCCCAGAGGCTCGCGGCCTTGGCGAAGCCGATCTCCTGCACCTGCACGAAGTCGTAGAGCTTGCCGAACTGCAGGCCGATGGCGTAGCGCGACCGGCCGATCGGGATGCAGGCGGTGTAGTAGCCGGCGTGGGTCGGCATGGCCTCGATGCGCTGCAGCTCCACGTGCTGGCCGTCGGCCACCATGATCGGCAGCTCGAGGGTGTGGTCGGAGAAGTCCTTCTGCCGCAGGTCGAGGCCGAACCGCGACTGGGCGAGCAGCGTCAGGCTGAGCGGCAGCCCCTGACCGCGCAGCTCGGCCGAGAGGTACATCCGCCGCGTCTTGCCCATGTAGAAGAGGCCGAGCCGGCG